>NZ_JBFUAF010000002.1:0-439751 GCF_056406415.1 Arthrobacter sp. P1_C12_2 | reverse complement strand
CGCGGAAGGCGCGGAACGACTCCAGCGGGTCACGGCTGTTGCCGCGGGAAAGCAGCTCGGCCCGGAAGAAATTGCCGTTGGCCCGGCTGAGGCCGCCGTTTTCCTTGAACCATTCCACGGTGTCCGCATCCAGGACCTCGCTCCAGATGTAGGAGTAGTAGCCGGCCGCGTACCAGCCTCCCGCGAAGATGTGCTGGAAATAACCGGTCCGGTAGCGCGGCGGGATCAGGCTGTGCGCCACCCCGGCCGCGGCCAGTGCCTTTGCCTCGAACTCGACGGCGTCGTCCGGGATCTCGGAACCGTCAAGGACATGCCACGCCAGATCCAGCAGGGCCGCGCCGAGGTATTCCGTGGTGCCGAAGCCTTCGCCCCAAAGCTGCGCGGCGTCGAGCTTGTCCACGGTCTCCTGCGGCAGGGGCTCGCCGGTCGCATGGTGGCGGGCATAGTTGGCCAGGACCTCGGGCCACATGATCCACATTTCGTTGACCTGCGAAGGGTATTCCACGAAGTCCCGCGGCACGTTCGTACCCGAGAACCGCGGATACGTGACGGCGGAAAACAAGCCGTGCAGGGCATGGCCGAACTCGTGGAACGTGGTGCGGAGCTCGTCCAGCGTCAGCAGGGTGGGCTCGCCGGCCGGCGGCTTGGAGATGTTGAGGTTGTTGATCACCACAGGACGGGTGTTCAACAGCCCGGACTGCTCCACGAGGGAATTCATCCAGGCGCCCCCGCGCTTCGTGTCACGGGTGTAGTAGTCGCCCAGGAACAGGCCCAGGTCCGTGCCGTCGGAATTCTTCACCTCCCAGACACGCACGTCCGGGTGGTAGCCGGCGAGGTCGGCGCGTTCGTGGAAGGTGACGCCGTACAGGGCGTTCGCCGCGAAGAACACACCGTCATTCAGAACCCGGTCCAGTTCGAAATAGGGGCGCAGGGCCTGCTCGTCCACGGCATACCGCTCCCGCTTGACCTTGGCCGAGTAATACGCCCAGTCCCAGGCCTCGAGGGGGTGGCCGGCAGCCTCGGCCAGCGCCTCAGACTCCGCGTCGGCGTTGCGGATCGCGGCCGGGGCCAGCCGGCTCATCATCGCCTGAACGGCCTGGAAGTCCGGTGCCGTCTGCCGGTCCACGCTGAGTTCGGCGAAGTTCGCGAAGCCCAAAAGGCTTGCCTTCTCGGCGCGGAGCCGGACCATGTCCTTGACCAGATCGAGCACATCGAAGCTGCCGCCGTCGCTCCCGCGGCCGATGGAGGCCTCGTAGAGACGGCGTCGGACGTCCCGGTTCGCCAGCGCGGCCATGGCGGGCTGGTTGCTTGGCTGGATCAGGGTCAGCAGGAACTTTCCCTCGTGCCCGGCGGTCCGGGCGGCCTCGGCGGCGCTGGCGACGTCGTCGGCGGGCAGTCCGGTGAGGTCTGCGGCGTCGTCAAGGAGCAGGGCAGCGGACTTCATGCCCTCCTTGACGCGCTGCCCGAACTCGGTGCCGAGCCGGGAAAGCTCGGCGTTGACGTCCCTGAGGCGCTCCTGGCCCGCATCGTCAAGCTGGATGCCGGAGGCCCGGAACTCCTTGAGGTATTCCTCCACGAGCCGGGCGGACTCCGCGTCCAGGACGGCTGCGTCCAGCGCCGCGAAGCGTTCATAGAGCCCGCGGTTGAGGTAGACGGCGTCCTGGTGGGCGGCAAAGAGCGGGGACAGGCGGGTCTCGAGGTCCCGGATGGCGTCCGAGGCGTCCGCGGAAACCAGGGTGAAAAAGGACGCGGCGGCGCGTTCCAGGAGCCTGCCGGAGCGTTCCATGGCCAGAGCCGTGTTTTCGAAGGTCGGGGCGGCCGGCTCGTTCACGATTGCCTCGATTTCGGCAAGGTGCTCGGCCAGGCCCGCCTCGATGGCCTCGGCGTAATGTGCGTCTTCGATATCCGCGAACGGCGGCAGTCCATAGGGCAGGGTGCTGGGGCTCAGGAGGGGATTGGTCATGAAGTGACTCTTTCATGCAGGCGACGGCTTCTCAACGATTGCCTCCGTGTGTTGTGATTCCGCTCACCGTAGGATGGCCGGCATGGGGAACATCAGAGCAGGTCTGCGTGGCCGGATGCTGGCCGCCGCCGCGGCCGTTGTTCTCGCGCCGTTGCTGGCATCCTGCGGCCTCCTCGCCGGGCCCGACCACGCCCCGAGTCCCACGGCGGGAACCGGCGGTACCGGGGGAGCGGCCGCCGTTGCCCAACCGCCGTCGGGCACCCCGATGCCGACCCCGACCCCGACCCCGACGCCGACGCCGGGGATGGGTCCCGGCTGTGCGGCCGCCCGGTGCACCTCCGTCCTTGTCACCGGGGACATGCTGGTCCACCCCCAGCTCTGGCAACAGGCCCGCGAGGACGCCCGCACCGCCGACGCGGCGGGGCTGGACTTCGGGCCGTTGCTGGAGGGCCAGCGGCGCTACATCGAGCAGAGCGACGTGGCGATCTGCCATCTGGAAACGCCGGTGGCCGGCCCGGACGGGCCATTCTCCGGGTATCCCTCTTTCAACGTCCCGCCGCAGATCATCACCGCCGTGCGGGGCGTGGGCTATCAGGCCTGCACGACGGCCAGCAACCACACCGTTGACCGCGGCACCCGGGGACTTATCCGCACCCTGGATACCCTCGACGCCGCGGGGCTCCGGCACACGGGCTCGTACCGGACCGAGGCGGAGTCGCAGGGAATACTGATCCTGCAGACCGCCGCGGCCAGGATCGCTGTCGTTGATGCCACGTTTGGCCTCAACGGGCTGCGCGCCGAGCAACCCTGGCAGGTCGACCTGCTCGATCCCGGTGCCATGATTTCCAAGGCACGCAAGGCCAGGGCTTTGGGCGCGGACATCGTGCTGGGGGTCATGCACGCCGGCGAGGAGTACTCAACCGGGCCCAACGCCCAGCAGCGCGACGTCGCCCATGCGCTCGTGGACAGCGGCCAGTTCAGCATGATCTATGGTCACCACAGCCATTCGGTGCTACCGATCGAGAAGTACAAGGGAACCTGGATTGTGTACGGGCTCGGCAACGGCATCACCGAGCTCTCGCCGTCGTTCGTGGTCAACAACGAGGGCCTGTTGGTCCGGGTGCAGTTCAGCCAGGACGCGGCCGGGGCCTGGACCGCCTCGGATCTGGCCTGGGCGCCGTCGGTGATGGTCCGCGGACCCTACCGCTGGTGCTCGGTGGCGGCCGACGCGCCGCAGGGCCGTTGCGCCGGTACGGCCGCGGACGCCGCGACGCGCCGGCGCACCACGGCAGTGCTGGAGTCGATGGGCGCCGCCGCGGCGGGCGCCCATGAGCTGATTCTTTCCCGGAAGCCCTAAGCTTGGGCGGCATGGAGATGATCAACGAAAGGCGGCGCACCGTCGCGTCGGACGGGGCCGAGCTTGCCGTGTTTGAGTATGGCAGGGAGCCGGGACCGGGGGTGCCGACGCTGCTGCTGGTACACGGCTATCCGGACGACCATCAGGTATACCTGCCGGGCATCCGTGATCTGGCCCGAAGCCACCACGTGGTCGCCTACGACACCCGGAACGCGGGCGCGTCCGCCGTCATCGGCCGCCCCGGGGACTTCACCCTAAAGGCGCTCGTGGATGACATGTTCGCCGTGCTGGCCGCCGTCGGAGCCACGGACGTCCATCTCGTGGGCCATGACTGGGGATCGATCCAGGGCTGGGCCTCCGTCCAGGACCCCAGGGCCGCGGGCCTGATCGGCCGGTACACGTCCATCTCGGGCCCGGACCTGCGGCACTTCGCCCGCTGGGTGCGAAGCCGGTATGCACGTCCACGGGCGTGGCCGCAGCTGGCCGGGCAACTGGCCCGCAGCTGGTACATCCCCGCGTTCCTTGTGCCGAAGCTGCCGGAGGCCGCCTGGCGCCTGTTCCTCACCAAACGCTACGGGCAGACGGCGAAGCGCGACGTCGGCGATGATCCCGTCCGCGGGCTGGCCCTCTACCGCGCCAATTTTTTCTCGTCCGTAAACTGGCCGGCAGGCGGCCGCGTGACCATGCCTGTCCAGGTGGTGGTGCCGCTGAAGGATTCCTTCCTGTCACCGGGCCTCGTGGAGGGACTGGAATCGTGGGTGGATGACCTCACGGTGATCCACGTGGACAGCGGCCACTGGTGGCCGGCATCCCGGCCTGCGGAGTTCGCGGAGCTGCTGCGGCAGCCGCAGACAACGCCACAGACAACGCCGTAGGCCGGCGTCGTCATGGTGCGGGCGGACCGGCGGGATCCGGCACCGCGGAGCGGGACGTTCCGGAACGGGATGGAGTACCTGACGTGGGGCCGGGGCGCGAAGACCCTGCTCTTCGTCCAGGGCGGACCGGGGAGTTTTGTGCCCCAGGGGGTGCTACGCGGACTGCTCCGGCGGGAGTTTGCCGCCTATCAGGAGGCCGGGTACGCCATCTGGGTTGTCACCCGCCGGCGGAACATGCCGGCACCGCACACCAGCGCAGACATGGCGGATGACTACGCTCAGCTGATCGCCGAGGAGTTCGACGGCCGGGTCGACCTGGTGGTGGCCGAGTCATTCGGCGGGATGATTGGGCAGTACCTGGCTGCCCGCCATCCGCAGTCCTTTGGGCACATTGCCATGGTGGTCACTGCGGCCGAGCTGAGCGCGTGGGGCAAGGACGTGGACGAGCGGATGGCCGCCGCCGTCGCCGCCGGAGACCCGGGCCGCGCGGGGACGGTCCTGGCCGAGTACCTCCTACCGGGCCCGCGGACCCGCTGGCTGCGGGAACTGCTGGGCCCTGTTGTCGGCAGGCGGGTGCTGGACCCCTCCGGGTGCCCCGCCGCGGACGTCCTTACGGAGGCGCGGGCCGAGTTGGCGTTCGACGCGCGGGCGGTGCTGCCGCTCATTCGTCCGCCCGTGCTGCTGCTGTGTGGCGGGCGGGACACGTTCTTCCCGAGGGCGGTTGCGGAGGAGACCGCGCGATTGATTCCAGACTGCACCCTGATTCTGTATGAGCGGTGGGGCCACCTCCGGGCGGGATCGAGCAGGCGCGTGCCGCGGGACGTGCTGGCCTTCGTCGGGAGCCGGTAACGGCAGACTGGGCCGGCTACCGGGCTGCTACCCGGCGTCGAGGAGCAGGTTCATGAAGACGCTGTTGGGGTCGGCTTCGTAGCCGGCAAAGGGTGGGCAGTCCGTGAAGCCGTGCCGCTGGTACAGCCGCCGCGCCGGGGCGAAAAACTCCTGGCTTCCCGTCTCCAGGAACATCCGCCGGTAGCCGCTGCGCCGGGCCTCCGCCAGGAGATGGCGCAGCAGCGCCGAGGCAACTCCGCGCCCGCGCGCCGCCGCCGCGGTGCGCATCGACTTGATCTCGGCGTCGCCGGGAGCCAGGTGTTTCAGCGCCGCGCAGCCCAACAGCAGGGAGTCCTGCCGGGCGGTCCAGAAGCTGATGCCGGGTCCGGCCAGCGCGGCGGGATCCAGGGCGTGGACGCTTTCGGGCGGGGAGGTCGCGTACATGTCGGCGAGGTGCTCGCCCAGGAGCTGCAGGACGTCGTCCCGCTCCGGGGTGTCACGCCCGATCAGCATGGTGCCGCCGGGAGTGCCGGCCACAGGAGTCAGCGGGGCCGGCGGGCGGCGTGTTCACGCGCCAGCACCGCGTAGGAGTCGTCCGGGGTGCCCGGAGTGAAGCTGCCGCATTTGCGTTCGACGGCGGTCCGGATCAGGAAATCCGCGAGGGCCGGGTTCTTGGGCAGCAGCGAGCCGTGCAGGTAGCTCGCCACGATGTTGCGGTAGCGGGCGCCTTCCTGGCCGTCGGTGCTGTTGTTGCCGGTGCCCTTGGCGGTGGTGCCGAGCGGTTCGACGCCCGGTCCCAGTGTGGTCTGGCCGCTGTGGTTCTCGTAGCCCAGGATGCTGCCGAACTCGGGGGAGGAGACCGTGACGTTCCCGATCAGGCGTTCGTCGGTGCCGTGGGTCTCCACGTCCAGGATGCCGATGCCCGGCAGGACCGTGCCGAGCCGGGTCTTGAAGAATTTCCCGAACAGCTGGTACAGCCCGCAGATCACGAGCATCGGGGTGCCGTCGTCGGCCAGTTGCTTCAGGGTGGATTCGCGTGAGAGGAGGTCGTCCTGGATGACGAGCTGTCCGCTGTCCTGCCCGCCTCCACCGACAATCAGGTCCACGTCCGCCGGGAACGGGTCACCGACGTTGTATTCAAGCAGTTCCGGCGTGTAGCCGTGCCAGCGCAGGCGCTGCGCGAGGACCAGGGCGTTGCCCCAGTCGCCGTAGATGTTCATGTCCCGCGGGTAGAGCTGCAGGACCCGGATGGTTCCCTTGCTGGGGGCCGCGGAATCTTCGGGCGGAAGTTCGTGCCCAAAGGAGAGCTCGTGCGGGGTTTCGGGGGACCGGGGGGTCATGAGACCACCTCCACTGTGGTGATTTTGGACAGCTCGCGGCGGATGGCCAGCATGGCCGTGTAGGTGCAGAAGATCCGCTTCGGCTTGCCCTGGCCGCCGCGGATGAACGATGCCAGTGCCGGCGCGATTTCCGGGTCGACGGCGCCGATGGCGACGTCGTCGTATTGCAGCCGCAGCGCCATGTCGTACGCGCGGGAGCCCGTGAGCTGGTCCACGCCGCCGTCGCGGAGCGTGTCGAATTCGACGTCCCACAGCCAGGACATGTCCCGACCGTCTGCGTAGTTGTCGTTGATCGCGATCATCGTGGCGTACCCGGCGGCCGGGAACGATTTCAGGCCGAGTCGGAACCCGCTGGGGTTCTTGACCAGGACCAGCTCCAGCGGCAGGCCGTCAACCACGAGGCTTTCGCCGCGGCCGAACGCCGGCGCCACCTTGGACAGCGCCGTGAGCAGGCCGGCCTGGTCGGTCCCGGTGCCGCGGGCGCCCGAGACACCGCGGGCCAGGGTCAGCGCGGCGGCGGCATTGAAGATGTTGTAGACGCCGCGCAGTTTCATCCCCGTGGTCACAGTCGCGCCGTCGTACTCGAAATCGGCGTCGTCGGCCCCCACGCGGCGCAACACGACGTCGGCGGCGGGCCGGGCGGGGGCGGCCGGCACCGGACTGCCCGGGGCGGCGCGCATTTCGTCATCGTTCGGGAAGGTGCTCAGCAGGGAATCGTCCAGCCCGAAGTAGAGCACCTCCGGCCCGTCCAGGGTCTGGGCGATCCGGGCGACGCGGGGGTCTTCCCGGTTCAGGACCACGGTCCCGGTGGTCTTGGACGCGATGTGCTGGAGCAGCTCTGCGGTCTTGTCGATCTCGCCGAACCGGTCCAGCTGGTCGCGGAGGACATTGAGCAGGAGGCTGTACCGCGGCGGGACCTTGTTGACGAAGTGCACGGCATGCGCCTCATCCAGTTCCAGGACCGCGACGTCGGCATCGAGCCGGCCCCGCCAGTCCACCTCGCCCAGGAGCGCCGCGGCCACGCCGCGGGTGAAGTTGCTGCCGGTGCGGTTCGTGAAGACCTTCAGTCCCTGGCTCTCGAGCAGTTCCACCACCATCTTGGTGGTGGTGGTCTTCCCGTTCGTGCCACTGACGACGGCGACCCCCAACGGCAGCGTGGACAGCGTCCGCCGCATGAAATCGGGGTCGATCTTTTCGACCACAAGCCCGGGAAGGGCCGAGCCTCCGCCCCTGAGCCGGGAGACCCGGCGGACGAACTTGCCGAGCGGAACGCTGAAGTAAAGCATGCTCTGTAATATATCCCAGCAGCGGCATGGACCCCGGACACCCGTGGCCGTTGCCTGCGATCTCCATGCGGACCGCGCAGGCGCAGCGCATTATGCTGTGGGGATGACCACCCCCTCTTTTTCCCCTGAATCCCGCGCGGGTTCGGGCCTCCGGATCGGCGTCCTGGCGCTCCAGGGCGACTTCCGGGAGCATCTGCATGCCGTGGAAGCCGCCGGTGCCGCCGGCGTCGGGATCCGGCGTCCGGCCGAACTTGACGGCCTGGACGGGCTCATCATCCCCGGCGGCGAATCGACCACGATAGACAAGCTCTCCAGGATCTTCGGGCTCCGTGATCCGCTGCGCGAACGCATCCTGGCCGGCCTGCCCGTCTACGGCTCGTGCGCCGGAATGATCCTGCTGGCGGACGAGATCGCGGACCCGGCGAAGGACCTTGCCGGAAACCCGCAGCAGACGTTCGGCGGACTCGACATCACTGTGCGCCGCAACGCCTTCGGCCGGCAGCGCGAGTCCTTCGAGACGGACCTGGACTTCAGGGGGCTCGAGTTCAGCGCCGCCGGCGGGGCAGTGGCCCCGGTCCACGCCGTCTTCATCCGCGGGCCGTGGGTGGAGCGCGTCGGCGACGGCGTCGAGGTCCTTGCCCAGGTGGAACCGTCCAAAGCGGGCCACCCCGAATCCCTGGACGGGACGGCTAGAATTGTTGCAGTGCGCTCCGGCAAGCTGCTGGCCACCTCCTTCCACCCGGAAGTGACGGGGGAAAAGCGCGTGCATGAACTGTTTATTCGAATGATCAGAGGAGAAGCGTAAAGCATGTCAGGCCACTCCAAATGGGCGACGACCAAGCATAAGAAGGCCATCCTCGATAGCCGCCGGGCCAAGTCGTTCGCCAAGCTGATCAAGAACATCGAAGTCGCCGCGCGCATGGGCGGCCCTGACCTGTCCGGCAACCCGGGCCTGGAACTGGCCGTCACCAAGGCCAAGAAGACGTCGGTGCCCGCTGACAATATCGACCGCGCCATCAAGCGCGGCGCCGGACTTACCGGCGAGGTCGTCGACTACACCGAAATCATGTACGAGTGCCGCGGCCCGCAGGGTTCCGCGCTGCTGATCGAGTGCCTCACGGACAACAAGAACCGTGCCGCCTCCGAGGTCCGGCTCGCCATCTCCCGCAACGGGGGCACGATCGCCGATCCCGGTTCGGTCAGCTACCTCTTCAGCCGCAAGGGCGTCGTCTCGCTGCCGAAGAACGGCCTCAGCGAGGACGACGTGCTGATGGCGGTCCTCGACGCCGGAGCCGAGGAAGTCAAGGACAACGGCGACACCTTCGAAATCCACTCCGAGCCGACCGACCTCCAGGCCATCCGCGATGCCCTGAAGGAAGCCGGCATCGAGTACGACACCGACGAGGCCGAGTTTGTGCCGTCCATGCAGGTGCCGCTGGACCTCGACGCCGCCAAGAAGTTCATGAAGCTCGTGGACGCCCTGGAAGAACTCGACGACGTCCAGAACGTCTACAGCAACGCCGACCTCAGCGACGAAGTGCAGGCCGCACTGGAAGCCGAGTGACACGCACTCCCAGGCGTGACTTTGAGGCCCGGTCTTGACGGTCCAACCTTGACGCTGCGCGTGTTGGGGGTTGACCCGGGCCTCACCCGTTGCGGGATCGGCGTCGTCGACGTCGAGCGGAACCGGCGGGCCACCCTGGTGGCCTTCGGCGTGGTGGGCACCTCCCCGGAGGAGAGCCTGGACCAGCGGCTGCTGGTCATCGCCACGTCCATCGACGAATGGCTGGACAAGTACGAGCCGCAGGTCCTCGCCGTGGAGCGGGTCTTTTCCCAGCTCAACGTCAGCACGGTCATGGGGGTGGCGCAGGCCTCCGGCGTGGTCATTGCGGCCGCCGCGCGCCGCGGCATCCCGGTGGCGCTTCACACCCCGTCCGAGGTCAAGGCCGCCGTGACGGGAAGCGGGACCTCGAACAAGGATGCCGTCACGAAGCTGGTCACCAAGATCCTCCGGCTCGACGAGCCCCCGCGCCCGGCCGACGCCGCCGACGCCCTTGCACTGGCCATCACCCACGCCTGGCGTGCCGGCAGCGGCGCGGCCGTCGCCACGACGGGACCGGGCAGCCAGTCCCTCACTCCGGCGCAGCGGGCGTGGGCGGACGCGGAGGCAAAAGCGCGCCGTGCGCGCTGAATGTCCGGCTGTGCCGCCGCAGAGCTTGGTAGGGTATTCGTAGATATGTTCGGATAGCCGGGTTGCCCGGCTGTACTTTCTTTTATACCCAGCTGTAGACCCAGGAGCCCGGCCTTGATCAGTTTTCTTCGCGGAACCGTTGCGCATGTTGGCCTGTCCTCCGCCGTGATCGACCTCAACGGCGCCGGCATGAGCGTCAACGCCACACCGCAAACCCTCAGCGGCCTCCGGGTGGGCGAGGAGGGAAAGCTTTTCACGTCCCTGATCGTGCGCGAGGACTCGCTGACCCTGTTCGGCTTCACCAGCGCTGACGAGCGGGAAGTGTTTGACGTGCTGCTCAGCGTCAGTGGCGTCGGTCCCCGGCTCGCCCTGGCCGTACTGGCCGTCCACGAGCCGGAAGCCATCCGGGTGGCCGCCCACTCCGGCGACGGCAAGGCCTTCACGAAGGTCCCTGGAATCGGACCGAAGGTTGCCGGCCGGATCGTGCTCGAACTCGCCGGCAAGCTCGTGCCGCACGGTACCGCCGGCGCGCCCGTCGCGGCACCGTCCGCGGAATCCGTCTGGAAGCCGCAGGTCGTCGCCGCGATGACAAGCCTTGGCTGGTCCGAAAAGGATGCCACGGCCAGCATCGACAAATCCCTCGCCGACTCCCCGGACCTGGCCGCAAACGGCAATGTGGCGGAGATCCTCCGCGCGACCCTGCGCTGGCTGGGGCAGGACGGCGCCCGCGCCGGAAACCGGGTAGGCGCGCGTGGCTGAGCCGTCGATCGTCACCGGGGGAGAGGAACCGGAGGAGCGGGTCATCGAAGCCGCCCTGCGGCCCAAGAACCTGCACGACTTCGTTGGCCAGCACCGGGTCCGCAAGCAGCTGTCCCTCGTCCTGGAGGCCTCGCGCATGCGCGGCCGCAGCGCCGACCACGTGCTGCTCTCCGGCCCTCCCGGCCTGGGCAAAACCACCCTGTCCATGATCATCGCCGCCGAAATGAACGTCCCGCTGCGGATCAGCAGCGGCCCGGCTATCCAGCACGCGGGCGACCTCGCGGCCATCCTGTCCTCGCTCTCTGAGGGCGAGGTCCTGTTCCTGGACGAAATCCACCGCATGTCCCGGCCGGCCGAGGAAATGCTGTACATGGCGATGGAGGATTTCCGCGTCGATATCGTCGTCGGCAAGGGCGCCGGCGCCACAGCCATTCCGCTGGAACTTCCGCCCTTCACCCTGGTCGGCGCCACCACGCGGGCCGGTCTGCTTCCCGGTCCGCTTCGGGACCGCTTCGGATTCACCGGCCACCTTGAGTTTTACTCCGTCGAGGAGCTGGAACTCGTCCTGCGCCGTTCCGCCGGCCTGCTGGACCTGAAGGTCAACTCTGCGGGCTTCAGCGAGATCGCCGGCCGGTCCCGCGGCACGCCGCGCATCGCCAACCGGCTACTGCGCCGGGTCCGCGACTGGGCACTCGTGCACGGCATCGAGCAGATCGATGCCCGGGCGGCGTCCGCGGCCCTGGACATGTACGAGGTCGACAAGCGCGGCCTGGACCGGCTGGACCGTGCCGTTCTCGAGGCCCTCATTACCAAGTTCGGCGGCGGGCCGGTGGGCCTGTCCACCCTCGCGATCGCCGTCGGCGAGGAAACGGAGACCGTGGAAACGGTCGCGGAGCCCTACCTGGTGCGGGAGGGACTGCTGGGCCGGACGCCGCGCGGCCGGATCGCCCTGGCGCCGGCATGGACGCACCTGGGCTTCGCCGTACCTGCCGGCGTCTTCAGCCAGGACCCGCTGGAGCTGTTCCAGGCCGATGAGCTGGCCGACGAGCTCGGCGAGAGCCCGCAGGGCGGGTCCGGCGGGGATCTCGGTGAAGAAACCGATCCTCAGTGGATCAGAAACAGCCGCTAGCACCGTACTGTCAGCTTTTCCCTTTAGACTGGTATGACGCTCGGCACGTTCGGGTTTTGTTTCCGTGGGCGGAGAGCAGGTAGCCGCCGGTGGTTTGGGGATGGTCTCTCTGCCAGCTTGCTGCGTAGACCCCTGCCCGCGCCGCCCGGAGCAAACGGACGTTGCTGAAAAACAGCTATGCAAGTACAGAACGGAACAATCCCTGTGTTCGGACTTATTTCTGCCCAGACCCAGCCGCAGGCCGGCGGCGGCATCGACATCATGACGATTCTCCTGTTCGTCATCCTTGGACTTTTCGTCTTCATGATGTTCCGCCGCAACAAGAAGACCCAGCAGCAGCAGGCCCAGCTTCAGTCCAAGTTCGAGCCCGGTGTAGAGGTCATGACCAGCTTCGGGCTGTTCGGCCGGATCGTCAACATCGATGAAGCCGAGAACAAGGTCACGCTGGAGCTCTCCCCGGGGAACACCGCCACCGTGCACCGCCAGGCCGTCACCAAAATTGTGGAGCCGGTCGTCGCGGCCGAGGAGCCGACGGTCGTTCCCGACGACGCGTCCTCGCTGACCACCGAGAAGCTGGGTGCTGAGGGGACGGACGCCAACGCCCCCGTCCACGACGCGCCGCACACCGAAACGCCCGAGGAAACCCTGCGCCGCCTCAACGACGAAGGCAAAAAAGACAGCTAGTCTGCCTACCTGAGCTATCCCGCGAAGCAACGGTTGCGGGCATCCGTCGGCGGGGCCCCAGAGCCCGCGCCGGCGGATCCGCCGCAAATAATAGAAAGATCGACAATGGCACGAACTGGCCCCAAAAACTCAGCCATCAGGATGCTGGTCTGGCTTGGCGTACTCATCGCCGCCATGACGGCTGTCCTGGCGGGCGGCACGATGGCAGGCCAGGCGGGCTGGGCTCCAAAGCTCGCACTGGACCTTGAAGGTGGCACCCAGATGATCCTGGCGCCCAAGGTTGAGGGCGGTTCGGGTATAACCGAAGACCAGCTCAACCAGGCCGTGGCGATCATTCGACAGCGCGTCGACGGCTCGGGCGTCGCGGAAGCGGAAATCAGCACGCAGTCCGGCCGCAACGTCGTCGTCAGCCTCCCGGGAACGCCTGCCAAGGAAACCCGTGCGCTGATCCAGGCCTCCGCCGACATGAACTTCCGCCCGGTCATCCAGACGGGCCCCGGCGCAGCGGTCCCCGCCGCGTCCCGGACGCCAGAGGCCCAGCTGCCGAAGCCGACGGCCGCCCCCGCCAACAGCAGCGATGAGAACTGGATTACCCCCGAGGTCTACAAGCAGTTCGAGGCGCTCGACTGCGACAACCCCTCCCAGGACAAGCAGCAGCGGTCCGACCCGACCAAGCCGCTGGTGACCTGTGAGCCGGCGTCGGCCAAATCGCCGGCCATCAAGTACATCCTCGGCCCGGTGGAGGTGAAGGGCTCGAACATCAAGTCCTCCTCGTTCCAGCTGCAGCGCGGCGCCCAGGGTGCCGTGACCAACGAATGGGCCGTCAACATCCAGTTCGATGATGCAGGCACCACCAAGTTCAAGGAAATCACCGAGCGCCTGTACCAGTTCTACGCCGCCGGCGGCGGCCAGACCGGCTCGGATCCGAAGTCCCAGTTCGCTATCGTCCTGGACGACCAGGTCATCTCCGCCCCGCGCTCCCTCGCCGTCATCACCGACGGCCGGCCGCAGATCACCGGCGGGTTCACCGAGGAGTCGGCCAAAGCCCTCTCCGACCAGCTCCGTTTCGGGGCCCTGCCGATCAGCTTCGAAATCCAGAGCGAACAGCAGATCTCGGCAACCCTCGGCGGGGAGCAACTCCGCATGGGTATGCTCGCCGGCGTGATCGGCCTCCTGCTGGTGTTTATCTACTCGCTGTTCCAGTACCGGGCCCTTGGCCTCGTGACCGTGGCATCCCTCGTGATCGCCGGGGTGCTGACGTTCCTGGCCATCGCCATCCTCGGCTGGACCGAAAACTACCGGCTTTCCCTCGCCGGCGTCGCCGGCCTGATCGTGGCCATCGGCCAAACGGCCGACTCGTTCATCGTCTACTTCGAACGCATCCGCGATGAGCTCCGCGAAGGCCGCGGCCTGGTCTCGGCCGTGGAAAACGGCTGGAAACGCGCCAAGCGCACCATCCTCGCCTCCAAGGCCGTGAACCTCCTCGCAGCCGTGGTGCTGTTCTTCGTGGCGGTAGGCAACGTCCGCGGCTTCGCGTTCACGCTCGGCCTCACCGCAATCGCCGACCTCATCGTCGTCTTCATGTTCACTCACCCCACCCTGCAGCTGCTGGCGCGGACCAAGTTCTTCGGCGAAGGCCACCGGTTCTCGGGTCTGGACCCGAAGCGCCTCGGCGCCGTTCCGCTGTACCGCGGTGCCGGCCGGGTCCGTACCCCGGAGGACAAGCCCGTGGCAGTAGTGCGCGCGAAGAACACTGGCGCCGCCGCCGAGGCAGAACGCCGGATGACCATTGCAGAACGCCGTCTCGCCGAAAAGCAGGATCAGGCACAACAGGCACAGCTCGCCGGTACCTCCAAGAGCGCGTCCAAGGAGGGCAAGTAAATGGTCAACTTCTCAACATTCGGCAATGAGCTGTACACGGGCAAGCGCTCGTACGACTTCGTCGGTTACAGGAAGATCTGGTTCCTGATCGCCGGGATCGCGGTCGCCCTCTCCATCCTGATCCCGATCGCCAAGGGTGGTTTCAACCTCGGCATCGAGTTCCGCGGCGGCTCCGAGTTCACGGTTTCCAACGTCAAGACCACCGAGTCCTCCCTCGGCGAGAAAGCCATCAAGGACGTCGTGGCGGGGTCCGTGCCGCGCGTGGCGAACGTCGCCGGCACGACCATGCGGATCCAGACTGACAAGCTCTCCGACGACGAGACGCTGCAGATCAAGGAGGGCCTCACCAAGGCCTATGGCGTGACGGATAACGAAGTCACCTCAACGTTCGTCGGCCCCACCTGGGGTGCGGACGTCACGAAGCAGGCGCTGATGGGCCTGGCGATCTTCGTGGGCCTGGCCGCCGTCCTGATGGCGCTCTACTTCCGGACCTGGAAAATGTCGCTCTCGGCACTTGTCGGCATGGCCGTCACGTTGTTCATGACCGCCGGCGTTTACGGCCTCAGTGACTTCGAGGTGACGCCGTCGGCCATCATCGGCTTCCTCACGGTGCTCAGCTATTCGCTGTATGACACCGTGGTGGTGTTCGACAAGATCCGGGAAAACACCTCGGACATGCAGGCCTCCACCCGGCGGACCTTCGCCGAAGAGGTCAACCTCGCCATCAACCAGACCCTGGTCCGGTCCATCAACACCATGGTGGTGGCCATCCTGCCGGTCGGGGCTATCCTCTTCATCGGCGCCGGGCTCCTCGGTGCCGGAACGCTGCGGGACCTGTCCCTGGCGCTATTCGTGGGCATCCTGGTGGGCACTGCCGCCACGATCTTTATCGCGGCTCCGCTGTACGCCGCGCTGCGGCAGGGCGAACCTGACCTGGTCAAGCAGGCCAAGCGGGTGGAACAGAGGCGCGCCGAAGCGGCAGCCAAGACCGCAGCGCCGGCGTCGCCCGCTACGGCCTGAACACACCGGCCAGCAACGCCTGAACCGGCTTAGACGGCCAGCATTCGGGCCGGAGACCGTCCATTTCGACGGCCTCCGGCCCGTCGCCATTTCCGGGCCGGTTATCGAAGTATCCTGCTGCGGGAATAGACTTGAATAATTAACCGGTTGCGAGAGGTGCTCCATTGGAAGAACGTTCGACGCCGGTGCCTGAGGCACCTGCGGACAAGGGCCAAGGCCAGGGTTCTCAGACTGACCTGGTGGTTCCCGGACGTCCCGATGTTCCCGTGCCCGTTGACAATTCGGGCGCCCGGCCGACGTTCCCTGGCCGGCGCGAGCGCACGAGGTCCCGCCTTGCCCGGCTGACAGGACGAGGTGCCCCCGCATACTCCCCGATCCTGGAGCCGTTGCTGCGCACGGTCCGTGCCAACAACCCCAAAGAGGATTTCGACCTCATCCAGCGCGCCTTCGTGGTGGCCGAGCGCTGCCACCGGGGCCAGAAGCGCAAGAGCGGCGACCCGTACATCACCCACCCGGTCGCGGTGGCCACCATCCTCGCCGAACTCGGCCTGAGCGGCACCACGCTGGCCGCGGCCTTGCTGCACGACACCGTCGAAGACACGTCCTACACCCTCGCCGACCTCAAGACTGAGTTCGGCCCGGAAGTGGCCATGCTGGTGGACGGCGTCACCAAGCTGGACAAGGTCAGCTTCGGTGAGGCAGCCCAGTCCGAGACCGTGCGCAAGATGGTCGTCGCCATGGCCAAGGACATCCGCGTCCTGATGATCAAACTCGCCGACCGGCTCCACAACGCCCGCACATGGCGGTTCGTCTCGGCTGAGTCCTCGGCCCGTAAGGCGCGCGAAACCCTGGAAATCTTCGCGCCGCTGGCCCACCGGCTCGGCATGAACACCATCAAGTGGGAGCTGGAGGATCTGTCTTTCGCTGCCCTCTACCCCAAGGTGTACGAGGAAATCGTGCGCATGGTGGGGGACCGGACCCCGGAGCGGGAAAAGAACCTGGCGGTCATCCGCAACCAGATCACCGAGGACCTCCGGGCAGCAAAGATCAAGGCCACGATCACGGGACGGCCCAAGCATTACTACTCGATCTACCAGAAGATGATTGTCCGCGACAAAGACTTCGATGACATCAACGACCTCATGGGCGTCCGTGTCCTGGTCGATTCAGTCCGGGACTGCTACGCGGCCCTGGGCGCGATGCACTCACGCTGGAACCCCCTGCCCGGGCGGTTCAAGGACTACATCGCGATGCCCAAGTTCAACATGTACCAGTCGCTGCACACCACGGTGATCGGTCCCGGCGGCAAGCCGGTGGAAATCCAGATCCGCACCCACGAAATGCACCGCCGGGCCGAGTACGGCGTCGCCGCGCACTGGAAGTACAAGGACCAGCCGAACCGGACGGCCGCCGGCCCCGGCAGCCCGCGCGACGGCGACATGGGCTGGCTGCGCTCCCTCGTGGACTGGCAGCAGGAAACCTCGGACCCCGGCGAATTCCTGGACTCCCTGCGCTTTGAGATCAACGCCCGCGAAGTGTTCGTCTTCACCCCCAAGGGCGAGGTCATGGCCCTCCCCGCCGGGTCCACGCCCGTCGACTTCGCGTACGCCGTGCACACCGAGGTGGGCCACCGGACCATCGGCGCACGCGTCAACGGCAAGCTCGTTCCGCTCAACAGCGAACTGAACCACGGCGACTGGGTCGAGATCTTCACCTCCAAGGCCGAAGGCGCCGGCCCCAGCCAGGACTGGCAGCACTTCGTCAAGAGCGCCCGGGCCCGGAACAAGATCAGGCAGTGGTTCAGCAAGGAACGCCGCGAGGAAGCCATCGACCGCGGCAAGGACCTGCTCACCAAGGCGATGCGGAAGCAGAACCTCCCGCTGCAGCGGCTGATGACCCACGACGCCCTCGCGGCGATCGCTGAGGACTTCAAGTACGCCGACATCTCCGGGCTCTACGCCGGCGTGGGCGACGGCCACACCTCCGCACAGTCCGTGATGGAACGTCTGGTGGAGAGCCTCGGCGGAAATGAGCACCCGGACGACGCCCTCACCGAGGTCTCCATCCCCACCCAGGTCAGCAAGGCCCGCTTCTCCGATTCCGGTGTTGTTGTCCGCGGCGTGGACGACGTCTGGGTGAAACTGGCCCGGTGCTGCACCCCGGTCCCGCCGGACCCGATCCTGGGCTTCGTTACGCGCGGCTCGGGCGTCTCTGTACACCGGACCGACTGCACGAACGTGAGCGGCCTGATGGACCAGCCGGACAGGATCGTGGAGGTGGACTGGGCCCCCACACAGTCCAGCGTGTTCCTCGTGGAGATCCAGGTCGAGGCGCTGGACCGCAAATCGCTGCTCTCCGACGTCACCCGGGTGCTCTCGGAAAACCACGTCAACATCCTGGCGGCGAGCGTCCACACGTCCACGGACCGCGTGGCGATCTCCAAGTTCGCGTTCGAGATGGGCGATCCCAAGTACCTCAGCCACGTGCTCAGCGCAGTGCGCAGGATCGACGGCGTCTTCGACGTGTATCGCACCACCGGAAACCGCCGCCGCAGCTGAGCCGACCCGGCTCGCGCCACGGCGGTAACCCGGTCTAGCCGGCTGCATCGGCTGGCGCCGGCGCTGACCCGAGGGCGGCGAGCTTCGCCAGGGCCGCCCGTTTATGTGGGACGCGCGGGCTGGCATCGATGGCAAGCCTGAGCGGCCGGAGACGCACACCCAGCTCGGGCCGGGCCAACAGCGCCCTCAGGGCCGGGACGGCCCGTTCCGCGTCCACGTGCAATGCCACGTCCATGGCCGTGCGCAGCGGACTGGACACCATCAGGCCTCCCATGCTCACGACGTCGAACGGCCCCAGCCGAACTTCGTGGAAGGTGCAGCCGCGCACGGAGCGCAGGCTGGAAATCCGCCGGTTGGCGTCAACCAGCAGCGCCAGACGGTCCGGCTCTGTGGCGCACCCATAGATCCATGCCGCGGTCATCCGGCCCGCCACGACCCGCTGCCGGATCGCCGGCGCCACCGCCAGGGACGCGGCCCGCGCGCGAAGCTGCGGACTGGCATGGGCCCCGGGTGGCAGGTAGCCGCGCTGATAGAGCTGCGTCAGCACGCCATCGGCTGCCATGGCCTGCAGCTCCGGCCAGGAGAACAGCGCGCCGGGGGAGTAAAGCTCGCAGTGCTCCGGCCCCTGCCCCGGACCGTGCTGGCCCGGAGTCGAATGCCCCGGAATGCGCTGGCCCGGAAGGGCGGCGGGAGCGCGGGGCATGAGTACCATTCCCCCATCGTTCCGGGTTCGCCGGACATAGAACAGGCCCCGTTCCGGTCATGTGGATAACCGAAACGGGGCCTGTACTGACTTCCTGGAGTGCCGCGTGCCTAGGAGAGTTCGCTCGCTGAGCGCTCGAGCTGTTCCAGCCAGGCCTGGCGGGCCTCAAGGGCCTCCCGGGCTGCCTTGATCTTGCGCTCGTCGCCGGCCTTCTCCGCCTTGGCCAGGTCTTCCTTGAGGCCGGCAATGGCGGCTTCGAGCTGGGTCAGGGCGCTATTGGTGCGCGCCTTCGTCTCCGGGTTGGAGCGCTTCCAGTTTTCGTCCTCGGCATGGCGGACAGCGTCCTCCACCTTCCGCAGGCCGGCCTCGACGCGGCCCATGTCGGCGCGCGGAACCTTGCCGGCTTCTTCCCAGCGGTCCCGAATGGACTGCAGGGCCTTTTTGGCTGCCGCGAGGTCCTTGATCGGCAGGAGCTCGTTGGCTTCCACCAGAAGGGCTTCCTTCACCACCAGGTTCGCACCATATTCCTGGTCGATCTCGTCGTTGGCTGCCTGCCGGTTGGTGAAGAAGACGTCCTGGGCGGCGCGGAAGCGGGCCCACAGGGCGTCGTCGTCCTTGCGGCTGGCGCGGGGTGAGGCCTTCCACTCGTCCATCAGGCGGCGGTACTCGCCGGCGGCAAAACCCCAGTCGGTCGAGGAGGAAAGGGCCTCGGCCTCGGTGATCAGCTTCTCTTTCGCGGCCTTGGCCGCCGAGTTGTTGCTGTCCAGCTGGGAGAAGTATGCGCGGCGGTGCCGGTCAAACACCGTTCGGGCGGCGCGGAACCGCTTCCACAGCGCGTCCTCGTTGCTGCGGCCGAGCCGGACGCCGCTCTTCTGCGCGGTCTTCCAGCTCTCGAAGAGTTCGTTCATCCGGGCGCTGGAGGTCTTCCACTGGATCTGCGCGGGATCGTGGCCGGCGATTTCCTCGGCCTCGGCAACGATGGCCTCGCGGGCGGCAAGCTCAGCGGCGCGGACGGCGTCGTGCTCGGCCTTCTCGGCCTTTTCGAGCTCGCTGATCTGCGTCACCAGTGCGTCCAGGCGGGCCTCGGCGGAGCGGAAGTCGCCCACCATGTTCCGCTCGGCGAGCTGCTCGCGCAGATGCGTGACGGTTTTCTGCATGTCCGCGGTGGGCGCCTTGGAGCTCACACGCTGTTCAAGCAGGACGATCTGGGCCACGACGTCGTCGAACTTCCGGGCGAAGTAGCCCAGCGCCTCGTCGGCGCTGACGCCCGGGTACTGGCCTACGGGGTATTCCGTGCCGTCAACGGTCAGGAAGACGTGGCCGTCGCCTTCAACACGGCCCCAGCGGGCCGCTTCGGCCAGGGAGGCTGCGGAGGACACGGCCACCGGGGCCGGAGCCGGTGCGGCCGCAGACGGCTTGGCCTTCGGCCGGGCGGCAAACGCTGCCGGGCTCGGCGCGGGACGTGCGGCCGGCGCGGCGGCGGGCGTCGGAGCAGTAGTGGCCCCGGCTTCAGCAACAGGCTCGGTTGCCGTCTCCGCGGACGGTGCCTCGGCGGGCTCGCTTGCCGTCTCCGGTGCCTCGGCGGGCTCGGTTGAGGTCTCCGCGGACGGTGCCTCGGCGGGCTCGGTTGAGGTCTCCGCGGACGGTGCCTCGGCGGGCTCGGTTGAGGTCTCCGCGGACGGTGCCTCGGCGGGCTCTGCAGCCTCGGGTGCCTGTGCAGCCTCCGGTGCCTCTGAAGCCTCGGAGGGCTCCTCGCCTGCCGCGGCCGGGGCCGCGGGTGCTGCACTCTCGCCGGCGGCGTCTACTTCAGCGCCTGCACTCTCGGCTGGGGTTGCCTCGGCTTCGGTTTCGTTGGCAGCTGCTGTTGCCAATGTTTCGTCGGATTTCTGACTGTCTGTCACCGCTAGAAGTCTTTCGCTTGGAGGGAAATACCGGGTCCACGGCCTTCAGGGCCGCGGCTGGTTACTTCAGTGAGAACGAGTCTATCGTGACTGGTTCCACAGGTGCGCCGTCGGTGGCGCTGTCGCCGGGCTTCAGTCCGGCGGCGGCAATCCCGCTGACGACGTCGAGCCCCGAGGTCACCTTGCCCACCACCGTATAGCCGCCGGCGGCATCCGCCGGAATGACGGTGTCCTTGTACACAATGAAGAACTGCGTGCCGTTGCCGTTGGCGTTTCCGCCGGTCCGGGCCACGGCGATGGTTCCGGCGGGGTACTTGTTGTCCGGCGGGGTGTTTTCCAGCGGGCCCCAGGTGTAGCTCGGGTCGCTGCTGCCGTCGCCGGCCTTGGAACCGCACTGCAGTACGCCGAAGTTCTCGGCCGTGGTCAGCCGGTGGCAACTGACGCCGTCGTAGAACTTTTGGTCGGCAAGGGATTTGAAGACCGCCGCGGCCTGTGGGGCCTTCGTACCGTCGAGCTCGACGCCGAGCGCGCCGCGGTTCAGCTTGAGTTCGCCCGTGAACGTCTTGCCCGCGGCGGTTTCCGGCTTGGGGATGTTCCCGGCATTCGTGGGGGCAGCCGTGGGCGTGGCCGATGCGGACGGGCTCTTCAGACCCTCCTGCGCGGCCGCGAACTCCTCTTCGGTCGGGTTTGACGCGAAGACGGTCAGCTGCAGCACCAGGGCCAGACCGATGGCCGCGGTGCCGGCGCTGATGGCGAAGACGTTGTCGCGCTTGCGGCGCTTGTCCTGGTCCCGGCGCAAGCCGCGCCTGGCCTCCATCTGCTGGACGCGCCGCTTCGCCTCGCGTGCGCTGCGTGAACTGGCCGCCAATGGTCCTCCTGGTTGTATGGCCGCTGCCATGACGGACCGTAGGCGCCGTCGCGGCAACAGCAGCAAGCTGCCGGCAGCCCCGTCGGGGCCGGCTCCGTTGGAAGAAGCGGGCGCCGAACGCATAAACTGACTGCCGCACACAGTTTATGCACGACTGGCCGGTCTGCCGCTTATCTTCGTTACGTTTCGACAGAGAGAATGCCGCCTGACGCCCGCGCCCGAAGATACTGCAGTAGCAACGCGATACCGCAGTGGTAACCAGAGGAGAAAATTTCACCATGGCACGCACAGCCTCCCTGTCAGGATTCCCCGAGTGGCTTCCCGAGGAGCGGCTGGTGGAACTCCATGTGCTGGACACCCTGCGCCGGACGTTCGAACTCCATGGCTTCTCCTCGATCGAGACCCGCGCCGTGGAAACGGTGGGCCAGTTGCTGCGCAAGGGGGAAATCGACAAAGAGGTCTACGGGCTGAGCCGGCTCCAGGATGAGGAGGCGGACGCGGCGGCCAAGGCCGACCCGCACGCCCTCGCCCTGCACTTCGACCTCACCGTGCCCTTCGCCCGGTACGTCGTGGAGAACGCCGGCTACCTCGCCTTCCCGTTCCGCCGGTACCAGATCCAGAAGGTCTGGCGCGGCGAGCGTCCCCAGGAGGGCCGGGCCCGCGAGTTCACCCAGGCGGACATCGATGTTGTCGGCGACGGCGAGCTGCCGTTCCGCTACGACGTCGAAATCGCGCTGGTGATCGCCGAGGCGCTCAACGCGCTGCCCATCCCCGACTTCCTGCTGCGGATCAACAACCGCAAGCTGGCCGAAGGCTTCTACACCGGGATCGGGCTCACGGACACCGCGGGCGTCCTGCGCAGCATCGACAAACTCGAGAAGGTCGGGCCGGCGAAGGTGGCCGAGTTGCTCAAGGAAGAACTCGGTGCCACCGACGATCAGGCACAGGCTGCCCTGAAGCTCGCCGGCATCCGCACCACAGACACGTCCTTCGTAGAGCAGGTCCGGGCGCTGGGCGTCACCAACGAGCTTCTGGAGGAAGGCCTGAACGAACTGGAACAGGTCATTGCGGCCGCCGTCCACCACGCGCCGGGACGGGTCGTTGCGGATCTCAGCATCGCCCGCGGCCTTGACTACTACACGGGTACCGTGGTGGAAACCGTCCTGGTGGGGCACGAACAGCTGGGCTCAATCTGCTCCGGCGGCCGCTACGACGCCCTGGCCAGCAAGGGCAACCGCAAGTTTCCCGGCGTCGGCCTTTCGATCGGCGTGACCCGCCTGGTGTCGCGGATCCTGAGCCAGGACCTCGCCAAGGCCACCCGCTCCGTGCCGACCGCCGTGCTGGTGACGCTCAACAACGACGACAGCTGGGCCGCGGCGCAGGACGTTGCTGCGCAGCTGCGCAGCCGGGGCATCGCCACGGAGGTCGCCGCGAAAGCCGAGAAGTTCGGCAAGCAGATCAAGTTCGCCGACCGGCGCGGCATTCCGTTTGTCTGGTTCACTGACGACGACGGCAAGCACCAGGTCAAGGACATCCGCACGGGCGAGCAGTACGACGCCGACCCGGACGCGTGGACGCCCTCCGCGGAGGACCTACACGTGCGCGTAACCGCCGCGGGCTAGTTCTTCCGGGCAGTCGCGTTTTTGCCCCGCGTCCTGCGCACCCGCAAGACGAGGAACCGCCCGGCCACCCCTGCCGCCAGCACCGCCGCCATGAACAGCACGGAGGCCGGCGGCAGGGTGACGGCCAGGACCAGGCAGCCGAGGAAGCCCAGCACATTCAACCAGCGCGGCGCATGCCAGGGCCGGCCGGCCAGCGTGAAGGCCGAGGCGTTGGTCACGGCGTAATAGACCAGCACGCCGAAGCTGGAAAATCCGACCACAGTCATCACGTCACTGCTCAGCAGCAGAATGATGACGACGGCGGCAACGGCCAGTTCCGCTAAGAACGGGACGGTGTGGGCGCGGCCCACCCTGGCCAGCGGGGCGGGCAGGTCCCGTTCCCGCGCCATCGCCAGCGTGGTCCTGCCGATTCCGGTGATCAGGGCCAGCAGCGCGCCAAGGCAGGCGGCCGCCGCCCCGGCCTGGACGAAAGGAACGCCGGCGCTGAGCCGCGAGACCGCCACCGCGTCCAGCAACGGCGCCGTCGAAGCCGCCAGCTGCTGCGGCGGCAGGTGCCACTGCAGCAGCGCGGCCAGGCCAAGGTAGATCACGAAGGCGCCGGCCAGGGCGGCCAGGATGGCCCGCGGGATGGTGCGCGCGGGGTCCTTGACCTCCTCGCCCAGGGTGGCGATCCGCGCATAGCCCGCGAAGGCGAAGAACATCAGCCCCGCCGCGGGAAGGACGCCCCAGCCGCCGGAGGGCGGCGCAGGGTAGGCCGGCGCCGCCGACACCGCGGGGGCGCCCTCCGGGTGCGGGCCCAGCAGCGACGCCACCGCGACAAAGACGACCGTGGCCAGCACCACCGCCAGCAGGACCCGGGTCAGCAGCGCGGTCCGCGTAATGCCGAGCAGGTTAACCCCCGTGAGCACCACGACGGCGGCGACCGCCAGCGGCGTGGCATAGGCCGGCGCCACATAGTGCCCGAACGTCAGGGCCATCGCCGCGCAGGACGCCGTCTTGCCCGTCACGAAACCCCAGCCGGCAATGAAGCCGGGCCACTCGCCGARCTGCCGGCGCCCATATACATACGTGCCCCCGCTGTCGGGGTATTTGGCCGCCAGCTGCGCCGACGCGACGGCGTTGCAGTAGGCGATGGCGCCGGCCACGGCCACGGCGAGTGTCAGCAACGGCCCGGCCAGGGCTGAGGCGGGGGCGAACACGACGAACACGCCGGCGCCCAGCATGGAACCCAGGCCGATTGCGGTGGAATCGAACACGCCAAGCCGGCGCCGCAGCCGCTGCTGGCCGGCGTGGTCACCGGGCTGGGTTTCGTTGTGCCGGGTTGCCATGGCGGGACGGGCCTTCCAAACGGGTAAACTCGAACGGGATCGTTCCCGTAGCGATCCTATTAGAACGTCATTGTCTTAATATCGCTTTTGATTTTCCCTCTGTCTTCTTCAGAAAGGCGTGCTGTGCTGCGCACACATGACCTCGGATCGCTTCGCTCCGAGCACATTGGACAAACCGTAACCCTCGCCGGCTGGGTCGGCCGGCGTCGTGACCACGGTGGTGTCGCATTCGTTGACCTGCGCGACGCGTCCGGCGTCGCCCAGGTTGTGGTCCGCGAGGAAGAGGTCTTCCACGGCCTGCGCAACGAGTATGTGCTGCAGATCGTCGGCACGGTGTCCCAGCGCCCCGAAGGCAACGAGAACCCGGCGCTTCCCACCGGCGAGATCGAGGTCATGGCCGAGAAGGTCACCATCCTCAACACCTCGGACCCGCTGCCGTTCCAGATCGACGAGCACGTTGAAGTCGGCGAGGAAGCACGCCTGAAGCACCGCTACCTGGACCTGCGCCGCCCCGGCCCCGCCCGCAACCTGCGCCTGCGTTCGGAAGCCAACCGCGTGGCCCGCGAACTGCTCCACCAGGACGGCTATGTGGAGATTGAAACCCCCACGCTGACCCGTTCGACGCCGGAAGGCGCCCGCGACTTTGTGGTCCCCGCACGCCTGGCGCCGGGTTCCTGGTACGCGCTGCCGCAGTCCCCGCAGCTGTTCAAGCAGCTCCTGCAGGTGGGCGGCTTCGAAAAGTACTACCAGATCGCCCGCTGCTACCGCGATGAAGACTTCCGCGCGGACCGCCAGCCGGAATTCACGCAGCTGGACATCGAGGCCAGCTTCGTGGAACAGGACGACATCATCCGCCTGGGCGAGAACATCGTCAAAGCCCTGTGGAAGCTGATCGACGTCGAGATCCCGACGCCGATCCAGCGCATCACCTACCACGACGCCATGGCCCGCTACGGCTCGGACAAGCCGGATCTGCGCTTCGGCCAGGAGCTCACCGAGCTGACTGAATTCTTCAAGGACACCAACTTCGGCGTCTTCAAGGCACCCTACGTCGGTGCCGTCGTCATGCCCGGCGGCGCCTCACAGGCCCGCCGCGCCCTCGACGCCTGGCAGGAATGGGCCAAGCAGCGCGGCGCCAAGGGCCTGGCGTACGTCCTGTACAAGGAAGACGGCGAACTCGCCGGTCCCGTCGCCAAGAACCTCACCGACACCGAGCGTGCGGGTCTCGCCGACGCCGTCGGCGCCAAGCCCGGTGACTGCATCTTCTTCGCAGCCGGAGAGAAGACCCCCTCCCGGGCGCTCCTCGGTGCTGCCCGCGTGGAGATCGGCCACCGCACCGGCCTCATCAACCCCGCTGACTGGGCCTTCTGCTGGGTCGTGGACGCGCCGATGTTCGAGCCGGCCGCCGCCGCAGTCGCCTCCGGTGACGTCGCTGTCGGCGCCGGCCAGTGGACCGCCGTGCACCACGCGTTTACCTCGCCCAAGCCCGACTTCATGGACTCCTTCGACAGGGATCCCGAGTCGGCGCTGTCCTACGCCTACGACATCGTCTGCAACGGCAACGAAATCGGCGGCGGCTCGATCCGTATCCACGAGCGCGACGTCCAGGAACGGGTCTTCGAACTCATGGGCCTGGACAAGGCAGACGCGCAGACCAAGTTCGGCTTCCTGCTGGAGGGCTTCAAGTTCGGTGCCCCGCCGCACGGCGGCATCGCGTTCGGCTGGGACCGGGTGGTTGCCCTGCTGGCCGGCGTGGAGTCCATCCGCGACGTCATCGCGTTCCCGAAGTCCGGTGGCGGTTTCGACCCCCTGACCCAGGCTCCCGCTCCCATCACGGCGCAGCAGCGCAAGGAAGCGGGCGTCGATTTCACGCCGGAGGCCAAGAAGCCCGCGGACGGCAAGAACTAAGCTGGAAGCATCAGCATGAGCAGCAGGGGCTCCCCGGGCAACCGGAGAGCCCCTGCTGCTGTCATAATCAGCCGCATTCGTTCCGGACGGAGAGAACCTCGATGGACTTGAACCCGAACCCCGAATCGAACGCCGAAGCCATCGCCGGACTGGAGGCGCTCATGGATGCCGCGTGGCCGGCCGCCGAACGGCAGGAGTCCGGCAATTGGGTGCTGCGGGCGGCCTCCGGCGTGACGCAACGGGCAAACTCGGTCTGGGCGCGGGATCCCGTCGACGATGACCCGCACCGGCAGCTGGCCGCACTCCGGGAAGCGCGGCTTTGGTACCGGCACCGCCGGCTTCCGCTGATCTTCCAGGTCTTTGACGGCCCGCCCCATGCCGCGCTGCACGCGATGCTCGATGACGAAGGTTTCACCCGGCAGTCCGAAACCCTGGTACTGGTCCGCCAACCTGGAGCGGAGCCCGGCCCGGATTCCGGCGGCCCGGATCCCGCTGTGGAAATCTCGGCTGAGCCGTCGGCGGAGTGGCTGGAGGTGTGGTGGAGTGTCGACGGCCGCGGGGGAGCGGACGAGCTCGCCGTGGCCCGCCGGATCCTGGCCGGATGCCCGGCCCTGTACGCCCTCGTCCGGGACGACGGCGGCGCGCCGGCCGCCGTCGCGCGGCTCGCCTTGCCCGGAACCGGACCCGCAGGGCCAACCGGGCCCGGATGGGGCGGCCTTTACTGCATGGCCACGCGTCCGGACGCGCGGCGCCGGGGTTATGGCGGCCGGGTAGTCCGGGCGCTGCTGCGCGAGAGCGGGGCCCGCGGCTTGGTGGCAGGGTACTGGCTGCTGGTAATGGCGTCCAACACCGGTGCCCGTGAGCTGTACGCCCGGGCCGGCTTCCGCGAAGCCGGCCGGTACCTGTACCGGCAGGACAGGCCCAAGCGGCACCTGACCGGCTGCTAACCGGGCCGTCCGGCAGGCGTCAGGTTCCCTCTCCGGCGTGCCCAGCTCCGAGGCCGCGCGTCCCGGGGCTGTGCGCCCCGGGGCCGCGGCTCAGCTGGCGGAGGCGTCCACGAGCGCGGGCGAACCCGCCGCGGTTCGCCGGCCGGCCGGCGCCGGGCGTGCGCGCGGGTTTGGCCGAGTACACGATCCTCGAATGGTACAAATACCGCACTACGAACGCCGCCAGGAGCGTCGCGGCCTGCGCCGGGACGGCGTCGACGGCGAGGACGTTCACGGCCAGCATCAGCACCGGCAGCCGTGCCAGGGCCTCCAGATTGTTGAAACAGAACGACTGCGCAAACCGGGTCCGCAAGCCATTGGCCTTGTGCGGCAGTGTGCCGAAAACAATGTGTTCCTGCATGAGGAAGTTCGAGACAATCGTCAGCTCCGCTGCGACGACGGCGGCCGCGACGAAGTGCGTTCCGGTGGAGATCAGGAACGCCATGATCATCAGATTCAGCACGGTCCCGACAGCGCCCACGGCGGCGAACAGCGCCGCCGTTCCCGCGCGCAGCTCGCCGAGCTGCCGGAGGAAGCGCAGCCCCTGGCCCACGCCAGCCTTGGACCTGCCGGCGGTCCGCGGTCGGAGGGTGAACGGAACTTCGGACACGGTGAGTTGGTGCCGGGCCAGGATTTCGAGCAGGATCTTGAACCCGCTGGGCCGCAGCGTGCTGCACTCAATGGCGGAGCGCCGCACGCCAAAGAACCCCGTCATGGGATCAGAACAGCCCCGCAGCCGCAATGGAAACAGTGCCAGCGTGACGCGCGTGGCCCCGGCCGAGAGGACACGGCGTGACCAGGTGGCCGGGCCGCCGCCGAAGCGCCCGCTGCCGCCGCCGCTGCCAGTGCCGCGGCGGCCGGCACCATAGCGGGAGGCGACCACGACGTCGGCGTCGTTGTCTTCGAGCTCCGCGAGCAGGGCGGGGATGAGCTCCGGCGGATGTTGGAGATCGCCGCTCATCACCAGACAGAACTCGGCGCCGCTGGACCGCACGCCATCCACCACGGCGCCGCTCAGGCCGCCGTCGGGCGCCTCCCGGTGGATCACCCTGATGCGCATTGGCTCCGTCGCGGCGGCGGCCGCAATGACGTCCCGGGTGTTGTCCGTCGAGTCGTCAACGAACACGAGTTCTGCGTCGATGTGACGGCAGGCCTCGGCAGCCCGGCCGATCAATTGTTGGACGTTCGGTGCCTCATTGCGGGTGGGGACGATGACTGAAAGTTTCATGACTGCCGTCCTGTTGGTCTGCGTCCTACGTGGACGGGGGATTGATGACGCGGTGTACGCTCCATTCGCCGAAGGTCTGGACTTCCTCGGAGTTCTGCAGGGCCGTCTTCACCCGGCTCAGACCCAGGGAATCGATGTTGGCAGTGACGGACGGGCCGACGATGATCCAGCGGATCTCCCGCCACCCGCCGGGCCGTTCGACGTCGAATTGCTTGTCGAGGTCCGGTTTCTCCGTGGCGATCATGGTCCAGGCGTTGTTCCATCCGCTTGAATTCAGGTCGTGCCACATGGAGTAGGGCGCGAGGACGACGTCGCTCCGTGAGACGTTGTCCTGGACCCAGGTCATGGCGCTGCGCCAGTTGGAGTTGGTCTGGGCGGTGAGGAGGGTTCTGTCCTGTTCAAACCACTGCGGCACCGACATCAGGAGCAACGATGCCGACAGCATGGCGACGAACGCCGCCTGCAGCGGCCGGATCATGCCCGGCGCGCGGCGGGCAAGTCTTTCCACGCCGCTCCAGGCGATGTCTACGGCCGAGCCGCATGCCAGCGCCAGGAACGGGATCACCCCGATGATGTACATCGCGGGGAGATAGCCCTGGCCCAGCACGATTGGCGTGGCGAAGGAGGCAATGGCGATGAAGAGTATCCGGGACCGCGGGCGCAGCAGGCAGACGGCGGCGGCCACCAGCCCGGCCGCGATGAGGTACTTGTCAAAGTAGAGCCAGCCTGAGAGCAACTCCTCGCGGCTGGAGCCGGCCTCGAAGATGGTGCCGGAGCCGGAACGGTTCAGCAGCTGATAGGCGAGGGCGTCCTGGAGCGACACATGATCGGGTCCGGAGAGGAGCTCGTTGCGCAGCAGTGCCGACAGCGGGTAGAAGGCCAGCAGCAGTCCGCCGGCGGTGAGGAAGCCAACCACCGAAAATAGCCGGTTGCTCCATTTGGGCCGGTACATCAGGGCGAACAGCAGGGCGGGGCCGAAGATGGACAGGGTTTCCTTGGAGAGCACGGCGATCGCGAAACAGATCCCGGCGCCCACGTGGTGCCACAGCGCGTCCCGCGAGGACAGCGCCAGGTAGAAGGCCAGCAGGAGCCAAGGCACACCGATGTTGTCGAGGTAGATCTGCCGCCCGAGCACCAGGGAGAGCGGGGACAGGATGAAGAGCACAGTGGTCAGGGCCGCGAAGGGAATACGCATACTCAGCCGCCGGGCCACCATGTAGAGCAGCAGTGCGCTGGCCACGAAGTACACCGAAATCACGTACCGGGTGGCGCCGATGGTGGTGCCATCGCCGAGCCCGAGCAGGTTCGGCAGCCAGTTCAGTGCCGCTATCTGGATCCATCCCAGAGGCGGGTGGTCGTACCAGTAGGTGTAGGGCGCCAGGGTTCCTGAGTGCACGGCGAAGGCCTGGGAGGTGTAGGTGCCTTCGTCGTCCTGGTAGCTGGGCGCTCCGTCGAGATTCCACAGGCTGAGCACGGCCGCCGCGACGGCCAGCGCAGCGAGGGCAATCCTGTCCCACCGCGGGAGGCACCCGAGGTTGAACGTGGTGCCGTGCGCTGTGCCGCGGTGTTTCGGCGCGCTTTCGGCCTTTGCACCCGGGGCGCCGGCCGGCGCCGCTGGTGCATCGGGTTTTAGTTCCGTGGCTGCCATGACTGCCTCCTAAGGGGACGTTGCAATGTCCGTGGGGTGCTATTGCCGTGCCGGTGCGGCTGCGCCGGGGATGAGGTAGGACAGATGGGATCCGGAATGGTCGGTCTTTTCCCAGGCAAAATCGCGGCGCCCGAACTTGAACAAAGCCCTCAGGGCCGCGAAGGCCAGGACCATCTGGTACAGGGGAGTGCCGGCAACGAGGCGGAAGTAGTCGTACCAGCTGATGGCGAACTTATGGTCGCGGCCGAACTCGTGGAGCATGCAGACATCGAAGGCGACAGTCACCAGCGTGGGTATCAGCGGCAGGAAGGTGATCAGCGTTACCACCAGCGGGAAGTTGCCCCAGATCGCCGCGGCGATGGCGATGGGAATGCAGACTCCGGCCAGTGCCATGAAATGCTGCTGCATCAGTGTCCACCAGGCGATGGTCCGCATCCGCCGGGACGGCAGGGCCTTCCAGTCGCCCTTGGCGAAGACCTGCATGAAGCCGAGGGACCAGCGGGTGCGCTGCCGGATCAGCCCGGACAGACTGTCGGGGGTTTCCTCGCGTGTGACCAACTGCGGCGAGTAGGCCACCACGATCTTCCGGCGCAGCGTCGACAGGCGCACGCCGAGATCGCAGTCCTCGGCGAGGCAGGAGCCGTCCCATCCGCCCACCGCCGTCAGCAGCTCACGCTTGATGAACACGGTGTTGCCACCGAGGGGAATGAATCCTTGCCGGGAATGGGCGTGCAGCCTGGACCGGAACCACGTGAAGTATTCGAGGCAGTTCCGCAGCGAATACCACGTGTCCTTGTAGTTGATCAGCTGCACGGCGCCCTGGACGACGTCGGCGTTCTTGGTGGTGAAGACGCTGTCGATATGGGCCAGCAGTTCTTCAGCGGCGATCGACTCGGCGTCGAAAACCCCGACCACGCTGTTGCGGCACATTGACAGCGCTTTGTTCAGCTGCCGCGGCTTGTTCTTCCGTTCGCTGACGTCGACGCTGACCCGGACGAACTCCGGAAACTCCCGGGCGAGCCGGTGTGCGACCTCCACCGTCGCGGTGTCGTCATGTCCGACGGAGATGATGATCTCCTTGCGCGAATGGGTCTGTGCCAGGAGCGCGGCCAAGGTGGCGCGCATAACCTCTTCGCGTTCGTTCCGGCACGGCATGATCAGCGAAAAGGAATGTCCCTCCGTCCCCTGAAGACCGGAGTAGGAGGTCCGCACCTGCGTCTTGGGGTCCCACCATGCGTAGGTGTTCAGGTAAAGAGTGGACACGGCGATGGCAAAGAGCGCCAGAGCGATGATGACGACGAGGGCGCTGGCCAGGAAGGTAGCGGACATGACGGAGCTCCAATGAGGTGGGTGGACGCAGGGGATCTCGAATACGGGCGGGATCGTCAGTCGGGTGGACGGTCAGCAGGACCGCAGGCGGCCCCGGGAACAGACGGGGCGGCTAGTCGGCCGCACCGCAGGCGACGCCGTCGTGGTTGGCGTCGAGCTTTTGCGGATCGACATGCGCTTTGCGCACCGCGAGTCCGCCCTTGAAGTACGTTCGGACCTCGGTGCAGGTCCATGAATGCGGCATGGACCCGGGATCAAGGCCCGCATCCTTCATCTCCTTCAGATGCCGGCTCATGCTGGGCGGAATGGCGGGAAGGCACTGGCCGTCGGAGCCGTACTGGGGCAGACAACCGCCCAGAGACAGGCTCTTGCCGGACAGCACCGCCGCAGGGTCAACGGGGCCCCGCTGCTTGAGGCCCATGGAATTGCCGCCCTCTGGCAAGGARGCGGCCGCACCGGCCTCCGTCCGGGCCGCCTCAGCCAGGGACACTTCCGGTGCGTCGCCTGCTGACGTGGACGCCTCTGGCCCCGCGGAAACCGGGGGAATGGGACCAAGTTTCGGTTGCGCCGAGCCGGTGGCGTCCGTGGTGGCGTCCGTGGTGGCGGACGGCCCCGGCCGGGCGCCTGTGGGCGCTTCGGCCGGGGTGGCTGCCGGTGGAACTTGGCTCGCGCGCGGACCGGCATTGACGGCACTGACGGTGGCGACGGCGGACATTCCGCCCCACACCATGGCCGCCGCGGCTGCCAGGGCCGCCGTCGTCAGGGCGACGACGACGCGTCCCCCGCGCGCCCCGCGCGCTGCCGTTTCCGTGCGGGGCTTCATGAAACCCACACCCAACGGGCAACACTGGGGATTCCGTCAGCGGACAACACGGTGAGCATGTACGGCCCGGGCGGCAGGAGGTTCGGGTTGCTGGGGATTTGTGCGGTGCGGGCCGCGCCCGTGCCCGCCAGCGGCAGGTCGACGACGCGAGCGTTGGTGTCTGTCTGGTGGGTCTGGGACATCGGCGGGATGAGGGAGGCCGCCGTGACATCGCCCGTCACGCCGATCTGCACATTCTGCCCGTAGCCGGCCTGGCCGGGAGCCGATGTGATGGCCGGCCGGGGCCCCTTGAACAGGTACGGCGGACTGTAGACCGAGATCCTGGCCTCGAAGGAATTATCCAGCGGGTTGGAGCCCATGACCGCCACGCGGCCGTCCGGCAGGAGAATCGACGTCGAGTGGTAGTTGCGGCCCACAGGGTCTGCCGCCACAGTCTTCCAGGAGTTGGTCAACGGAGTGTAGATGGCAGCCGTCTGGATGTTTCCCGATCGGTTCAACTGGGCGCCGTTCGCGGCGAGCACCGAACGGTCCGGAAGGTTCAGGACGTTGACGTACATCTTGCCGGGTCCTGGAAGATCTGGTCCGGGCGCGTAGTGCGGGCTCGGCTGTTTAAGGTCGATGATGTCGACGAGGTTGATGCCGGGCGTGTTGCCGTCGGCGTTGCCGCCGCCAACGATCATGAGTTTCTGGTCCTGGGCCGGGCCGATGAAAACGGAGCCGGCCTGGTCCCTGAGGTCCTTTTGCCGCAGCCCGGGGACGTCCCAGATCTGCGCGGTTGTCCAGTCGTAGATCGACGAGCCTGTCCCCGGCAGCCCGTTGCCGAAGGTGTGGCCCCCGGAGTAGAACATCCGGCCGTTTTCGAGGAGAAACATGTGGGGGTAGGTGCCCCAGAAGCTCCAGGTCTGCGGCACCTGGTTCTGCGGCAGCCACCTCATGGCCGAGGTGTCGAACATCTCCGTCAGCACGGTGCCCTGGGCCTTTTCGTCGAGCCCGCCGGCGGACCAGATATCGCCGTTGCCCAGTTTCGTCAGCGACGGGTACCAGTGGGCCCCGGCCATGTCGGAGAGTTGATGGAAGGTGTCGTCCGCGGGGTCGAAGTAATAGCTCTTCTTGGATCCCTGGAAGGTTGTGGGCCCCACGTTGGCGGTGGGGAACGCCTGGGTGCCGCCGGCGAGGAGCACTTTCCCGTCGGGCAGGGTCACGTGTCCTGCGCAAAACATGTCGTATGGGACGGGGATGTTCTTGAAGACGTTGGTGGCCGGTGACCAGACCACCGCCCGGAAGGACCCGGCATTGAAATTCGTCTCGTCGTTGCCCGAACCGGCGATCAGCAGCAGGCGTCCATCGTGGAGCAGCGTTGAATGCAGCGCCCGCACGGGCATTTGTGAGGGAAGGGTTTCCCAGGATCCGACGGCGTCCGGCCCGCCCACCGGTGCCGGTCCCGCCGCGTCGTATTTGGTCAGCGAGTAGTTGGTGGTGGACAAGGTGCCGTTGCTGGCGATGGAAACGCCGAGGGCAATCCGATCGACGCCGTTGGGGATCGCCGGCGTTCGTGCCTGGCCAGTCGTCCAGCCGGGAACGGGCGGCAATTCCTTGAGGTCGGTCCAGTACTGCCAGCCGTTGGCGGTATGGCTGAAGACGGTCAGGCCGGACGGGCCCGCAGCAGTGGACTTGTAATCGACCTTAAGGTCGTATTGTTCCCCCGGCATGACGGCAGGTGCGCAGCCTGGTGCGTCCGATTGAATGAGTTTTGCGTCTCCGGATTGATATCCGCTGACATTTATGGCGAAGGACCGCGCGCCGGCGGGTGAATTCGCCGGGACGTCATTTGAGAGTGAAGTCGCTATTTGCCGGTTTCCCCAGCCCGCGAGCATAAAGCATGCCGGCGTAGGAGTCCCGTCTGCGAGGGCTCCGTTTATTATCAATTCGCTGGAGTTTTGCGCAGGCGCCGGGATTTCAGTCAAGGAATAGTCGTCGGTCGCCAGCGTCCCGTCAATTCCAAGCGAAAGTCCAAAGCTTATGGAATCCGTTCCCTCGGGGATCGCGGGTGTAGGGGCGGTGGCGAGGGTCCAGTCCGCGGCCGGTGCCTGCTGCTGGACGTCGCCCCAGTAGCTCCAGCCCTGCGCGGAATGGCGGAACAGGGTGAGCGACACCGGCGCCGTGGACTTGTACCAGACTTGAATGGTGTAGCCGCGGCCCGGGACCACGGCCGGTGCACATTGGGTGCTCTCCTCCTGGACGAGCTTGCGGTCGCCGGCCGTGTGGCCCTGGAGCGTGACCGAGACCGCCCGGCCGCCGAGCCGTCCCCCGACGAAGTTCCAGTTGCCTTCGGTTCCCCAGCCGGCCCGCTTGAAGCATGTGGCGTCCACGGTACCCTCCTCAAGAGACGAGTTCCTCACGAGATTGACGGCGTCGGCCGCCACGGCAACGGCGCCCACGATAAAGTTCAGGGGAATAAGGAACGCCAGGAAGAGCGCTATTAGGCGCCGGGGGCGTTGCAGATTATTCACGGCCCGCCGCATCCTGTGCGTTGCGTATTCCGCCGTTGTAAATGTTGATTGCGGTGGGAGATGATTCCGTGTTTGTCATTCTGGGAATCGGATGGTCAATGTTACACATTGAATTCCCCATTAGCGATGGATTTCAGTGACAAAGGATGCGTTTGAGTCTATGGGCGAAAAAATGCGGGGGGAACGAGTAAGAATTACCCGACTTCGCACCGTGCCGGGCGGCGGCGTGTACTCAGGTGGTGGCCGCGGACCCCGCCGAACTACTTGGTCATCGGGTGGAAGCCAAGGTCAGCGGACCTTGGGCGCTCCCGTGCGCTGCCGGCGCCGGCCGGGCCTTGAAACGGCAGGAAGGCACCAAGACACAAAAAAGATTCGGATCCGGCGCCGGCACCTACCCGGCGGGAGCCTGTAGGGCAGGAACTACTGCGGGTCGGTCACCAGGATCCGCACCGAGCACAGCTCCGCGGCGGCCTTCTTCAGGACCGCGGCGCGCGGATCCGGGACATCCAGGAACGCGAGCCGCGTCAGGTGGGCGTAGCGCTTCAGCGCGGGCTCGGCGAGCACCTGGTCGGCCAGCGTCCGGTCGCCGCCCGGCGCCAGGTATTCGACCCGGTGCTCTGCGAAGATCCTCCCGGCGTGCTCGGCGACCGCCTCCACGAGGGCATCGGCCTGGTTGGCGCGCCGCCGGGCAAAACGCTGCTGGGACCAGCCGCCGGCAGCCGTCCGCGACTGAACGTGGCGCGTGCCGGTCTTGGACGCCAACACGGCGCCGGCGCTGACCACAGCCACCGAATATCCGCCGCGGCGGACCAGTATGGTGCCGATGCTCCGGGGCTGCCCGGCCAGGGAGGCCAGCCGCGAGAGGGCGTCGTGGCCGCTCCCGGGCCGGCCGTCCACGGGCCAAGGCGCCCGGAGGGCGGCCACGGCGCCGTCGGCGGCGCGCAGCTGCAGGCCGGCGTCGAGCTCCTCCTCCTCCAGTGCGCCGTGGCTCGCGGCGAAGCGGTCCACCCAGCCCGGCAGCCGGTCGCCGGAGACGAAGGCCACACGGGTCTCGGGGCTGGACATGGCAGGTTCTCCGTTGCGGGGGTGAGGGTGAGGGGGCGGCAGGAACTAGAAGTAGCCTATCTATGTGGATGATCTCTTTGGTGCAGGGCGGGACAATGCCGACGGAAGCGACGACTTCGGCGCCGCCGACGGCTCAGCCGACGATTCCGGCCAGGCCCGGAGCCGCGCCCGGTCCGCTGCCGGGTCTGCCTCGCCGCGGAGCCCCCTCGCCGTCCGGATGCGGCCGCGCACCCTCGATGACGTCGTAGGCCAGCAGCACCTGCTCGGCCAGGGCTCTCCGCTGCGCCAGCTGGCCGCCGGCTCCGACGCGACCGGCCCTGCCGGACCGAGCTCGGTGATCCTCTGGGGTCCTCCCGGCACCGGCAAGACCACCCTTGCCCATGTGATTGCCAAGGGGCCCGGCAGGAAATTCGTCGAGCTCTCCGCCATCACCGCCGGCGTCAAGGACGTCCGCCGCGTGATGGATGAAGCCCTGACCGCGCGCGACCTCTTCAAGACCACCACTGTCCTCTTCCTCGATGAGATCCATCGCTTCAACAAGGCACAGCAGGATGCGCTGCTCCCCGGCGTCGAGAACCGCTGGGTGGTGCTGGTGGCGGCCACCACCGAAAACCCGTCGTTCTCCGTCGTCTCGCCGCTGCTGTCCCGCTCGCTGCTGCTGACCCTGAAACCCCTCACCGACGCCGACGTCGAGTCTCTGCTGCAGCGGGCCGTTTCGGATGTCCGCGGACTGAATGGCAAGGCCGAACTCAGCGCTGACGCGCTGGCGCACCTTGTCCGGCTCTCCGGCGGCGACGCCCGCCGGGCCCTGACAGCCCTCGAGGCCGCGGCCGGCGTCGCCTTCGGGGACGCGGACGACGTCGACGGAGCCGATACCAGCACAGCCGATCCCGACGCAGTCGGTACTGACACAGCCGGCGCAGGACCGGCGGTGCCCGTCACGATCCAGTTGCGGCACACGGAGCGCGCCCTGGATGTCGCCTCCGTTCGCTACGACCGGGCCGGGGACCAGCACTACGACGTCGCCAGCGCCTTCATCAAGTCGATCCGGGGCTCCGACGTCGACGCCGCGCTGCACTATCTCGCCCGGATGCTCGAGGCAGGTGAAGACCCCCGGTTCGTGGCCCGCCGGATCGTGATCTCCGCGGCCGAGGACGTCGGCATGGCTGACCCGACGGCGCTGCAGACCGCCGTCGCGGCGGCCCAGGCCGTGCAGCTGATCGGCATGCCGGAAGGCCGCATCATCCTCGCCGAGGCCGTGGTGCATCTGGCCACCGCACCGAAGTCCAACGCCGCGTACATGGGAATCAACCAGGCGATCGCCGACGTCCGCGCCGGGCTCGGGAACGGCATCCCCGCGCACCTGCGCGATGCCCACTACCCGGGCTCAAAACAGCTCGGCCACGGCAAGGGCTACAAATACGCCCACGACGCCCCGCATGCCGTGGCCACCCAGCAGTACCCGCCCGATGACCTCGTCGGACGCAACTACTACGAGCCCACCGGCAACGGGGCCGAACGCGACATCGCCACCCGGCTCGAGCGGCTTCGGAAGATCATCCGCGGCACGTGACAAGGCACGTGAAGGGCCCGTGACCAGCGGCTGGTCCGCAGCGGCTTGCAGTGCCGGAATCCGCCGTTGACATAGGGGCCAAGAGGTCTAACGTGGAATTACGGCGGCATGGATCTGCTGACCGTCCGTGCGGCGCAGGGGACAGCGCGGTCACATCGCTGGCTCCCTCTTTCCGGACCCCGGAACGGCAGCTGGCTTCGCTCTATCCCAGCTCATCCAGCGCGAGCGTTCCCGTCCCGTCCCCGGCAGGTGTCCCATGAGTATCAACTTCGTTACAGCCATGGCAGTGAAGTCCTTCGATGTGCCGGATAAGAAACGGTGCCCGGACAAGGCCGAATTCGACCTCTGCACAGTGAACGACTACTCAGTGGCCCGGCTGATTCTGGGCCCGGGCTGGCGGTGGTCGGAGAACACCAGACCCTACGAGCGGACCGACGTCTGCCTGCACCACCATCTCGGATTCTGCATTTCCGGTGAAATGGAAGTCGAAACGGCAGAAGGGCTGCGGTCCACGATCCACGCCAATGACACCTACGCGATTCCGCCCGGTCACGACGAATGGGTGGTGGGCCCGAAACCGTTCGTGGCCGTGGAATTCCTGGGTGCGGCGTCCTTCGGGCGCAGCGGTGTCCGGGGAGCGCACGCCAGAATCTGACTTCGGTCCGCCGGCCGGATCTGGTAGGCTGGATCGTTGTCTGGCAAGGCACGGACGCACAATCCATGGAAACTTCGGTTCGATGAGGGTTGCCCTGTGCCCAGTAGCAAAAGGCAGCGGTTGGCCGATGCTCTCCATCGTGGAGGCCAGTAACACTGACACACCGCAGATATTGGAAGGACACAAGTGGCTAACAACACTCGTGCTCGCCGTACCGCACGCCTTTCGCGTGCACTCGGCATCGCTCTGACCCCCAAGGCCGCCAAGTACATGGAGCGCCGCCCGTACGGCCCCGGTGAGCATGGCCGTGCCCGCAAGAAGCAGGACTCCGACTACGCCGTACGTCTGCGCGAAAAGCAGCGTCTGCGCGCCCAGTACGGCATCCGCGAAGCCCAGATGACCCGTGCCTTCGAAGAAGCACGCCGCACCAAGGGCCTGACCGGTGAAAACCTGATCGAACTGCTCGAAATGCGTCTCGACGCCCTCGTGCTGCGTGCCGGCTTCGCCCGCACCATCGCCCAGGCCCGCCAGCTGGTTGTGCACCGCCACATCCTCGTTGACGGCATCCGCGTTGACCGCCCGTCTTTCCGCGTCGGCGAGGGCCAGCTGGTTCACGTCCACAGCCGCAGCGAGACCATGCCTCCGTTCCAGGTTGCAGCAGCCGGCGCTCACCGCGACGTCCTGCCGATCGTTCCGGCCTACCTGGACGTCAAGCTTGACGCCCTGCAGGCCCGCCTGGTGCGCCGCCCCAAGCGTTCCGAGATCCCCGTGACCTGCGAAGAGCAGCTCGTCGTGGAATTCTACGCACGCTAATTCAAAAGGCATCACCTACAAAGAAGCCCGTGGCAAGCGCCGCGGGCTTCTTTGTATGTAAGGTACTTGGGGGAGTTCCCCGGGAGCCGGTTCTGCCCAACGGTTGAAACCGTCGGAACCCGACGCAACGAGCAGGTATCCCCTGCAGTTCAAGGAGATGAGTGTCTATGTCTGGTGGCGATATTGCCGGCCTGATCGCGGCTGGGGTGTTTGCACTGCTGGTCCTGCTGCTCGCCGTGCCCATCCTGAAGCTCGGCGGAGTGTTCGACGAATTGCGGACCACGATCCGCTCGCTCAGCGACGGCGCCACCCCGCTCATGGACGAGGTCACCGCCACGGTGACCACCACCAACGAGCAGCTGAAGAAGGTTGACGGCATCTCCTCCAACGTCTCGGACGCCTCGGCCAACATCTCGGCGCTGTCCTCGCTGATGGCGGCCACTGTCGGTTCGCCGCTGATCAAGGTGGCAGCCTTCAGTTACGGCGTGCGCTCCGCCTTCAGCACCCCCAAAAAGCCCGCCACCGGCCGCCGCAGCCGCTAACCCTCCGGGAGAACCTGACATGAACAGAATCATCTGGATGGGAATCGGCGTCGCGATCGGCGTCATCGCCTTCCGCAAGGTCACCGAAGCCCAGTCCGCCCTCGGCCCCGAGGGCCTCAACCGGGCCGTGGGACGGCTGGCGGACGGCCTGTTCGACTTCGCCGACGCCGTCCGCGAAGGTATGGGCGAGCGGGAGGCCGAACTCCGCTCCGCCCTTGGCATCGCAACGGCAACGGATATTGCCGCCGGCGGCGCCGTTGCCCGCCGGGATGCGGTCCGGCGCTAGCCGGGAGAGAATTAGTAAGTACGGTGCCCGTTAAGGGCCCGCGTCGGCACCACCTGAAGGGGCACCGGATTGACGGGGCCCGGATCAGTGCCGGTCCTCAGCTTGTCCCGCGCAGCACAGACGCGGGCCACATAACGCAGTGAATATTGAAGGGTAAGAAATCAGCTCATGAAGTCGCAGGAGATCACCAAGCGCTGGATCGACTTTTTTGTCAGCAAGGGGCACACCGCCGTGCCCTCCGCCTCCCTGGTCTCCAGCGACCCGTCCCTGCTGTTCACCGTGGCCGGCATGGTCCCGTTCATCCCGTACCTGACGGCCCGCGAGGAGGCCCCCTACCAGCGGGCCACCAGTGTGCAGAAGTGCATCCGCACCGGTGACATCGAGGAGGTGGGCAAGACCGCCCGCCACGGCACGTTCTTCCAGATGTGCGGCAACTTCTCCTTTGGCGACTACTTCAAGGAAGACGCCATCAAGTTCGCGTGGGAGCTCCTGACCACCAGCGTGGACGACGGCGGGTACGGACTGCCGCCGGAGCGGCTCTGGGTCACCGTCTACGAAGAGGACGACGAGGCCGAGCAGCTTTGGCTGAAGAACACCGGCATGCCGGCCGAGCGTATCCAGCGGATGGGCAAGGCCGACAACTACTGGTCCACCGGCCAGCCCGGCCCGGCCGGTCCCTGCTCGGAGATCTACTACGACCGCGGACCGTCCTACGGCGTCGAGGGCGGCCCCGTCGCCGACGAGAACCGTTACGTCGAGATCTGGAACCTCGTGTTCATGCAGTACCAGATCGACAACGTGCGCTCCAAGGTGGATTTCGACATCACCGGCGAGCTGCCCAAGAAGAACATCGACACGGGCCTCGGCATGGAGCGCCTCGCGATGATCCTCCAGGACGTCGAGAACATGTACGAGACCGACCAGGTCCGCCCCGTGATCGACCGGGCCGCGGCCCTCTCCGGCCGGGAGTACACCTCCGCGGAGTCCGCCGAGGACCCGCACCACACCGATGACGTCCGCATGCGCGTCGTTGCCGACCACATCCGCTCGGCCCTCATGCTGATCGCCGACGGCGTGACCCCCTCCAACGAGGGCCGCGGCTACGTGCTGCGCCGCCTGATCCGCCGGGCCGTCCGCTCCATGCGCCTGCTCGGTGTCGAAAAGGCCTGCCTGCCCGAGCTGCTGCCGGCCTCGCGGGACGCCATGAAGGGCGTCTACCCGATCGTCGAGACCGACTTCGAGCGCATCAGCCGGATTGCCTATGCCGAAGAAAAGGCGTTCCTGCGCACCATCGCCTCCGGCACCGCCCGCCTTGAGGACGCCGTCAAGGAGTCCAAGGCCGCCAACCAGCCGCTCTCCGGCGCCGACGCCTTTGCCCTGCATGACACCTACGGCTTCCCGATCGACCTCACCCTGGAAATGGCCGAAGAGGCCGGGCTGAAAGTCGACGAGCCCGAGTTCCGCAAGCTCATGCTCGAACAGCGCCAGCGCGCCCAGGCCGATGCCAAGGGCAAGAAGGGTTCGCACGCGGACCTCAGCGCGTTCCAGGAGCTGCTGTCCGCCGGCGAGACCGTCTTCACCGGCTACACCGAGCTCCAGGGCGAGTCCAAGGTCCGCGGCATCCTGTCCGGCGGCCGGAAGGTCGCCCAGGCCTCCACCGGCGATGAAATCGAACTGGTCCTGGCCGAGACGCCGTTCTACGCCGAGGCCGGCGGCCAGGCCGCCGACACCGGGCTGATCACCGGGGACGGTTTCGTCGTCGAGGTCCTGGACGTCCAGCGCCCCGTCAAGGGCCTCAGCGTCCACAAGGCAATCGTCCGCGAAGGCGAAATCGGTGCCGACTCGCTGGTTCAGGCCGCCGTGGACCGGGAACGCCGCCACGCCGCGGAGCAGGCCCACACCGGCACCCACATTGTGCACGCGGCCCTGCACCAGATCCTCGGCCCGGAGGCCCTGCAGCGCGGCTCCTTCAACAAGGCCGGCTACCTGCGCTTCGACTTCGCCTGGGGCGAGGGCCTGAGCGCCGCCACCCGGTCCGAGATCGAGGAAGTCTCCAACATCGCCATCCGCAACAACTTCCGGGTGGAAACCAAGATCATGGGGCTTGCCGAGGCCAAGGCGCTCGGCGCCATGGCGCTGTTCGGCGAGAACTACGGCAACGAGGTCCGGGTCGTGGAAATCGACGGCGCCTGGTCCCGCGAACTCTGCGGTGGCACCCACGTCGAGAACACCTCGCGGATCGGCAGCCTGTCCCTGCTCGGCGAACAGTCGGTCGGCTCAGGAAACCGCCGTGTGGAAGCCTTCGTGGGTATGGACGCCTTCCGGCACCTGGCCGCGGAGCGGGCCCTGGTCACCGAGCTCACGGAAATGCTGAAGGTTCCCTCCGGGCTGCTCGCGGACCGGATTTCCAGCACCCTGACCAAGCTCAAGACGGCCGAAAAGGAACTCGAGCGGCTGCGCAAGGAGCAGCTGACGGCCGCCGCTGCCCAGCTGGTTGGCACCGCCCAGGACGCCGCCGGCGTCAAGGTCATTGCGCACGACGCCGGCCAGGTCAGCGGCGCGGATGACCTGCGCGGCCTGGCCCTGGACCTGCGGACGCGTCTCGGTTCCGAGCCCGCCGCCGTCGCCGTGGCCGGTGTCAGTAACGACCGTCCCGTTATCCTGATCGCCACCAATGAAGCCGCCCGGGCAGCCGGAGTCAAGGCCGGTGCCCTGGTGCGCCTCGCCGCAGGCATCCTCGGTGGCGGCGGTGGCGGCAAGGACGACGTCGCCCAGGGCGGCGGCACCGACGCCGCCAAGGTCGGCGCTGCCCTCGGCGCCGTCGTGGACGCCATTACCCGGCGATAGCGGATCCCACGTGTCTGAAGCTGCTGTGGCCGGCGTCTATCCCCGGGGCGTGAAGCTCGGGGTGGACGTCGGCACCGTCCGCGTGGGGGTGGCCGTCTGCGACCGCGACGGAATCCTGGCGACTCCGCTGCGCACACTGCAGCGGAACACGAAAAAGAACACCGACGTGCGAATCCTGGCCGCCCTGGCCACGGAGCTGGACGCCGTGGAGATTTTCGTGGGACTGCCGCGCACCATGAAGGGCGAAGAGCACGCTTCGGCCAGGATGGCCACCGAGTACGCGCAGCTGCTGGCCAGGGCCCTGCAGGGCGCCGGATCCGAGGTGCCCGTGCGCCTGATTGACGAGCGGCTCAGCACCGTGACCGCCCACCGCAACCTGCACGAAGCTGGCATGAGCAGCAGGAATCACCGTACAGTTGTTGATCAGGTTGCGGCGGCAGGTATTCTGCAACATGCGATTGATATGCAAAAGGCCAGGGGAACGGAGGTCGGAAACCGCGTCTACGCGGAGTCTGCGCCGTGGCCGACCGGGGGCGGCGCACAGACCGGCCCGGCAGTACAGACGCACTCTTCAGAAGATGGAAGGCTACAGTGAGCCCGGTCAACAGTGATGACTCCTCCGGTGACGCCCTTGGTGGCGCCGGCCGACCGCTGACGCGCAAAGAAGTCCGGGCCCAGGAAAAGCTCTTGGCGACCCAGGGTCAGAACGTGATCCCGCCGCAGGCTTTTGAGACGGGACCGGATGTTCCGAGACCGGCACCGGCACGGGCACAGGACGGCGAACTGCCGCAGGCCGCCCCGGAACTCCCCGACGCAGCACCGACCGTGCACGAGGAAACTGTTCGTGACGAGCCCGTTCGTGAAGAGCCCGTGCACGCGGAAGCCGTCCCTGAAGAGCCAGTGCACGAAGAATCCGGGTACGAAGAGCCTGTGCGCGAAGACGCCGTTCGTGACGAGCCCGTGCAAGAAGATTTCACGCAGCTGATCCCTGTCCGCCAAGAGCCTGTCCGCGAAGAGCCCGTCCGCGAGGACGTTGGCCACGACGACGCCATTTATGCGGCGGCAGGCCAGCTCGGCTACGGGACCCGCCACGATGCGGCTGCCCATGACGCGGGCGTCCACGATGGCTATGCTCAACACCCTCACGACGAGGCTCACCATGTCTACGACACCTCCGGCGACCCCCGGGCCCAGCCGCACCCGGACGCCGAGTACCACGGCGACCCGGGCGAGGAGCTGATGGCCGGAGCGGCCGGCTACGACAAGGGTCCGTCCAAGAAGGTCCGCCGCCGGCGCCGTTTCCTGGCCCTGGTGCTTTCCCTGACGGTCTTCGTCGTCGCAATCGCCGTCGGCGCGCAGTTCCTCAAGCCCCTCCTGGGCGGGGACAAAATGGCCGACTACCCCGGCCCCGGGACCGGTGAGGTCACCATCACGGTCGAACCCGGCGCCGGGCCGCGGTCCGTGGCCACCGAGATGGAGTCGAAAAAGGTCGTGGCGAACGCGGACACCTTCTTGAAGGAGTTCACCGCTTCCGGCGGTGCCCTGAACCCCGGCACGTTCTCGATGCGCCAGGAAATGAAGAACTCTGATGCCGTGGATGTCCTGCTGAACAAGGGCCAGGGCAAGGTCATGTACTTTGCGCTCAGCGCCGGGTTGCGGATCAGCGAATCCCTGCAGGCGATTTCCGAGGGCACCGGGATTCCGGGTCCGGAGCTGAAAGCGCTCAGCGATGCGCCGGCGCAGTTCGGCGTCCCCGCCAAAGCCAAGAACCTCGAGGGCTACCTGGCTCCGGGGGAGTACCGCTTCCCGCTGGGCTCCTCCGCCAAGGAAATTCTGCAGAAGCTCGTCGGCAGCACCCAGGATGAACTCAAGGCCCAGGGCGTCACCGATCCCGCGAAGCAGTACGACGTCGTGACGGTGGCAAGCATCGTCCAGGCGGAAGGCGGCCAGGCCGAATACGGTGACGTCGCCGGCGCCATTTACAACCGCCTCAAGCCCAACAACACCGAGACCAACGGGCTCATCCAGTCCGATGCCACGGTTACCTACGGCCTGGGCATCCACAGCTTCCACATCGACGAGGCCCAGAAGGCTGACAAGTCGAATCCGTACAACACCTACGCCAACCAGGGACTGCCCGCCGGCCCCATCGGCTCTCCCGGCAAGACGGCCATTGACGCCGCCGCCAGGCCCAAGTCCAACAGTTTCCTCTACTGGGTCACCATCAACCTGGACACCAAGGAGACCAAGTTCTCCAAGACCCTGGCGGAACACAACGGCTACGTGGCGCAGTACAACGCGTGGTGCGAGGCCAACCCGGGACGCTGCGTATGACGCTGCGGGCGGCCGTCCTCGGGCATCCCATCAGCCATTCGAAATCGCCGGCGCTGCACCGGGCCGCCTACGCCCACCTGGGCGTGGACATCGCCTACTCCGCCATTGACGTGACCGAGGCTGACCTGCCGGATTTCATGCGGCAGGTCAGGGAGGAGGTGCGCGCTGACGGTTCCTGGCGCGGGCTCTCGGTCACCATGCCGCTCAAGTCGGCCATGGTGGCGGAAGTGGACGAGGTCCGGGGGGTGGGGCGCGCACTCGGCGTCGTCAACACCGTGGCGTTCGAATCCGACGGCGGCAGTGCTGGCCACACACGATTGGTTGCCTACAACACCGACGTCGCCGGGATCGTCAACGCGCTCCGGCACGCGGGGGCAGCCTCCGCGCCCACCGCCGTGATCCTCGGCGGGGGCGGGACCGCGGCAGCAGCCATCGCCGCCCTCAAGGAACTGGGGGCGGTGTCCGCCGAAGTGTTCGTCCGCGATGTCAGCCGCGCGGCGGAGGCCCGCGCTGCCTCGGCCGCCGTGGGGGTCCCCGTCCGGGTGCTTCCCCTCGCCGGTGCGGCCGCCGCCGTTGCAGCGGCCGACGTCGTCATCTCCACGCTGCCGCCCCGCGCGGCAGACGCACTTGCCGAAGAGCTGGCAGACGCGCTTGCCGCGGAACTGACAGGGGAGCTGCCAGCCACGCCGGCAGGATCCTTGCCTCAAGCCGATGCTGGCGGACGGCGGCGGACAACACCCCCGGGCAGCCCGGGCGTCCTCCTGGACGTCGCCTACGATCCGTGGCCCAGCCGGATCGCCGCGGTCTGGCAGGAAGCCGGCGGCACGGTGGTCCCCGGGCTGGAAATGCTCATCTACCAGGCGGTGGAGCAGGTGCGGCACTTCACCGGACTGGGCGAGGCCCTCCCCGCCGGAGTCACAGATGTGATGTGTGACGCAGTCGGAGCGCCCCGACGGGTGTTCTAACCGCCCGACATGGCAGGATGGAATGTATGTTGCGTTGGTTGACTGCCGGAGAATCCCATGGCCCGGCACTGGTCGGAATAATTGAAGGCGTGCCCGCCGGTGTGGAACTCACCAGCGCCCACATCAGCGAGGCCCTGGCCCGCCGCCGGCTCGGCTATGGCCGCGGCGCCCGGATGAAATTCGAGCAGGACGTGGTCACGATCCTCGGCGGAGTCCGCCACGGCCTGACCCAGGGCGGTCCCGTCGCCATCCAGGTCGGCAACACCGAATGGCCCAAGTGGGAACAGATCATGTCCTCTGATCCCGTGGAGCCCGAAATCCTGGCCGACCAGGCCCGGAACGCCCCGCTGACGCGGCCGCGGCCCGGCCACGCCGACTTCACCGGCATGCAGAAATACGGTTTCGACGAGGCCCGCCCGGTCCTGGAGCGCGCCAGCGCCCGCGAGACGGCCACGCGGGTGGCGCTCGGCACGGTCGCCGCGGCGTTCCTCAAGCAGCTCGGGATCGAACTCGTCTCCCACACCGTGTCCATCGCCAGCGTTGCCGTGCCGGAAGGCCGGCCGCTGCCGGTACCGCGCAACGTGATCGCCCTGGACGCCGACCCGCTGCGCTGCTTCGACCGCGAAACCTCGGACGCCATGGTGGCCGAGGTCGACGTCGCGCACAAGGAAGGCGAAACCCTCGGCGGGGTCGTGGAAGTGCTCGCCTACGGCCTCCCGCCGGGACTGGGCAGCTACGTCCACTGGGACCGGCGCCTCGACTCGCGGCTGGCGGCGGCCCTGATGGGCATCCAGGCCATAAAGGGCGTTGAGGTCGGCGACGGCTTCCTGACCGCGGCGCGCCGCGGCTCGGCCGCCCACGACGAGATCGTCAAGGACGCGGACGGCAAGATCATCCGCACTTCCAACCGCGCAGGCGGGATCGAGGGCGGCATGAGCATTGGCGATGTCCTGCGCGTCCGTGCCGCCATGAAGCCGATCGCCACCGTGCCCCGGGCCCTCAGGACGGTCGACGTCAGCACTGGGGAGGCCGCCAAGGCACACCACCAGCGCTCCGACGTCTGTGCCGTCCCGGCCGCCGGCGTCGTGGCCGAGGCCATGGTGGCCCTTGTGATCGCCGAAGCGGTCACCGAAAAATTCGGCGGTGACTCCGTGCAGGAGACCGCCCGCAACATCAAGGGTTACCTGGACAGCATTCCGGCGTCCCTGGACTCGATCGGCCACTAGTGCCGGCCGGGAACACCGGCGGGCCCTCCGCCGCGGCAAGGCACCTTGGCCCGGTGGTCCTGATCGGACCGATGGCCGTGGGCAAATCGGCGATCGGACAACAGCTCGCGCAGCACCTGGGGTGCGCGTTCGTGGACACCGACGCCCTCGTGGTGGCCCAGCACGGGACGATCGCCGAGATCTTCGCCAGCCGGGGCGAGCACGCCTTCCGTGAGATGGAGGCCCGGGCCGTTGCACAGGCCATCGACGAGGCGCAGGGCGGCACGAACGTCATTTCGCTCGGCGGCGGGGCTGTCCTCGACTCCGGTACGCAGCAGCTCCTGGGCCGCTGTACCGTTGTCTATCTCGAATGCGACGCCGACACTGTGGCGGAACGCATCGCCAGAAATTCGGGCCGGCCGCTCTTGGCCGGCGACGCCATGGGCCGGTGGCGGACCTTGTTCGCCACCCGGCAGCCGGTCTACGAACGGCTCGCCGACCTCGTCCTCGATGTCCGGAGCGGCAGCGTTCCCGAGCTGGCCCACCGGCTGGAAGATGCGCTGGGGGAGCTCGCCGCGGCTAAGGCCGCGGCGGTGCCCACTCCGGCGTCGACAAAGGAAGTTAAATAGTGAGTACCGAATCAACCGTCATCAAAGTCACCGGACTAACGCCGGGTGAGAACTACGACGTCGTAGTGGGCCGCGGCCTCCTGGCAAGCCTGCCGGGCCTGCTGGGCGAGCGCGTCAAGCGCGTCCTGGTCATCCACCCCCGCGCGCTGCGGCTGACCGGGGACACCGTCCGGGAAGAGCTGGCCGCCGCCGGCTTCACCGCGCTGACCGCAGAAATCCCCGACGCCGAAGAGGGCAAGCACATCGAAGTCGCCTCCTTCTGCTGGCAGGTGCTGGGGCAGAACGACTTCACCCGCTCCGACGCCATCGTCGCCGTCGGCGGCGGCGCCGTCACGGACCTGGCCGGCTTTGTCGCCGCGACCTGGCTGCGCGGTGTGAAGGTCATCCACATGCCCACGAGCCTGCTGGGCATGGTGGACGCCTCCGTCGGGGGCAAGACCGGGATCAACACCGCCGAGGGCAAGAACCTCGTCGGCGCCTTCCACCCGCCCGCCGGCGTCCTCGCGGACCTCGACACGCTGGAGACGCTGCCGAAGAACGAGATCATTTCCGGCATGGCTGAGGTCATCAAGTGCGGCTTCATTGCCGACCCGGCCATCCTGGACCTGATCGAAAAGGACCCGTCAGCGGTCTCCGATCCCCGCTCGGACATCCTGCGGGAACTGATCGAACGCGCTATCACCGTCAAGGCCCGGGTCGTCTCAGAGGACCTCAAGGAAACCGGCCAGCGCGAGATCCTGAACTACGGCCACACCCTGGGCCACGCGATCGAACTCGTCGAGCGCTACTCCTGGCGGCACGGTGCCGCCGTGTCCGTGGGCATGATGTTCGCCGCCGAGCTCGCCCGCAGCGTCGGCCGGCTCAGCGACGCCGACGCCGACAGGCACCGCAGCATCCTCGAAAGCCTTGGGCTTCCCATCACGTACCGCCGCGACCGCTGGCAGGCTCTCCTGGACGGCATGCGCCGGGACAAGAAATCCCGCGGTGACCTGCTGCGGTTCGTGGTGCTCGACGGCGTGGGCCGGCCCGGCATCCTCGACGTCCCGGACACGTCCCTGCTGTTTGCCGCCTACCAGGAGATTGCCTCCTGATGCAGGAGGTCAAGGGCGGCACGAGCGAGTGGCCGGACGCGGGAGTTCCCGGGATCCGGATCAACCCGCAGTCTCTGATGCCCCAGATCGTCAATGACGAGGTCCTGGCCGAGGCGCTGGCGGCCTCTACGGACCCCGGGGACCTGATCCTGGTCCGGCTCGTCGAAGGTCACGCGGCCGAAGCCGCCGAGCTCCTGGCCGAGGCCCGCTACAAGGACCCCGGCTCGCTCCGGCTGCGGATCTTCGAGGCGGACGTGCTCCGGGTTTCGAACCGGTTCGACCGGGCCGTGGAGGTGTTCCGCCAGCTCCTCGCCGAGACCCAGGGCACCCTGGAGGAGGCGGCCGTCCGCCAGCACCTCGGCCGGTCCTACTTCGCCGGCGGGAACATTGGCGCCGCCGTCGAATCCTTCGCCAAGGCGCTGGATTTGCGCGTCGCCGGGTCCGCCGACGCGGCCCTCATCTACGCCTCCACCGTGGCGCTGCAGCGCGCGCGGGACGAACTGGAACAGCAGTCCTGAGCCTGCGTCAGCCAGCTGTCCGCCGGAACCGGTAGAATAGATCTTGGATTTTTGACAAATACGCGCTGGCGGGCCGCTTGGCATGCCGGCCCGGCATAGAACGTCCGGCCGATAGCACCGGCCGAAACGAACCAGATAGAGACTAAGAGGATACTGTGGCAACCACTAACGACATCAAGAACGGAACCGTCCTTAAGCTTGAGGGCCAGCTTTGGAACATCATCGAGTTCCAGCACGTCAAGCCCGGCAAGGGTGGCGCGTTCGTGCGCACCAAGATGCGCAACGTGATGTCCGGCAAGGTCGTCGACAAGACCTTCAACGCCGGACTGAAGATTGAGACCGCCACGGTGGACCGCCGCGACTACCAGTACCTGTACCAGGACGGCGCCGACTTCGTCTTCATGGACACCTCGGACTTCGACCAGCTCACCGTCTCCGCCGCCACCGTCGGCGACGCCACCAACTTCATGCTCGAAAACCAGATGGTCAACATCGCCATCCACGAGGGCAACCCGCTCTACATCGAGCTGCCCCCGAGCGTCGTCCTCGAGATCACCTACACCGAGCCGGGCCTGCAGGGCGACCRCTCCTCGGCCGGCACCAAGCCCGCCACCCTCGAAACCGGGTACGAGATCCAGGTGCCGCTGTTCGTCGAGAACAACACCAAGGTCAAGGTCGACACCCGCGACGGCAGCTACCTCGGCCGGGTCAACGACTAGTGAGTGCGCGCGGTAAGGCCCGGAACCGGGCCCTCGATGTGCTCTTTGAGGCCGAGCAGCGCTCAGCCTCGGCGTTCGACGTGCTGAAGTCCCGCCGCGAGCAGACGGATCAGATCGTCAACCCTTACACCCTCGAAATCGTCGAAGGCGTGGTCTCGCACCAGGTGGCCATCGACGAATTCCTGGAGACCTATTCGCAGGGCTGGACCCTGGAGCGCATGCCCTCCGTGGACCGCATCATCCTGCGGATCGGCACCTGGGAACTGCTCTACAACGACGACGTCCCGGACGGCGTGGCGGTCAGCGAAGCTGTGGCCCTGGCCAAGACGCTCTCCACCGACGAGTCGCCGTCGTTCATCAACGGCCTGCTGGGCCGGTTGCAGCAGCTGAAGCCCTCGCTGCTGGCGTAAGCTCCCGCACACGAAGAACCCCGGCCAGGACATCCTGGCCGGGGTTCTTTCAATTCCCCTCGTTTCCCTAGTTCTCCAGTTCTCCAGTTCTCCAGTTCCCTAGCCGACGACGGCGGCACGGAGTGCGGCGATCTCGGCGAGCTGGCGCTGTTCATCGCGTTGGTGTGCCGGCACGTCCCGGCCGCTGAGGATCCGTTGCCGCGTGAGGGCAAGCTGGGTTGCGGCCTGGAGCAGGGCCTTCATCTGCGGCCCCCGCCCGGTGGACTTGGCCCAGCGCAGCGCGGAACGGCGGCCGCCGACGGTGGCCAGCATTTCGACCTCGGCGGCGGTGAACCAGCCCGCGGCCGCGTATTCCCTGAGCCGCTGGCGGGTGAGCCTGCGCTCCGCCACCCGCAGCAGCACGATCACCAGCACCGCCAGCAGGAAGATCGGCACCTGCACCATCACGTACTGGCCCAGGAAGTCCCCGCCCATGCTGTTCCAGGCGCTGTGCAACAACATCGCGGGGACGAGGCCGACGAAGAATGCCAGCACGGACAGCCCGGTGTGCCCGCGGCGGGCGGCGAACCCCATCACCAGGCCGGTGGTACCCGTGAAAATGGCGTGGGCGAAGGGGGACAGGACTCCGCGGAGAAAGAACACCACCGCGAGGTCCGTGCCGGGGTCGCTGGATTCGGCGATGGCGCGGCCGAAGTAGAGGATGTTCTCGGTGAACGCGAAGCCCGCCGCGATCGTGAAGGCGAACACCACACCGTCGACCGGTCCGTTGAAGTGTTTCGGGGCGAAGAGCACGAGCACCAGCAACCCCAGGGACTTCGCGAATTCCTCTACCACCGGTGCCTGGACCGTCACGGCGAACGTCGTATAGTCCAGTCCTGAGGCAGGCCCGGCCACCAGCGAGAAGTAGGGCTGGATCAGCATCGTCACCGCGATCGAGACGACGGCTCCCCAGGCAAACGCGAAAAGCAGCAGGGGCTTGGGCTCCGGTTCCCACCGGTCGATGAAGCGCACCGTCAGCAACACGGTCCCCAGGGGAATCAGCGAGGCGATGAAGCCAATAACGAAGCCGGCGATTCCGGTCCGGTCCAGCAGGAAGGGCAGGACCAGGAAAAGGCAGAGGAACGCCAGGAATCCGCCGGCCATTACGAGGCCGGCGACGCCGGCCGAACTGCGGCCCTTCTTCCAGCCCGGGCTGCCTACCGCCGGCCCCGCGGGAGGCAGGGCCGGCTGGAACTGGCCGCGGTAGTTGGCCGGTGCCTGCTGATAGTAGGCCGGCCGGACCTGCCCCAGCCACGTCGGGTTGGCCTGCTGGGGCAGGGGCAGCGGCCGCTGCCCGGGGCCGCCGGGGTGCTCACGCCCCGGCCGCGGCTCGTTCGTCGTCATGGAACCGAGCCTATGTCCGTGTGAGGTTAAACGCATTCCCGCGGCGACGGGGCGCCAGTGCCGTTGTGGTAATTTGAAAGAGCAAATAATCCTTTTTTAATTCCGTCCCGTGAGGCGGGGAAAGGGGAGACGAGCTTTGACTTCTGTGCCTTCAGCACCGGGTCCGGCGAAGGTGGTACTCACCCGGGTTGTCCTCAACCAGGCTGACATCGACCGCGCTCTCACTCGTATCGCCCATGAAATTCTCGAGGCCAACAAGGGCTCCCAGGACCTCGTCCTGCTGGGCATCCCGCGCCGGGGCTATCCCCTCGCCGTCCGCCTCGCCGCCAAGATCGCCGCCGCGGATCCCACCGTTGACGCCGCCGCGATCGTCGGCCAGCTCGACGTCACAATGTTCCGCGACGACCTCTCGCACCAGCCCACCAGGCCGCCGTACCCCACCCAGCTGCCGCGCACCGGGATCGACAACAAAGTTGTTGTGCTGATCGACGACGTCCTCTACTCCGGACGCACCATCCGGGCAGCCCTGGATGCCATCATTGACCTCGGCCGCCCCCGGATTGTCCGGCTCGCCGTGCTGATCGACCGTGGCCACCGGGAACTGCCCATCCGCGCGGACCACGTCGGCAAGAACCTGCCCACCTCCTCATCGGAGAAGGTCCGGGTCCGCCTCGAGGAAACCGACTCTGTGGACGGCGTCCCCGTCAATGAAGTGGTCATCGAGGCCACCGCATGAGGCACCTGCTCTCCACCGAAGACCTGAGCCTGCACAACGCCATCCGCATCCTGGACACCGCGGAGGAAATGGCGGCCGTGGGGGAGCGCGAGGTCAAAAAGCTCCCCGCCCTGCGCGGGCGCACCGTGGTTAACCTCTTCTTCGAGGACTCCACCCGCACCCGGATCTCCTTCGAAGCTGCCGCCAAGAGGCTCTCCGCCGACGTCATCAACTTCGCCGCGAAGGGCTCCTCCGTTTCCAAGGGTGAGTCGCTCAAGGACACCGCCCAGACGCTCGCCGCGATGGGCGCCGACGCAGTGGTCATCCGGCACTGGGCCTCCGGGGCGCCGCACCGTCTGGCCGCGACCGACTGGATCGACGCCGCCGTCATCAACGCCGGCGACGGCACCCACGAACACCCCACCCAGGCGTTGCTGGACGCGTTCACCATGCGCCGGCACTGGTCGAAGCTGGCCGGCACGCCGTCGGCCGGGGCCGACCTCAAAGGCATGCGCGTCGCCATCGCCGGTGACGTCCTGCACTCCCGCGTGGCCCGCTCCAACCTCTGGCTGCTGCGCACCCTCGGCGCAGAGGTCACGCTCGTCGCGCCGCCCACGCTGCTGCCCGTCGGCGTCGAAAAATGGCCGTGCGCGGTCAGCTTCGACCTCGACGAGACCCTCGCGCAGGGCGTGGACGCCATGATGATGCTCCGCGTCCAGGGCGAACGGATGAACGCCTCCTTCTTCCCGACCACCCGCGAGTATTCGCGCCGCTGGGGCTTCGACGACAACCGGCTCCGTGCCCTCGACAGCCTGGGGCTCAAGGACACCATCATCATGCACCCCGGGCCCATGAACCGCGGCCTGGAAATCTCCGCTGCCGCGGCCGACTCGCCCCGCTCCACCGTGCTGGCGCAGGTCCGCAACGGTGTGTCGGTCCGGATGGCGGCCCTGTACCTGCTGCTTTCCGGCGAGAACCGCCAACCGGCCGCCGCACCTGTAGCTATATCCGCGGCCGCGTCCCTGGCCGCCAATCCGAACACCACTTATTCCCACCAGGAGAGCCACTGATGGCCGATCAGCAACAGAACGCAGACAACAGCGGCGCCTACCTCATCCGCGGCGCCGCCATCCTCGGCGGAGCCCCTGAGGACCTCCTGATCCGGGACGGCATGATCACCGCCCGCGGCCGGCAGCTGGACGCCGACGGCGCCGGGGTGAGGGACGCAACAGTAATTGACGCCACAGGCCTCATTGCGCTCCCGGGCATGGTGGACATCCACACCCACCTGCGCGAACCCGGCCGCGAAGACGCCGAAACCGTCGAAACCGGCACCCGCGCCGCCGCCCTCGGCGGCTACACGGCCGTCCACGCGATGGCCAACAGCACCCCGGTGGCGGACACCGCCGGCGTCGTCGAACAGGTCCTCACCCTTGGCCGGACCGCCGGCTGGGTGGACGTCCGCCCGGTCGGCGCCGTCACCGTGGGCCTCGCGGGGGAGCAGCTCGCCGAACTCGGCGCCATGGCCGACTCCCGCGCCCACGTCCGGGTGTTCTCCGACGACGGCATCTGCGTGCACGATCCGGTGCTGATGCGCCGCGCGCTCGAATACGTCAAGGCGTTCGACGGCGTCGTGGCCCAGCACGCGCAGGAACCCCGCCTCACCGCCGGCGCCCAGATGAACGAGGGCGAGGTCTCCGCCGTCCTCGGCCTGGCCGGCTGGCCGGCCGTCGCCGAAGAAAGCATCATCGCCCGCGATGTGCTGCTGGCCAAGCATGTCGGCTCCCGGCTGCACGTTTGCCACGTCTCTACGGCAGGGTCCGTGGAGATCATCCGCTGGGCCAAGTCCCGCGGCGTCAACGTCACGGCCGAGGTCACCCCGCACCACCTCTGGCTCACGGATGAGCTCGCCCGCAGCTACGACCCCGTCTACAAGGTCAACCCGCCGCTGCGCACCGACGCCGATGTCCAGGCCCTCCGCGCCGCCCTGGCCGACGGCACGATCGACGTCGTCGGCACTGACCACGCCCCGCACCCGAGCGAACACAAGGAATGCGAGTGGGCGCAGGCGGCCATGGGCATGACCGGGCTGGAAACCGCGCTCTCGGTGGTGCAGCACACCATGATCGAAACCGGCCTGATGGGCTGGGAGGACTTTGCCCGCGTGACCTCCGCCGCGCCGGCCGCCATCGGCCGTCTCCAGGACCAGGGCCGCCCGCTCGAGGCCGGCGAGCCTGCCAACGTCATACTCGTGGACCCGGCTGCGCGCTGGACCGTGGACCCTTCTAAGATGGCAACCATGGGCCGTAACTCTCCGTTTGCCGGCCGGGAACTGCCCGGGAAGGTAGTGGCGACGTTTTTCAAGGGCCACCCGACCGTTCTCGACGGAAAACTCAACACCCCGTACCGGTGGCCGGCCGACGCGCTCGACGCCGGACCGGCGGGCCGCCGCCCGTGAGTGCCAAGGACCTGTCCCTGCTCTTCACGCTCGTCCTGATTGGCGTCGCGGTTACCCTCATCGCCGTCGGCTGGCGTAACCGCCTGCGCCGCCAGTCCGACGTCGAGCCCCTCCCCGAGGTCCCCGCCGGGCTCGGCGCCCCACTGGCCGCAGCCGACGGCCAGTACGTCGCGTCCACCACCGCGGGCGACTGGCTGGACCGGATCGCCGTGCACAACCTGGGTATCCGTACCAACGCCAGGCTCTCCGTGCACACCGAAGGCGTGCTGTTCGAGCGCGCGGGCGCCGGCCCGGTGTTCATCCCGGCCGGACGCCTCACCGGTGTGCGGCAGGAAAGCGGCATGGCCGGAAAGTTCGTGGAAAAGGACGGCCTGCTGGTGCTCAGCTGGATGCTCGGCTCCCACGAACTCGACACCGGCTACCGGACGCGCCGCGCCGAGGACAAGGCCGTGCTCCTCACCACCCTCCAAGATTTGATCTCCGCAGCCCCTCAGGCAGAAGCCGATAGTGGAAAGTAACGACGTGACGGAAGCCAACGTGTCAGAAAAAACAGTGACAGCAAACCCCACTGCACCCGCTGCAGCATCCACCCCCGCAGTCCTCGTGCTCGAGGACGGCCGTATTTTCCGCGGCACCAGCTACGGCGCCACCGGCACGGCCCTCGGCGAGGCGGTCTTCGCGACCGGCATGACCGGCTACCAGGAGACCATCACCGACCCCTCCTACGCACGCCAGCTCGTGGTCCAGACCGCGCCGCACATTGGCAACACCGGCGTCAACACCGACGACGCCGAGTCCCGCCGCATCTGGGTGGCCGGCTACATCGTCCGCGACGCCGCACGCCGGCCCTCCAACTGGCGTTCCGAACGCTCCCTGGACGACGAGCTCGTCGAGCAGGGGATCGTCGGCATCCAGGGCGTCGACACCCGCGCCATCACCCGCCACCTGCGCGAACACAAGACCATGCGCGCCGGCATCTTCTCCGGCGACGCCGCCCGCGGCACGGACAAGGAACTGACCGACGCCGTCCTGGCCAGCGCGCCGATGGAAGGCTCACGGCTCGCCGAGGAAGTCAGCGTGGACGCCGCGTACACGGTGGAGCCCAAGGACCACGGCTGGGACGGCGAGCCGCGGTTCAGCATCGCCGCGATCGACTTGGGCATCAAGCGCATGACCCCGGTCCGGTTCGCCGAGCGCGGTGTCCGGGTGCACGTGCTGCCCGCCACGGCAACCCTCGCCGACGTCGAGGCCGTCAACCCCGACGGCTTCTTCATGTCCAACGGCCCCGGCGACCCCGCGACCGCGGACAACCAGGTGGCGCTGCTGCGCTCGGTGCTCGATCAGAAGATCCCGTACTTCGGCATCTGCTTCGGCAACCAGATCCTGGGCCGCGCCCTCGGGTTCGGCACCTACAAGCTGCGCTACGGCCACCGCGGCCTCAACCAGCCCGTGATGGACCGCCGCACCGGCAAGGTCGAAATCACCTCGCAGAACCACGGGTTCGCCGTCGACGCCCCGCTCAACGGCGCCACGCAGGCCCCCGAGGAACGCTTCGGCCGCGTCGAGGTCAGCCATGTGAGCCTCAACGACGACGTCGTCGAAGGGCTCGCCTGCCTCGACATCCCGGCTTTCTCCGTGCAGTACCACCCCGAAGCGGCCGCCGGCCCGCACGACGCCGCCTACCTCTTCGACCGCTTCATCGAACTGATGGCGGACGCTTCTTCAAAGACAGAGACAGACACCAAGACTGCCGCCGAATCCAAGACTGAGGACAAGAAGTAATGCCCAAGAGAACTGACCTCAAGAGCGTCATGGTCATCGGGTCCGGCCCGATCGTGATCGGCCAGGCGGCCGAATTCGACTACTCCGGCACCCAGGCACTGCGCGTCCTCAAGGAGGAGGGCCTGCGGGTCATCCTCGTCAACTCCAACCCGGCCACCATCATGACGGACCCCGAGTTCGCGGACGCCACCTACATCGAACCGATCACCCCCGAAGTGGTGGAGAAGATCATCGCCAAGGAGCGCCCCGACGCGCTCCTGCCGACCCTGGGCGGCCAGACGGCCCTCAACACGGCCATCGCGCTGGATAAGAACGGCGTCCTGGAGAAGTACAACGTCGAGCTGATCGGCGCCAACATCGCCGCGATCGAGCTTGGCGAGGACCGCGAGAAGTTCAAGGGCGTCGTGGAGCGCTGCGGCGCCGAGTCGGCCCGCAGCCACATCATCCACACCATGGACGAGGCACTCGCCGCGGCCGGGGACCTCGGCTACCCGATGGTCGTCCGGCCCTCCTTCACCATGGGCGGCCTCGGCTCCGGGCTGGCCTACGACGAGGGCGACCTGCGCCGGATTGTCGGCCAAGGCCTGCAGTACAGCCCCACGTCCGAGGTGCTGCTCGAAGAGAGCATCCTCGGCTGGAAGGAATACGAGCTCGAGATGATGCGGGACAAAAACGACAACGTCGTGGTGGTCTGCTCCATCGAGAACTTCGACCCGGTCGGCGTGCACACCGGCGACTCGATCACCGTCGCCCCGGCGCTGACCCTGACCGACCGCGAGTACCAGCGGCTGCGCGACATCTCCATCGCCGTCATCCGCGAGGTCGGCGTCGACACCGGCGGCTGCAACATCCAGTTCGCCGTCGAGCCGGACACCGGCCGCGTCGTCGTGATCGAAATGAACCCGCGCGTCTCCCGTTCCTCCGCCCTCGCGTCCAAGGCCACCGGCTTCGCGATCGCCAAGATCGCCACCAAGCTGTCCCTCGGCTACACCCTGGACGAGATCCCGAACGACATCACCCAGAAGACCCCGGCGTCCTTCGAACCGACCCTGGACTACGTGGTGGTGAAGGTCCCGCGCTTCGCCTTCGAGAAGTTCCCGGCCGCGGACCCCACCCTGACCACCACCATGAAGTCGGTGGGGGAGGCCATGGCCATGGGCCGGAACTTCACCGAGGCCCTGCAGAAGGCCCTGCGCTCCCTCGAACAGAAGGGCTCCCAGCTGGACTTCAGCCACGTCCCGGAATGGGAAGTCGCGGAGCTGATCGAGAAGGCCAAGCGTCCCACCACCGAGCGACTGCACCAGGTCCAGCGCGCCCTGCTCGGCGGCGCCACCGTGGAACAGCTCTTCGAGGCGACCAAGATCGACCCCTGGTACCTGGACCAGCTCCAGCTGCTGAACGAGATCTCCCTCGAAATCCGGCAGGCCGCGGCGCTGACTCCGGAGATGCTGACGCGCGCCAAGCGCCACGGCTTCTCCGACGAGCAGATCGGTGCCCTGACCCACAACTCCGAGGACGTCGTCCGCGGCGTCCGGCAGGCCCTGGGCATCCGTCCCGTCTACAAGACCGTGGACACCTGCGCGGCCGAGTTCGCCGCCTACACCCCGTACCACTACTCCTCCTATGACGAGGAGGACGAGGTCGCGCTGCACGCCAAACCGTCCATCATCATCCTCGGTTCCGGCCCCAACCGGATCGGCCAGGGCATCGAGTTCGACTACTCCTGCGTGCACGCCTCGATGGCGCTGCGCAAGGCCGGCTACGAGACCGTGATGGTCAACTGCAACCCGGAAACCGTCTCCACGGACTACGACGTCTCCACCCGGCTCTACTTCGAGCCGCTGACCCTGGAGGACGTCCTCGAGGTCATCGCGGCCGAGGAGCGCACCGGCGGTGTCATGGGCGTCTTCGTCCAGCTCGGCGGCCAGACCCCGCTCAAGCTCGCCCAGCAGCTCGCCGACGCCGGCGTGCCGATCCTCGGCACCTCGCCGGAGGCCATCGACCTCGCCGAACACCGCGGCGCCTTCTCCCGCGTGCTCGACAAGGCCGGGCTCGTCTCGCCGAAGAACGGCACCGCCGTGTCCTTCGAGGACGCCAAGAAGATCGCCGACGAGATCGGCTACCCGGTCCTGGTCCGCCCGTCCTACGTCCTCGGCGGACGCGGCATGGAGATCGTCTACGACGAGCCCAACCTCTCCCGCTACATCGCCAACGCCACCGAAATCACCCCGGACCACCCGGTTCTGATCGACCGTTTCCTCGAGGACGCCGTCGAGATCGACGTCGACGCCCTCTACGACGGCACGGAGATGTACCTCGGCGGCATCATGGAACACATCGAGGAGGCCGGCATCCACTCCGGCGACTCGGCCTGCGTGCTGCCGCCCATCACCCTGGGCGGCAACGTGCTGGAACGGGTCCGCACCGCCACCCTGGCCATCGCCGAGGGCGTCGGCGTCCGCGGCCTGATCAACATCCAGTTCGCCCTGGCCTCCGACGTGCTCTACGTCCTCGAAGCCAACCCGCGCGCCTCCCGCACCGTGCCGTTCGTGTCCAAGGCCACCGGTGTCCAGATGGCGAAGGCCGCGGCCCTGATCGGCACCGGCGTCACCATCAACCAGCTCCGCAGCGCCTACAAAATGCTGCCGGAGAGCGGCGACGGCTCCACCCTGCCGCTGGACGCGCCGGTCTCGGTCAAGGAAGCCGTGCTGCCATTCAGCCGATTCCGCACCCCCGAGGGCAAGGTGGTCGACTCCCTGCTCGGCCCGGAAATGCGCTCCACGGGCGAGGTCATGGGCATCGACAAGCACTTCGACACGGCCTTCGCCAAGAGCCAGGCGGCCGCCAACAACGCGCTGCCCACCGAGGGCAAGATCTTCGTCTCGGTGGCCAACCGGGACAAGCGCTCGGTCATCATGGGCGTCAAGCGGCTCTCGGACCTCGGCTTCGAGATCGTCTCCACCGGCGGCACGGCCGACGTGCTGCGCCGCAACGGCATCCAGGCCACCCCGGTCCGGAAGGTCGCCGAAGGCTCCAGCGCCGAAGGCGAGGGCACCATCGCCGACCTCATCATCGCCGGCGAGATCGACATGGTCTTCAACACCCCCTCCGGTGGCGAAGCCCGCAGCGACGGCTACGAACTCCGTGCCGCCGCGACGTCGATCGGGATCCCGTGCATCACCACCGTGGCCGAGTTCAACGCCGCCGTCCAGGCCATCGAGGCCCTGCGCACCTACGAATGGTCCGTCACGAGCCTGCAGGAGCACGCCGCGAACCTGAAGGCGCTCCAGGATGCCTGAGGCATCCGCCGCCGAAGCAGCCGGCCGGGAGTCCTTCGGCTCCCGGCTGGGGCGGGCCATGGCGGACCGCGGCCCGCTGTGCGTCGGCATCGACCCGCACCCGGCGCTGCTGCAGCGCTGGGGGCTGACCGACGACGCCGCCGGGCTGGAACGTTTCTCGCTGACCGTGCTGGAGGCCGTGGGCTCCCTCGCTGCCGCGGTGAAACCGCAGGTGGCCCTCTACGAGCGTCACGGCTCGGCGGGAATCGCCGTGCTCGAACGCACCCTGGCCGCGGCGGCGGAAGCCTCCGTGCTGACCATCGCGGACGCCAAACGCGGCGACATCGGCTCCACCATGGCCGCCTACGCCGACGCCTGGCTGCGGGACGGCTCGGCCCTTGCCGCCGATTCGGTCACGTTGAGCCCCTACCTGGGCTTCGAGTCGCTCCGGCCCGCCCTGGACCTGGCGGCCGAGAGCGGGCGCGGGGTGTTCGTCCTCGCGCTGACCTCGAACCCGGAAGGTGCCTCGGTCCAGCACGTCGGCGGGGCGGACTCCGTCGCGCGGCGGATCACGGAAGCGGCCGCGGTAGAGAACCGCCGCTATGACGGTCCCCTCGGTTCCGTGGGCCTGGTGGTCGGCGCCACGGTGGGCTCCGCCCTCACCGCACTGGATCTCGATCTGGCGGCGGTCCGCGGGCCCATCCTGGCCCCAGGGCTGGGTGCGCAGGGCGCCACCGCCGCGGACCTGCGCCGCACTTTCGGTGCGGCCTATCCCCAGGTCCTGGGCACCTCGAGCCGGGACATCCTCGCCGCCGGACCGCAACTGCAGTCCCTCCGGGATGCCGCACGGCGCACCCTCGACGAACTCCTCGCGGCCTAGCCGCAGCCGCCAAGCCGGCCCGGGACCGGAGCCGCCGGACCCGGGTCGGCTGGCTTTCGGACCAGGGCCGCGGGCTTTCCGGCCCGGGCCGGTCGGCGTCCCGCAGATTTGCATTGATTTCTGCCGCCGCCTGACGGTAGGTTCGGGGCAAGGGCATGAGTGCCCCGTCCCGCCATGCAGGGAGGCCGTCCGTGAGTTTGAGACCACTCACTCCTCAGGAGCGTTCCGACGCCCTTCGCAAGGCCGCTGCCGCAAGGGCCACCAGGGCCGAGGCAAAGGAGCGCCTCAAAACGGGAGAGCTGACCATCGCCAAAGTCATCAGTGCCGCCGAATCAGACGACGCCATTGCCCGGATGAGAATCGTGGAGCTCCTCGAAGCCCTGCCCGGGATCGGCCGGGTCCGGGCGGCGGCCATCATGGACCAGCTCGGCATCGCACAATCCAGACGGGTCCGGGGCCTGGGAATCCACCAGCGCCGGGCGCTGGTAGATTTTATTGACGACAAATAGCTCGGTCCGCCGAGCTGCCCACCACCGCCCAAAGGAATATGTGAGCAAGAAACCGGGACTGACAGTCCTCGCCGGCCCGACGGCTGTTGGCAAAGGCACCGTGTCCACCTACATCCGGGACAACTACCCCGGCGTCTGGCTGTCCGTATCGGCCACCACGCGCCCACCGCGGCCGGGGGAGCAGGACGGGATCCACTACTTCTTCAAATCGGCCGAGGAATTCGATTCCTTGGTCGAAAACGGTGAATTGCTCGAGTGGGCCGTCGTCCACGGCCGGAACCGCTACGGCACGCTGCGCAGCACGGTTGACGCCGCCATTGCCGAGGGCCGATCGGTGCTGCTGGAGATCGACCTGCAGGGCGCCCGGCAGGTCAAGCAGGCCGTCCCGGATGCCCAGTTTGTGTTCCTGGCGCCCCCGAGCTGGGACGAAATGGTCCGCCGGCTGGTCGGCCGCGGCACGGAAAGCACCGAAGAACAGCAGCAGAGGCTGGAAACCGCTAAACTAGAACTTGCCGCTGAACCGGAGTTCGACCACACCGTCATCAATGATGACGTTCGTCGGGCAGCGGACGAGCTTGTTTCACTCATGGGGCTGACCCCGAACCCGCGCTAGGCGCCGGGACGTACCGGCCCGTTAGAATTTGGAGAATTCGTGTCCACGAACCTTGAAGGCATCATCAACCCGCCGATCGACGAGCTGCTGAAGGCCGCCGACTCGAAGTACGGACTGGTGATTTTTGGTGCCAAGCGCGCACGCCAGATCAACGCGTACTACGCCCAGCTGCACGAGGGCCTGTTTGAGTACGTTGGCCCGTTGGTCGACACCAAGCTGAACGAGAAGTCCCTGTCGATCGCCCTGCGCGAGATCAACGAAGGCAAGCTCGTCTCCACGCCGATCGAAGCCGCGGAGTAATTCCCTCCGCGGGAAGAGCCAAGTAAACAGACTGTCTGCTGACGGAGATCACGTGCGCATAGTCCTCGGAGTCGGGGGAGGGATTGCCGCCTACAAGGTGGCATCGCTCCTCCGGCTTTTTACTGAAGCCGGGCATGACGTCACGGTCATCCCCACCGAGGCGGCCACCCGCTTCGTCGGCGTCGCCACCTGGGAGGCCCTTTCCGGGCACCCGGTGAGCAACAGCGTGTTCGACGCCGTCCACACGGTCAACCATGTCCGGCTCGGCCACGAGGCCGACCTGATCGTCGTGGCCCCGGCCACGGCCGATCTCCTGGCCCGTGCGACCACCGGCCAGGCCAACGACCTCCTGACCAACACCCTGCTGATGGCCGGCGACTGCCCGGTGCTTATGGCCCCGGCCATGCACACCGAAATGTGGCAGCATTCCGCCACGCAGGCCAACGTCGAAACCCTGCGCAGCCGCGGCGTCACCGTGCTGGAACCCGCGTCCGGCCGGCTGACCGGCGCCGACTCCGGTCCCGGCCGCCTGCCCGAGCCCGAGGCGATCTTCACCGCCGCCCTGGCCCTCGCCGGCGCCGCAGCGGCCTCAGCCGATGCTTCCGCAGCTTCCGCGGGGATGCCGGCCGTAGAGCTGGACGTGAACGCGGCCCTGGCCGCCGGGCCGTCAGCGGCACAGCCGGCGGTCCCGCCGTTGGCCGGGCTCACTGTGACCATCAGCGCCGGCGGCACCCGGGAACCGCTGGACCCCGTGCGGTTCCTCGGCAACCGCTCCTCCGGCAAGCAGGGCGTGGCCCTGGCCGCAGCCGCCCGCGACGCCGGCGCCCGCGTCCGCCTGCTGGCCGCCCACATGGAGGTCCCGGCGCCCGCCGGCGTCGAACTCGTCCAGGTCGAAACCGCCCTGGAACTGCGGGAGGCGGCGCTGCACGCGGCCGCCGGCTCCGACGTCGTCATCATGGCTGCCGCCGTCGCGGACTTCCGCCCGGCGGACGTCTCCGGGACCAAGATCAAGAAGCGCGACGACGTCGCCGACCCCGTGATCAACCTGGTGCGCAACCCCGACATCCTGCGGGAACTCGTCGAGGTCCGCGACGCCGCGTCCCGGAATCAGCTGATCGTCGGCTTCGCCGCAGAAACAGGCGACGCCGGGGGAGACGTCCTGGAGTATGCCCGGGCCAAGCTGCACCGGAAAGCCTGCGACCTGCTGGTGGTCAACCAGGTGGGCCGCGACAAGGTCTTTGGCGAGGACACGAACTCAGTAGTCATCCTTTCCCGCGACGGCTCCGAACCCCAAGAGGCGTCGGGTTCCAAATCCGACGTCGCGGCTGCCGTGATCGACCGGATCAGCGCCGAGCTGAGCCGGGCTGTACCGCCGGCGTAGCCCGGCGTAACCAACATCTCCTTAGCACGGGGACACACGCCGCCGGACGTCCGTTTTCCAACCAGTAAGGTAGTTGAGTGACTTTACCGCTGCACATCCCCGCCTTTCACGGGTCCACGCCCGCCGCGCTCCGGCTCTTCACGTCCGAGTCGGTGACGGAGGGCCACCCCGACAAGATCTGTGACCAGATCAGCGATGCGATCCTCGACGCCCTGCTCGCCAAAGACCCCGAGTCCCGGGTTGCCGTGGAGACGCTGGCCACCACCGGGCTGGTCCACGTCGCCGGCGAGGTCACCACCGACGCCTACGTCGAGATCCCCCAGATTGTCCGGGAGACCATCCTGGGCATCGGATACGATTCCTCGGCCAACGGCTTCGACGGCGCCCGGTGCGGCGTCTCGGTATCCATCGGCCAGCAGTCCAACGACATCGCCGGCGGTGTGTTCAACTCGCTCGAAGCCCGTGAAGGCCGCCAGGAGGACGACTACGACCTCCAGGGCGCCGGCGACCAGGGACTCATGTTCGGCTACGCCAGCGACGAGACACCGTCCTACATGCCCGTGCCGATCTGGCTCGCGCACCGGCTCTCCGAACGCCTGACCGAGGTCCGCAAGAACGGCGAACTCGCCTACCTGCGACCGGACGGCAAGACCCAGGTCACAGTGGGCTACGACGGTGACCGTCCGGTCTCGGTCGAGACCGTCGTCATCTCCAGCCAGCACGCCGAAGGCACCGGCCTCGACCAGCTCCGTGCCGACCTCGCCGAGCATGTGGTGGGCCCGGTCATGGCGCTGTCCAACCTGGACATCTCACGGACCCGCAACATCCTCAACCCCGCAGGCGCCTTCGTCATTGGTGGTCCGGTGGGCGACGCCGGCCTCACCGGCCGCAAGATCATCGTCGACACCTACGGCGGCATGGCCCGCCATGGCGGCGGCGCGTTCTCCGGCAAGGATCCGTCGAAAGTGGACCGCTCGGCCGCGTACGCCATGCGCTGGGTCGCCAAGAATGTGGTGGCCGCGGGCCTGGCCAAGCGCGCCGAAATCCAGATTGCGTACGCAATCGGGCAGGCCCGCCCGGTGGGAACCTACGTTGAGACGTTCGGAACCGAAACCGTGGACCCGGCCCGCATCAGCGCCGCGATCGCCGAGATCTTCGACCTGCGCCCGCGGGCCATTATCGACGCCCTCGATCTCAAGCGCCCGATCTACGCCAAGACCGCCGCCCACGGACACTTCGGCCGCGAAGACCCGGACTTCACCTGGGAACGCCTGGACCGGGTGGACGAGCTGAAAGCGTTCTTCAACGCCTGAGGCCGGGCCACACCGCCCTAAGCCGTCCCGGCGGTGCGTTTTTGTCAGTCCTGTGTGATGTGCTGTAGCCAGGCCACCCTCCGGTGGCCTGGCTACATTGCATTTAGGAAACATTGCATTACACGCCATTTAACAGGTGTTCTAGTTTAATCGGTGAGCCGTTGTCGAACGATCCAAGGGGAGGTGCGAGCCGTGAGTCCCAGTCCTGCCGGCGGCGCGCCCGGCGAACCCCAGCAGCTGTCCCTGCTCCAGGGTTTTCCCGCCTCCGCCGCGGAAGCGTCCGGGCCCGCCCTTGCTGCGCACCTGCCGGTGGCGCGGGTGCTGATCGAATCCTCGCTGCCCCACCTGGACCGGCCTTTCGACTACAGCGTTCCTGCCGCCCTCGACGCCGAAGCCCTGCCCGGAGTCCGGGTCAAGGTCAAGTTCAACGGGCAGGAACTGGCCGGATACCTGCTGGAGCGCACGGCCGGATCCGACGCCGGCCACCCCCTCGTACCGCTGCACAAGGTGCTCTCTGCGGTCCCGGTCCTGACCCCCGCGGTGGCCGAGCTCGCCGGCCGGATCGCGTCGCGCTATGCCGGAACGGTCAGCGATGTCCTGCGCGTGGCCGTGCCGCCACGCATGGCCAAACTCGAAAAGGAATTCGCCCCCGACGGCCGGCTCGACCCCGAGCTGTTCGGTACTGAGATGTTCGGTCTGGCGACCGACGTGTCGCTTCCGTCACCGGCCGCGGGCAGCGTCTGGACCCGGTACCACAACGGTCCGGCGTTCCTTGCCCACCTCGCCGCGGGGGAGTCGCCCCGGGCCGTGCTGACCGCCCTGCAGGGCTACGGGGCTGCCGGCTGGCCGCGGATGATCGCTGAAGCCGTGGCCGCGGTCCGGATCTCCGGCCGCGGCGCCGTCGTGGTGGTGCCCGACTACCGGGACCTCGACCGCGTGGAGTCTGCCCTGCTGGAACTGCTTCCTGCCGGTGACGTCGCCCGGCTCACCGCGGACGACGGCCAGACGCCGCGCTACCGCAGCTTCCTGCGGGTGCTCAGCGGCGCGGCCGGGGTAGCGGTGGGCACCCGGTCCGCGGCCTACGCGCCGGTGCCGAACCTCGGGCTCGTGGTCTGCTGGGACGACGGCGACGACCTCCATATCGAGCAACGGTCCCCGTACGCGCACTCCCGCGAAGTCCTCCTGCTCCGGGCAGGCCAGGAAGGAGCCGCGTGCCTGCTCGCGGCCCATTCACGCAGCACCGAAACGGAGCGGCTGGTCGCTTCCGGCTGGGCGCAGGCCGTGGAAGCGGAGCGGACGGTAGTGCGGCGGACGGTACCGCGCGTCCTGAACACGGCCGACAGCTACGAACTCGAACATGACCCGCTCGCCCGCATCGCCCGGCTCCCCGGCGCGGCCTGGCGGGCCGCCAAGGAGGCCCTGGAACGGGGTCCGGTCCTGGTCCAGGTGGCCCGTGCCGGCTACGCCCCCTCGCTGGCGTGCGAAACCTGCCGGGAACCTGCGCGCTGCACCGCCTGCAGCGGGCCCCTGGCGATCGCCGGCCCGGGCGGGAGCAGCGCCGTGCCGCAATGCCGCTGGTGCTCGTCCCCGGCCCCGGCGTGGCGCTGCGGTACGTGTAACGGCGTCAGGCTCCGGCGCGGCGCCACGGGAGCCCTCCGCACGGCGGAGGAGCTGGGCCGGGCGTTTCCGGGAAAACCGGTCATCACCTCCTCCGGGGACCAGATCAAGGCCACCGTTGCGGAGACCGCGGCCCTGGTGGTGGCCACCGTCGGTGCCGAACCGGTGGCCGACGGCGGGTACGCCGCAGCCCTGCTGCTCGACGGCGACTCGCTGCTGCGCCGTGAAAACCTCAGGGCGGGGGAGGACGCAGTCCGCCGCTGGTTCAACGCCGCGGCCTTGGTGCGGCCGGCATCCGAGGGCGGCCTGGTGGTCATTACCGCTGACGACGCCGCCGGGGTGGGCGCCCTGCTGCGCTGGGATCCCGCCGGGTACGCCAGCCGGGAACTGGCCCTGCGGCAGGAGCTGCAGCTGCCGCCCGCCGTGCGGGTAGCCTCCGTCACCGGCGGCAGGACCGCCGTCGGACATTTCACGGATGCCATCCAGCAGCGGCTGGCGGCGCAGGGAACAGTCCTCCGGACGGCCGGGCCCGCGCCCGTCATACTGCCGTCGGCCGCGGGGGCCGGCCGCCCAGGGCCACGGGATTCTGCGCCGCGGGATTCCGGCGAGGAAGTCCGGACCCTGCTGTTCATCCCCTACGCCCAGGCGGCGGACGCCACGGCCGTCATGCGGGCCGTCAAGGCGGCGGCCGCGGCCAGGCGCAGCGACGACCCGGTGCAGCTGCGCCTGGACGGCGTCGACGTCCTCTAGCCGGCAGCCGGCAGCCGAGGCAGCCGGAGCGGCCCCACCCGACACTGCGGTCTGCCCCTACAACGGGCCCGCATGCTGGCGGCCATTCGCCACAGATGGCCGGAATGAGGCTCCTATTGCGACCCTCTGTGGCAAGTGGGTGCTCGGAGACTCGTGGCCCCGGCGGCATCCCGGCCTCGCAGCGGGTGCGGTGCGGAGTGGTTCTCCGCGCCGGCCACTTACAGCCGTTCCGGCTATTTCTGGTTGCGAGGCCGGCTCCGGAGCGCGACGGCCTCTTCGGCGACGGCCACGAGCCGGGCCGCCGACTCGTCCCAGCTGAAGTCGGCGGCCCGCTCCACGGAACGCAGGGAACGGGCCTTCCACAAGGCGGGGTCCTCGAGCGTGCGCACCGCCTCGGCAAACTCCGACGGCGAGTCGGGATGCACGTAGCTGACGGCGTCATCGCCAACTTCCCGGAAGATCGGGATGTCGCTGGCGATCACCGGAGTGCCGTGCGACATTGCCTCGACGAGCGGCAGCCCGTAGCCCTCGGCCCGGGACAGGCTGATCAGGGCGGTGGTGCGCGCCAGGAGGGCCTCGTACTCGGCGTCGGTCACGCCGTTGTGGAAGACGATGTTTGCGCCCTCCGGGACCAGGGCCTCCAGCTCGGCCCGCCGCTCCGGCGTGATGCGGCTGAGCAGATGCAGGGTCATGTCCGGCAGCTCCGCCATGCCGCGGACCATGGTTTCCACGTTCTTGTAGGGCATGAAGGAGCCCATGTAGAGCAGCGTCTTGTCGGCCCCCGACCCGGGGTCGCGCGGGGTGTGGCCGTGCTGGGGGGCGTTGCCGACAATTCTGACGGGACGCCGGGTGAGCCGGTACTTCGATATCAGGGCTGCCGTGGTGGAGCTGATGGTCGCCACGATGTCTGCCCGGTTCAGCAGGAGCCGCTGCGGCCAGAAGGCCTTGTGGTACAGGCGCCACAGGACCCGGACGGGGGCCGGCAGGAATCCGGGCGGGGTGGGGTGCTCGTAGTAGATGAGGTCGTGCAGGGTCAGCACCAGGGCGTACTTCCGGCCCCAGCTGCCCATGGTCTGCATGGGGCACACCACGACGTCGGCGCCCAGCTTGTTGACCTTCGCCGCCACGAAAAGCTCGGCCGGGGACAGCGGGCTGTTGATCACGGTGTACGGAACGTCGGGCAGGAGCGCGAGCTGGCGGGGGTCGCTGATCAGCATCGAAACGTCGGCGATCTTGGCGGTCGCCGCGATCAGGCTGGCGCCGTAGCGGCTGATGCCGTCGTGCTGGTCCAGCCGGGTGAAGCGGGCATCAATGAGAATCTTCACGCGGCGTGGTCCTTTAGGAAGCTTCGGATGTAGCGGGCGGCGGGTTCGGGGGTTTCGTAGTGGATCAGGTGCCCGACGCCGGGAATGACTTCCAGCCTCCCGTCCGGCAGACGCGCCGCGAGTTTGTGCTGGTCGGCCAGCATGGCGATCTCGTCCTTCTCGCCCGCGATCAGCATCACGGGCAGCGCCAGTCCGCTGGCCACCTCGGTGACGTTGCTGCCGACCGAGGCCTTGAAGGCCTGAAGCAGGCTGTCCCGGTCCGCGAAGGAGGAAAAATAGGCGCTGTGCTGGGCGTGCACGAACCGCCGGATGTCCTTGTCCCGGGTCTTGGCCATGGTCACGCTCATCACCCGCACAACCGCCTGGCTGCGCAGAAGGGCCAGCCCCAGCCGCTGGGGAAGGCGCGCGGCGGCCTCGTAGTAGAGCACCGCAAGCTTCGTCATCAGGCCTTTGGGTCCCTCGAGGGCGGGCGCGGCGATGGGATTGACCAGGATCAGTTCGGCCACGGCACCAGGGTTGGCCGCCACGAAATGGCTGGCGATGATCGAACCGAACGAATGTCCCAGCAGGACCGTGTCCGGGCCCAGGCCCAGCGCGGCCATGAAGCCGCCAAGGAAACTGCCGTAGGCGGGAACGCTGTGCTCGGTTCCCACGAAAGCGGCCGAGCTGCCGAAGCCCGGCAGGTCCGGCATAATCAGGCGCATGTCCGTCAGCCGGTCGGCTACCCGGAGCAGGCCGTGGTGGTCGCCGCGGAACCCGTGCACCACCAGGATGGTGCGCGTTTCGGGGGTGACCTCAGCGGGTTCGTAGACCCAGTACGCGACCTGGGCGCCGTCAACCTCAACGGTGGCGGCCCGGGTACGGGCGTCGAGTCCGCCGCTGAACAGGGGCACGCGTGAGGACCCGGTATCCACTTGTTCCATTAGTTCGAATCCTATGCGACGTTGTCGGGGTGGGAGCCGGTCCGGAAGCCGCGTTCGAGGCCGCCGACCTCCGTCATATCCAGCGGGGACAGCTCAAAGTCGAAGACCTCGAAGTTTTCACGGATCCGCCCGGATGAGCTGGCCTTGGGGATGGCGATATTGCCCAGCTGCAGGTGCCAGCGCAGGATGATCTGCGCCGGCGTGCGGTCGTGCTCGGCCGCGAGGGCCAGGATCACCGGGTCCTTGAGGACCTGGCCGCGGCCCAGAGGACTCCACGCCTCCGTGCGGATGCCAAGGACCTCGTGCTTTTCCCGCAGTTCATCCTGCTGCAGCCAGGGATGAAGCTCGATCTGGTTCACGGCCGGCACCACCTCCGCGGTTTCCAGGAGCCGGTCCAGGTGCTGCGGCTGGAAGTTGGAGACGCCGATTGCGCRGACCTTGCCCTCTCGGTACAGCGTCTCCATGGCCCGGTACGTTTCCGGGAACAGGCCACGGCGCGCACACGGCCAATGGATCAGGTAGAGGTCGATGTATTCCAGGCCGAGGTTGGAGATGGAAGCGTCGAACGCACGCATGGTGGCGTCGTAGCCGTGGTCGTCATTCCAGACCTTGGTGGTGACAAATAGGTCCTCACGGGAAACGTAGGGTGCGGTTTCCCCGGGGCCACCGCCCGTGCCCTCAAATCCGGACAGGGCACCGATTCCCTTGCCAACGCCGGTCTCGTTGCCATACATGGCGGCGGTGTCGAAGTGCCGGTACCCGGTCTCGACCGCCATGGTCACCAGGCTGGCGGCGTCGGCCGGGGGAACCTTGTACAGCCCGAACCCCAGCCGGTCGATCAATACGCCGTTGTTCAGGGTCAGCCGGGGGGAGAGTCTCATGACAAAGACTTTACCCACTGGCGCTGGCGAGCGTCGGACCGCCGGACCGCCGATGCCGCCGGACGCTCCGGCGCCGCAGCCGCTCAGCCCAGTCCGTCGAACCGGACCAGCCTGCGGGCGCTGGCCTCATCCAGGATCAGGTCGGTGGCCAGTCCTGCCGCCAGCGCTCCCCTGAGCCCGTTGATTTTGGAGGCACCGGACACGACGCAGATCCGGCGCCGGACCTGGCGGAGCTGGGCCAGGTCCGGGCCGGTGGACCGCGCGTTGAGCGTGATGCCGTCCGAGGACCCGTCAGCGCGGAAGAACACCGTGGCAACATCACCCACCACGTCGGAGTTCGCCAGGACGTTCAAGTCGTCTTCATCGAGGTAGCCGCCGGCGTAGACGTGACTGGGGTAGTCGGCGTCGACCGATCCGACCCCAAAGATCGCGATGCTCATCCGGGCCTGCAGTTCCAGGATCCGCTGAACACTGCGCTCATTCCACATGGCCTTCTTTGTCGCTGCGTGGTCGAAGAAGGCCGGCACGGGAAACTGTTCCACCCGTGCTCCGTAGGCGCTGCCGAACCGCCGCATGATGTCGGAGGCATAGGTGATGCCGGTGGTCTGCATGTTTCCGGCGCCGTTGAGCTGGACGATCACGCTGTCGTGGGTGATCTTGCGCGTCAGGTGCCGGCTCACGGCGCTCAGGGTGGAGCCCCATGCGACGCCGATGATGGCGTTGGAGTCCACCAGCGGTCCGATAGTCCGGGCGGCCTGCATGGCCACACGGTCCAGTGTTTCCGCCTCATTGAGGGTGTCCACCACCGGAACAACGTGGACATCCACCTTGTACTCGGCGCGGATCATGCCCTCGAGTTCGGGCCCGGTGTCCAGCGGGCTGCGGATCTGGATCTGCACCAGACCCGAATCGCGCGCCGCGGACAACAGCCGCGAAACCGTGGACCGGGACGTCCGGAGCTCCCGGGCAATGGCATCCATGGTCAGGTCCTGAAGGTAATACAGCTGGGCCGCGCGGAGGGCGTCGGACTGGCGTGAATGCATCATGAAATTTCCCGTCTGCACGTTTGTGCATAGTGCTTGACTCCATTTTCCATTAGTCCAAAGAATAGTGTTGAACGGCGCCGCGCCACGGGCGTGCCGCACAGATGCAAACCCATGGGAGCAGTTTTGGGACAGAAGTACTCAGTCGGCACACCGGCGAACGATCGCGCCTCGGTGCAGAAGCTGCGGACGCGGCGGCACGCGCAGGTTCTGATCATCGGAGGCGGAATCAACGGGGTCGGCACGTTCCGTGACTTGGCGCTGCAGGGCGTGGACGTGGCGCTCGTTGAGCGCGGCGACTACTGCCAGGGCGCCAGCGGCGCCTCCTCCCACATGATCCACGGCGGCATCCGGTACCTCGAAAACGGCGAGTTCCGCCTCGTCCAGGAGTCCGTGACCGAACGCAACAGGCTCCTGCGGATCGCACCGCACTACGTCAAGCCGCTGCAGACCACGATCCCGATCTTCAGCACCTTCTCCGGCGTCCTGGCCGCCCCCATGCGCTTCCTGACCCACAAGCAGGGCAAGCACACCGAGCGCGGGGCGTTCCTGATCAAGCTCGGCCTGAGCCTGTATGACTTCTTCTCCCGCGACGGCGGCACGGTTCCGCGCCACCAGTTCCGCGGGCGCAAGCGCGCCCTGGCCGAGCTGCCGCGCCTGCACCCCGGGATCAAATACGCGGCCACCTACTTCGACGCCTCCGTCCACAACCCCGAGCGCCTCACCCTCGATGTGCTCCAGGACGGCGAGAAAGCCGGCGGCGCGGACAGCCACGCCCGTGCCAGCAACTACGTCTCGCTCGCCTCGCTGGGTGGCTCCGACACCACCGGAACCGGCACCAGCGGCACCGGCACGACGGTCCAGCTGCGCGACGAGTTGAGCCGCGAAGTGTTCGACTTCACCGCCGACGTGATCGTGAACACCACCGGCGCCTGGGTCGACCTGACCAACGAGGCCATGGGCGCGGCGTCGTCGTTCATGGGCGGCACCAAAGGTTCGCATATCGTGCTGGACCATCCGGAACTGCTCGCGGCGTGCAACGGCCGTGAAATCTTCTTCGAGCACACCGACGGCCGGATCGTGCTGATCTATCCGATGGGGGACCGCGTACTGGTCGGCACCACCGACGTCGACGCCGACATGGCCCAGGACGCCGTCTGCACGGAGGCGGAAATCGACTACTTCTTTGAGCTCATCGGCCACGTGTTCCCGGATATCCCGGTAGACCGGGAACAGATCGTCTACTCGTTCTCCGGTGTGCGCCCGCTTCCGAAACATGACGCCACCCAGCCCGGATTCGTCAGCCGGGACTACCGGATCGAACGCCGTGCGGCGGCGGGCGGGGCCGTCCTCAGCCTCGTCGGCGGCAAATGGACCACGTTCCGGGCCCTGGCCGAGCACCTGAGCAACGACGTCCTGGCCGAACTCGGCATAGAACGGAAGGTCTCGACGGCGAAGCTCGCCATCGGCGGCGGCGCCGGGTTCCCGGACAGCGAGGACGGCGTCCAGCGCTGGATCAAGGCCCACATGTCCGCCGGCCGCGACGCCGCCCGCGTCACCGGGCTGCTGACCCGCTACGGGACCCGCGCCGAAGAAGTCATCCGCTTCCTGGATGCGGCCCAGGCCGGAACACCTGACAGGCCGCTGCATTCCACCCGCGAGCTCAGCACCCGCGAACTGGAGTTCATGGCCGCCCATGAGCAGATCGGGCACCTCGTGGACGTCCTCATCCGCCGCACGTCCCTGGCCTTTCGCGGCCTCGTGACCGGGGAACTGCTGAATGAAGTTGCGGACATCCTTTCCGGCCCGCTCGGCTGGGACGCGGCACGCCGGGCCACAGAAATCAGCAACGCACAGGAGGTGCTTCAGCGGTTCCACGGTGTCCGGGTCCACAGCCTGGTCGCCTGATACGGCTTGCGTGCCCGGGCAGGGAAGCCCGGGTGCAAGCACTGCGCGGTCCGCCCCGGCGGCCGGCGCAGTGGCTGGCCGGCAGCACGAACATGCTGCCGGCCCAACGGCTTCCAAACTCGCGGAGGCCGACAACAGAAAATAGAGGAGTCAAAGATGTCTCTTGGAATAGTTTTCCTATCCGAATTATTCGGTACCGCCATGCTGACCCTGCTGGGTTGCGGCGTGGTGGCCAACGTTGCGCTCAAAAGCACCAAGGGCAACAACGGCGGGTTCCTGATGGTGACCTGGGGATGGGGCATTGCCGTCTTCTGCGGTGTCTATGTGGCCGCCATCTCAGGTGCGCACCTGAACCCGGCCGTGACTTTTGGCCTGTTGGTCAACGGCAAGAAGTTGTACGCTCCCGGCGTTCCGGTCGACTTCGCCTCGACCCTGACCTACTTCGGCGGTGAACTGACCGGTGCCTTCCTGGGCGCCGTCATCATGTGGCTGGCCTACCGGCAGCACTTTGACGTCGCCGAAAACGAGCCCGCCAGCCAGCTGGCCGTCTTCTCCACCGGCCCGGCGATCCGCTCCAACCCGTGGAACCTGGCAACCGAGATCATCGGCACCTTTGTCCTCGTCTTCGTGATCCTGACCTTCGGCGGGACACCTTCCGGACTCGGCCCGCTGGCGGTCGCCCTGCTGGTTGTCGGCATCGGTGTTTCCCTCGGTGGTCCCACCGGCTACGCCATCAACCCGGCCCGTGACCTGGGCCCGCGCATCGCGCACGCCCTGCTCCCCATCAAGGGCAAGGGGTCCTCCGACTGGAGCTACTCCTGGATCCCGGTTGTCGGCCCCCTCATTGGCGGCGGCCTCGGCGGCCTCGTGGCCGCAATCGTGCCGATCATCATCCCCGTAATCCCTCACTAACAGTCACCAACTGCCAGTTCAACTGCCACGCTAAACAGACAAGGACGTCAATATGAACCAGTACGTAGTTGCCATCGACCAGGGCACCACCAGCACCCGCGCCATCGTGTTCGACCACAGCGGTAGCATCGTCTCCTCCGGCCAGATGGAGCACGAGCAGATCTTCCCCCAGGCTGGCTGGGTGGAGCACAACCCTGCTGAAATCTGGAACAACACCCGCGAAGTGATCGGCTCGGCCCTGTCCAAGGCGAACCTGACCCGGCACGACATCGCCGCCGTTGGCATCACCAACCAGCGCGAAACGGCGGTCGTGTGGGACAAGACCACGGGCGAGGCGATCTACAACGCCATCGTGTGGCAGGACACCCGCACCCAGCCGATCGTGGACGAGCTCGCGAAGGACGGGGGACCGGAGCGCTTCAAGCAGAAGGTGGGCCTGCCGCTGGCGACCTACTTCTCGGGCACCAAGATCAAGTGGATCCTGGACAACGTCGAGGGTGCCCGGGCCAAGGCGGAGGCCGGTGACCTGGTCTTCGGCAACACCGACTGCTGGGTGCTCTGGAACCTGACTGGCGGGGTCGACGGCGGAGTGCACGTCACCGACGTGACCAACGCCTCGCGGACCATGTTCATGGACCTTGAGACGCTGTCCTGGGACCAGGAGATCCTGGACGCGTTCGGCGTCCCGGCCTCCATGATGCCAACCATCAAGTCCTCTTCCGAGGTCTACGGCACGGTGCACACCTCACAGTTGCTGCGCGAGGTTCCTGTGGCCGGCATCCTGGGTGACCAGCAGGCGGCCACGTTCGGCCAGGCGGCGTTCGATGCCGGGGAAGCCAAGAACACCTACGGCACGGGCTGCTTCCTCATCTTCAACACGGCCGAGGAAATTATCCACTCCAAGAACGGGCTGCTGACCACCGTTGGCTACAAGCTCGGCGACGCGGCGCCGCACTATGCGCTGGAGGGCTCCATCGCCGTCACCGGTTCGTTGATCCAGTGGCTGCGGGACAACCTCGGCCTGATCAGCAGCGCCCCGGAGGTCGAGACCCTCGCGGCCTCGGTGGAGGACAACGGCGGCGTGTACATTGTGCCGGCGTTCTCCGGCCTCTTCGCGCCGTACTGGCGTTCCGACGCCCGCGGCGCCATTGTGGGCCTGACCCGCTATGTGAACAAGGCCCACATCGCCCGCGCGGCACTGGAGGCCACCGCCTTCCAGACCCGTGAGGTGCTGGACGCCGTCAACGCCGATTCCGGCGTGCCGCTGACGGAGCTGAAGGTCGACGGCGGCATGGTCGCCAACGACGCTCTCATGCAGTTCCAGGCGGACATCCTCGGCGTGCCGGTCATCCGTCCGAAGGTGGTCGAGACGACGGCCCTGGGCGCAGCCTACGCGGCCGGCCTGGCGGTCGGATTCTGGAAGGACCTGGGCGAGTGCTCGGCCAACTGGGCCGAGGACAAGCGGTGGGAGCCGCAGATGGACCAGGCCGAGCGGGAACGCCAGATGCGTCTCTGGAAGAAGGCCGTCACCAAGTCCATGGACTGGGTTGACGACGACGTCAAGTAGGCGCACACACTGACCCGCTGACCGGGACCGGTTTCGGCGGACAATGAAGAGCTCCGGCCAGGGAAACCTGGCCGGAGCTCTTCATTGTCCCGCCTCCGCTTTGTCCTCAGGACACGGGACCCGTGTTGGCGACGACGGCGCGCGGCGTCTTGGCGTAGACGTCCGGACTGACCGTGTAACCACGCTTGTCCTGCTTCAGGGCCTGCGCATTGACGCTGGCGAGCTCGGCACTGCTGAGCTTCTTGATTTTCACGAGGTCCATGAACTCCTGGTCTTCGCCGCCGACGGCTGTCACTTTGATGAGCCCGGTCCCGGCTGAGTAGAACTTGCGCTGGTGGCCCGCGCTCGGCGGCTCCAGCGGGTTGAACTCATCGATCACCATGACATCGTTGTAGCAGCCCGTCTTTACGCAGACCCGCAAGTTTTTGTACAGCACGCGGCCGCAGTCCAGGAAGTCCACGCTGGGTGCGTAGGCCTGGACATAAGCCGGGGTGTTACGGTGGGGGCTGCCCTGGATGGCGGTCCCTGCCTGCGCCTTATCGATTCCGCTGATAAAGGTGCTCGGTGCGCCCGCCAACTTGCCGTTCTCGTACTCCTCCGGGTATTCCCCGAAGAGCCAGACGCTGCCCGTCGTCTTCGACTGGGCGAAGAAGGCGAGTTCAGACTCGGCCAGAACGCCGTCTGAATAGTCCCGGTCCCACAGAACCAGGGTCTTCACGCCGTTGATCACCTTGGTCAGCCCGGTCACGGTGTGAACGACCGAATGGGCGCTGACGCTGCCGTCCGCGGACTTCACCTCGCCCGTGGTGGTGAACTGCATGCCGGGCTTGAGCGGGTTCCACTTGTTGTCGATCACGGGATTCGCCGGGAACTCCGCCCGGTTGAAGTGGATCGCCGAGCCGGGGCCGCACAGTTCCTGGGAACTGATGGCCGCCGGCGCGGTCGCCGCCGTCGCCGCTGTTGCGGTTGCCGCTGTCAGCGACGCCACCACCAGCAACAGCGCGGAGCCGTAGGCGGTTAATCTCTTAGTTCGTGGAGTCATCTGACTGGCCTCTCAGTTGGGTGGTTGATGCTAGGCGGCTGGTACGGGTTCCGGCTCGCGGGGCCCGCGCTCACGGGCCGGGCCTTTCTTGGCGAACCGAAGGTAGAGCGATGGAACGATAAACAGGTTGACCAGCGTCGAAGTCACCAGCCCGCCCAGGATCACCACTGCCATGGGGTTCTCAATCTCATGGCCGGGCCGGTTGCCCATCACCACGAGCGGCACCAGCGCGAGTGCAGTGGCGAGCGTGGTCATCAGGATTGGTGACAAGCGCTCGGCGGCGCCGCGCAGGACCAGGTCCCGGCCGAACGGCACGCCCTCGAACTGCTCCAGATGCTGGCAGTGGTTGATGAGCAGGATGCCGTTACGGGCGGCGATGCCCATCACTGTCAGGAACCCGACCAGCGACCCGAGGGACAGGATTCCGCCACTCATGTGCGCGGCGATCACCCCGCCGACCAGTGCCACCGGCAGCGTCAGGATGCCAAGCACGGCGAGCCGCCAGCTCCGGAATGCCGCCTGGAGCAGGAGGAACACCACAACCAGGGCACCCATCGCGAAGAGGAGAAGGCGTTGTGAGGCGGCCTGCCGCTCCGCGTATTCGCCCAGGATCTCCGCGCTGTAGCCGGTGGGGAACTCCACCGACTTGAGATCGGATTCGAGTTTCTCGACGACTTTTGCGAGATCGCCTTCCTTGACGTTGGCGCTGACATCGAGTCGGCGGGACCCTTCCGAACGCTCAATGACATTGGGAGTGGGCTTGACCGTGATCTTGGCGACATCGGCCACCCGGATCACCTGTCCGCTGGGAGTGTCCAGGGGGAGGTTCTCGATGCTTGTGACGCTGGTCCGGATCGCGGGTGGACTCCAGACCTGGACGTCGTAGGCTTTACCGTCCCGGTACACGTCGCCGACCTCCTCACCGGAGACCAGGGTGGCCGCGGCACGGCGGACGTCACCGGGCTTCAAGCCGTAGCGGTTGGCGGCGTCCAGGTTCACCTCGACGTCCACCTGCGGAACATTGACCTGCAGGGCGACCTTGGCTCCGATGGCCCCCTCGATGCCGGCAAGGGCAGTCTTGACCTTGTCCGCCTGCTTCTTCAGGGTGTCCAGGTCATCGCCGTACACGCGGACCACGATCGAGTAGCCCGTGCCGGTGAGCACCTCGCGGACACGTTCCTTGAGGTAGGTCTGGACATCCCGGTGGATGCCGGGATACCCGTCCACGACCTGCTGGATGGAGGCAAGGGTCTTGTCGTAGTCGACCGAGGGGTCAACGCTGATCCAGTTCTCGCCAAAGTTGACGCCCACCACCTCATCGGCGGCGAAGGCCTGACCGATGTGGGACCCGCAGTTGTTGACGCCTGGAATGGTCATCAGCTCCCTGCAGGCCAGTTGGCTCACGCGCACTTCCTCGGCGTTGGAGGTGCCCGGTTGCGTGACCCAGTGCATGAGGAAGTCGCGTTCCTTGAACGAGGGCAACAGCGACTGCCCCAGGAGCGGGGCCGCTATGATTCCGACGACGCCGAGCGCCGCCACCGCGAGGTAGCCGGGGAGCGGCCGCTTCACAATGGGCCGCAGGGCGGCGCCGTACCAGCGCTTGAGAACCCGGACCACCGGCGGATCCCGGTCTTCCAGCTTGGCATTGCGCAGGAAGATGTACGCCATGGCCGGCGTGACCGTGAGGGCCACCAGCATCGACGCCATTACGGCCAGGGTGTAGGCGGTGGCCAGAGGGCGGAAGAAGGCGCCCGTCAGTCCGTCCAGGAAGAAGATCGGCACCGTGGCGGCAACGATAATCAGGGTGGCGTAGACGATGGGGCCGCGAACTTCCAGGGAGGCATTGACGACCACGCGGGCCGTACTTTCGGCCCCGCCGCTGGCGCGGTGGTGCCGGAGCCGTCTGACGATGTTCTCGACGTCGATGATGGCATCGTCCACCACCACCCCGACGGCAATCACCAGCCCCGCAAGCACCATCGTATTAATCGTGCCCCCGGTCCAATAGAGCACCAGGGCCGCTGCCATCAGCGACAACGGGATCGCTGTCACGCTGACCAGTGCAGTCCGCCATTGGAACAGGAAGACGCTCAGCACCAGGACCACCAGGAAGCAGCCCAGCAGCAGCGCGAGGCTCAGGTTGCCGAGGGACTCCTCGATGAACGAGGCGGGCCGGAACAGGGTGGTGTCGACGGCGATCCCGGTCAGGCCGGGCTGCAGTTCCTTGAGCGCTTCCTCAACCCCGCGGGTGACTTCGAGGGTGTTGCCCCACGGCAGCTTTTCGACAATCAGCATGAGTCCGGGGCCGCCGTTGATGACCGCGTCACCGATCAGCTGCTGGTGGTCCTCGACGACGTTTGCCACGTCCGCGAGTTTCAGGGGAGGCAGCCCCTCACGTTCCTCCAGTGGCACCTGGGCAAGGTCCGCCGGAGACGTGATGGGTTGCACGTGCCTGATGGTCAGGCTCTGGCTGGGCGTTTCCAGCGCCCCTCCGGTGCCGATCAAGGCGCCGGGTGAGTACTTGAGCAGGCCGGCGTCCAAGGCGTCGGACGTGGAGTTCATGACGTTCTCCAGCGTCACGTTGTTGGCTGCCAGCTTGGCCGGATCAACCTGGACCTGCAGCATTTGAAGGCGTTCGCCCCAGATCGCCACGTTCGCGACGCCCGGCACCCGCAGCAGGTGCGCGCGGATGTTCCAGTAGGAAACCATGGACATCTCGATCAGGGAGCGGGTCTCGGAGGACAGCCCGATCTTCATGACACGGCTGGTGGAGGACAGCGGCTGGAGCATCACCGGCGGCGCGGCCCAGGTAGGCAGGGTCGGTATGACCGTTGCCATCCGCTCCGACACCAGTTGCCTGGCAGTCAGCAGATCGGTCCCGGGCTTGAACTCCATCACAATGGCGGACAGCTGCGACACAGACTTCGACCGCATCTGGTCCAGGCCGTCCATGCCGTTGAAGGCCTGCTCCATCGGAACCGTTACTAGTTCCTCAACTTCGGAGGCAGTGAGTCCCAGACATGCCGTCTGGACCTCGACGCGGGGCGGTGCAAACTCCGGGAAAACATCGACCGAAGCACTGCTGAGTTGCGCGCCGCCCACGATCATGAGGGCAGCCGCCATCGCAATGATGATCGACCGGAACCTCAGACTTGCAGCGACAATCCGGCGCATGTCAGTGCGCCGTATCGAATTCAGCGCCGAAGAGTTCGGCCGCGCCGACGGTCACGATTGCGGTGCCGACCGCGGGGCCGGCCGAGGCCGTGACCACTCCGTCTTCCACCTTGGCTACCGTGACCGCCTGCCGCTGGTAGACCCGCGGGGCCGGGTTGGTGTAAACCCAGGTTTTTCCGCTGGAGTCGTAGAGCAGGGCTGAGTAGGGCACGACGATGTCCGTTCCCTTCCCGGCCTTGACGATATCGGTCTTCAGGTCGAGGCGTTCGATTCCCTTTTCCGTCAAGGTCAGTTTCGCGATGCCTGTTGCGGCGTTCTTCTCCACCTTGGCGGGCTCGTTGGCCGATACGGCGGCAGGGGCCGCCGCCGTCGTCTGGGCACATGCGGGCAACGCGAACAGAAGTGCTGCACATACAGCGGCCGCCAGGGGCAGGCGCCGCAGGGGCTGTTGGCTGGTCATTTTGCTTCCACCTTTTCCTGCGTAACGGGCTGGACGGGAACTTCGGCCTCGTACACTTCGGCCCACTCTTCGGGGGCGGACTTGGGTCCGAACCAGAGTGCGAGCAGGGGGAGTACGAAGATCCCGATGAGAGTTGTCGTGATGAGTCCGCCGACGATGATCAGGGCCATCGGGCCCAGAAGAGACCCGCCGACGGCGCCGCCGAAGAGTCCCGGCGGGATCAGGATCGCCACCGTGATCAGGGCGGCCTTCAGGATGGGCGATACCCGGTCCCGGGCCGCCATCATGATGACCTTGTCAGGGGACTCGTGCGGGGCGGCCCGCCACAGCTCATCCGTCCGGGCTGATAGCAGCGCCGCGTTGCGGGCAGCGACGGCCAGCACCGCGGCAAAGGCCGTCAGCGCCAGCACAGTGATGGCGCCTCCAGCGATCCACGCTGCCACGGCGGCCCCGGCCAGTGCGGCAGGCAGGGACAGGAAGACGGCAAGCGCCAGCTTCCAGCTCCGCACGGCTGTCTGGAGAAGGAGCAGGATTCCCAGGAGGGCAGCCGCGCCGATCCACAGAACCATGGCATCGCCGGCGAGCTGATCACTGTACTTCGTGGGGATTTCGGCGTGGTATTCCAGCGGGAACTGGACCTGCTCGATCGCCACGTTGATGTCGCGCTGGATGTCCGCAAGCGGACGTCCGCTGACCTCGGCCACCACATCGATCCGGCGCGAAGTGTCATCGTGCAGGATCACGACTTCATTGGGAACCAGCCGGACATCGGCGATCTGGCCCAGCTGGACCTGGCCGCCGCTTGGCGTGTCGAGCAGGAGTTCACGGATGCTGGTCAGGTCATCCCTGACATCCACCGCGCCGCGCACCACGACTTCAAAGACCTTCTGCTGTTCGAAAAGGTTGCCGACGACGATGCCTTGCATCAGGGCGGCAGCGGCGCGCCGTGCGTCGCCGGGCTTGATCCCGACCTTTTGCGCCGCCTCGAGGTTGACCTCGACTTCCACGATGGGCGTCATGGCGCTGGCGTTGATGGTCGGGTTCTTCACGCCGTCGACCTTTTCGATGGCCTTGCGGACCTCTTCGGCCTTCTCGCGCAGGACCGGCAAATCGGTTCCGTAAACGCGGACGGCGAATCCGGAATCCGTGCTGCTGCGCTGTTCACCGATCTGCTGCTGGGAGTAGTTCGCCACGTTGTGGGCAATGCCCGGGTAGCCCTGGACAACGTCACGGACCGCCTGCTCCGTCTCGCTGAAGTTGGCATCCGGTGTGATGGACACCCAGAGTTCCGCGGAACTATTCCCGACAACCTGGTCGGAGGAAATGGCGCGGCCGATGTGCCCGCCGACTCCCGAGACACCCGGCAGGGTCCGCAGTTCGTCGGACGCCTTGGACGCCACCCGGCGGACCTCGTCGTTGGACGTGCCTGCCATCGAGTCCCACTGCACCAGGAGCGTCCGGTCCGGAATCGTCGGCACGACAGCCCGGTTTGCGACCAGCTGCGATGCGGCGGCGAGTCCCAGCAGACCAACGACGGCGACGGCGACGATGCCGAGGGTGCGGCGGGAACGTGCGCCCTCAAGGGCCCGGTCGTAGGTGGACCTGGCCCGGACGACACCGTGCGAGTCCGCCCGCCGTGCTTTCTCAGCGGGAAGCAGGAAATACGCCAGGACCGGTGTCACGGACAAACCCACCAGCATTGCCACGGCAAGCGCCAGCGCCAGGGACCAGAAGAGGGGCTGGAAGAACGCACCGCCGACTCCCGTAACGAACAGCGTCGGAACGAGCGCGAGGGCCATGATGAGGGACCCATGGAACAGCGGTGTGCGCACGCTGCGCACAAGCTGGACCATGCGGAACCTGATGGTGGCATCGGTCTCGGTCTCTGTGGCCCGCAACGGCCGGCGCCGATGCGCCTGCACATCCTCGACGATGTCCCCCACAATCACGGACACGCCCAGCATGATGCCGGCGAGGGTCGATATATTCAGGGTGGCGTCGAGCAAGTAGAGCACCACTCCCGCCGCCATGACTGTGGTGGTGATCGCCACGAGGGCGATCACGGCGACACGCCAGGAACGGAACAGGGCCCAGAAGAGCAGGACGGCGATCAGGAGACTCACGAGCAGCGCCACGCCGAGTCCGTCCACGGCATCCTGCAGGAACGAGGCAGGCCGGAAGACGGACGTATCCATCTGGATTCCGGAAAGCCCGGGCTGCATGTCGTTCAGGGCAGCCTCGAGGTCCTTGGTGACCTGCAGCGTGCTGGCTCCGGGGAACTTCTCCACCACCAGGAGCAGGCCTGCATCCTGGCCGACGACGGCGTCCCCGATCAGCGGCTGGTGGTCTTCCTTGACCTGGGCAATGTCACCCAGGAGCATGGGAGAGCCGGCGTCTTCGACACTGACCTTGGCCAGGTCGGCCGGCGTCCGGATGGGCAGGACGTGCTGGATGCCCAGGCGTTGGCTCGGCGACTCCACGAACCCGCCCGTGCCGGGGGTTGACGCCTCAAGGAAGCTCAGCGGCGACACCCAGACTGCGTTGCCTGTGGTCTTGATGACCTGTTCGAGCGTGATGCCCTTGTCGCGCAGCTGCGTGGGGGTCACCTCCACCTGGAGCTGCTGCTCGCGCTGTCCCCAAATGGAAACGTTGGCGACACCGGGAATGCCGATCAGCCGCGGCTTGATCTTCCACCGGGCCAGGACCGACATTTCGATGCCGGAGAGCTCCTTGGAGCTCATCCGGACCATGAGGACACGGCTGGTTGACGACAGCGGCTGCATGATCAGTGGCGGCGCCGAGACGTTCGGCAGCGCGTGGGCCTGGGTCATGCGTTCGGCAACGAGCTGGCGCGCGCGTAGAAGGTCGGTACCCGGCTCGAACACGAGCTCGATTGAGGACAGGCCGGGAACGGATTTGGACCGGATTTCATCGAGCCACGCCACCCCGTTAAGGAGGTCGGCTTCCATCGGAGAGGTGATGAGCTGTTCGACTTCGGCAGCTGAGAGGCCCAAGGCCTCGGTCTGGATCTCGACGTGGGCCGGGGCGAACTCGGGCATGCTGTCGATGGGGACGTTTGGGACGTTCACTACCCCGAAGGCAATGAGTCCGGCGGCCATGGCGAGAACCAGGATGCGGAACTGCATACTGAAACGGGTGATCCAGCCGAACATGGCTAGCTCTGTTCCAGGGAGCCGGCGTCGCGTGTGCGGCCGGCGGGGGTTTTCGGCAGTTGCACGGAATAAATGCGCAAGTGATACATGACAGGCTCCTCAACCCGAGACCATTTGCGAATCCCCCCAAGAGATCACATTTGCTGACCTTTATCGAATAGTGTTCCCATTTGAATCGTTTGGCAAGATGAAAATTTTGAGTCTCGTCCCCGGGTTTTCACGGCGTTCTCCCAGCCTGGAGCCGCATAATGCGCTTTCGAGGCAAACTTCGTGGAACAGCCCAAACGCACGCAGAAAGCCACCCGAGTATTGCTCGTCTTTCTACCTGTTTTCCGCTCCGCGCTACCTGAATTTCTGTATTGGCTACTCATCCAATGCATCCAGCAATTGGCAGTAAGTACCGCTATTCCATAGGTATTGCATTTGTAACAATTTTGGACATAACGGCCCGCGAAGGGCGCCGGAACGCTAGTCGACTGCGACTACCGGGGGCCCCGGGGCCTGTCGGTTCAGCGCGAACCAGCCCGAGGGGCTAAAGTGGTCCTATGCGCGCCGTGCTCCTGCTTAGCTAGCCGCCCGGTATCCCGACGAGACCTCGATTCCGAAGAGTCCTCGGATTGCCGAGCGGCGGCCCCTCCATGTCGAGGGGCTTTTGTGTGTCCGGGTACATTCCGGGCCGCAAGGAACGAAGTCACAGCAGGAGCAGATAGTACGGACAGCATGGGGTCAGGGCCGGGCAGCCGGCCGTGACAGTGCAGACTTGATGGTGAACAGGCCTGGCGGCAGGCAGGCCTGACGGTAGACAGGCTTGAGATAACAGGCCGCATAGAACAGAAGAGGCCAGCAGTGAGCGTTCAGCCGGAAACACAGACCGGATCACCAGCAGCCGCGGCGGAGGGGCCCGAGGAAGGTGCCTACAGCTTCGCGGCTATGGAAGCCAAATGGCCGCAGGTCTGGGAAGACCTGAAGGTCTTCACGCCGCTCGACGACGGCTCAAAGGAACGCCGCTACGTGCTGGACATGTTCCCGTACCCGTCCGGTGACCTTCACATGGGCCACGCCGAGGCGTTCGCGATGGGCGACGTTGTGGCGCGCTACCTGCGCCAGCAGGGCTACGACGTGCTGCACCCGATCGGCTGGGACTCCTTCGGCCTGCCGGCGGAAAACGCGGCGATCAAACGCAACGCGCACCCCAGTGAGTGGACCTACGCCAACATCGACACCCAGGCGGCGTCGTTCAAGCGCTACGCAATCTCCGCGGACTGGTCCCGCCGGCTGCACACCTCCGATCCGGAGTACTACCGCTGGACCCAGTGGCTGTTCACGCGGTTCTACGAGCGTGGACTGGCCTACCGCAAGAATTCGCCGGTCAACTGGTGCCCCAAGGACCAGACCGTGCTGGCCAACGAACAGGTGGTCAACGGCGCCTGCGAGCGGTGTGGCACTCCCGTGACCAAGAAGTCCCTGAACCAGTGGTACTTCAAGATCACCGACTACGCCGACCGCCTGCTCGATGACATGGACGAACTGCGCGGGCACTGGCCCGAACGCGTCCTCGCCATGCAGAAGAACTGGATCGGCCGTTCCGAGGGCGCCCACGTCAACTTTGTGATCGAGGCCGACGGCGGCAAGGCCGCCAAGGATGTCACCGTCTTCACGACGCGTCCGGACACCCTCTACGGCGCAACGTTCTTCGTCGTCGCTGCCGACGCGCCGCTCGCCGTCGAACTGGTCACCGACGAGCACGCCGCCGCCCTGGACGCCTACCGCGAACAGGTCAAGGCGCTGTCCGAGATCGAGCGCCAGTCCACCGAGCGCGAAAAGACCGGCGTGTTCACCGGCCGCTACGCGACTAACCCGCTCAATGGCGAAATGCTGCCTGTCTGGGCCGCCGACTATGTCCTGGCCGACTACGGCACGGGCGCCATCATGGCCGTCCCGGCTCATGACCAGCGCGACCTCGACTTCGCCAAGACCTTTGACCTGCCCGTCCGGGCAGTGCTGGACACCGGCGAGGAAGACCCCGCAGCCACGGGCATCGCCACCACCGGTGAGGGGACCCTGATCAACTCCGGCGGGCTCGACGGGCTGCCGAAGGCAGAGGCCATCCCTGCGGCCATCGAAATCCTGCGCGAGCTGGGCACCGGCGAGAAGTTCGTGAACTTCCGGCTGCGTGACTGGCTGCTCAGCCGGCAGCGGTTCTGGGGCACCCCGATCCCCATCATCCACTGCCCGGACTGCGGCGAGGTCCCGGTCCCGGACGATCAGCTGCCCGTGACCCTGCCGGCGGACCTGCGCGGCGAGGACCTGTCCCCGAAGGGCACGTCGCCGCTCGCCGCTGTCGAAAGCTGGGTCAACGTCGAGTGCCCCAGCTGCCACGGCCCGGCCAAGCGGGACACGGACACGATGGACACCTTCGTGGATTCCTCCTGGTACTTCCTGCGCTTCGTCTCCCCGCAGTACACCGGCGGCCCGTTCGATCCGGAGAAGATCAACGACTGGATGCCGGTGGGCCAGTATGTGGGAGGCGTGGAGCACGCCATCCTGCACCTGCTCTATGCGCGGTTCTTCACCAAGGTCATCCACGACCTCGGCATGATCGAGGCGGACGAGCCGTTCAGTGCGCTGCTGAACCAGGGCCAGGTGCTCAACGGCGGCAAGGCCATGAGCAAGTCCCTGGGCAACGGCGTCGACCTCGGCGAGCAGCTGGACAAGTTCGGCGTGGACGCCGTCCGCCTGACCATGATCTTTGCTTCCCCGCCGGAGGACGACGTCGATTGGGCGGACGTATCGCCGTCGGGCTCCGCGAAGTTCCTGGCCCGCGCCTGGCGCCTCGGCCAGGACGTAACAAGCGCACCCGGCGCCGACGTCGCCACCGGTGACCGCGCCCTGCGCACCGTCACCCACCGCACGATCGCAGATGCTCAGGCCCTGTTGGACCACAACAAGTTCAACGTGGTTGTGGCAAAGCTGATGGAACTGGTCAACGCGACCCGCAAAACCATCGACAGCGGCGCTGGCGGCGCGGACCCCGCAGTCCGCGAAGCCGTGGAGGCAGTTGCCGTCATCCTGAGCCTGTTTGCGCCGTACACCGCCGAGGACCTGTGGAACGTCCTGGGACACCCGGCCTCGGTCGCCAACGCCGGCTGGCCCACGCACGACGACGCCTTGCTCGTGGAGGACACGGTCACCGCCGTCGTCCAGGTGCAGGGCAAGGTGCGGGACCGCCTGGAGGTTTCCCCGGACATCTCCGAGGGGGACCTGCGCGAACTGGCGCTGGCATCGGAAAATGTCCAGCGCGCCCTCGACGGCCGTGCCCTTCGCACGGTGATCGTACGGGCGCCTAAACTGGTCAACATCGTCCCGGCCTAGCCGGACGTACCAGCCTGTCACTGGCCGCCGGCTGATCCCGGCGGCCAGTGCAGGGAACGTGGCTGGCACGGGTGCCCTCGCCGGCGAAAAAAGTCCATGCGTCCCGACAGCAGGAGGTCCTTCGTGCCAGACCGCGAGCCGTCAGGCTGGCCATGGCTGCGCGAGCGGCTTATTCGCCTTCGCCAGGGCTCCCGGGGCAGCGTCCCCGAAGCGGCTCCCGCCGCCGTCGTGCAGGTTGCCGTGGTCACGGATTCTGCCGCCGCGCTGCCCGCGGACTGGATCCGGGCTTTCGCTGCTGACGGCGGGCTGACCGTAGTCCCAATGCCCGTAATGGTCGGCGCCGAAATCTACGGCGAAGGTGAGGACGACATTGCGGAGACAATCGCCGTGGCCCTGGCCAGCGGCAAGCCCGTCAAGACCTCGCGTCCGTCACCGGGGCAGTTTGAACACGCCTACCGGGAGGCCAGCGAGCGTGGCTTCCAGTCCGTGGTCTCAATTCACATTTCAGCGGGGCTGTCCGGGACTGCCGACGCCGCCCGCCTGGCAGCCCAACGGGTCGGCATACCGGTAGAGGTCCTCGACTCCCGGACGGTTGGAATGGCGCAGGGGATGGGCGTGCAGGGCGCGGTGGTCGCGGCCGCCGACGGCAGAAGCGCGGCCGACGTGTTGGCTTTCGCGCAGGACCGGCTGGACCGCACCAAAGTGTACTTCTATGTGCCGAGCCTGGAACAGTTGCGCCGCGGTGGCCGGATCGGGGCTGCGGCCTCGCTCTGGGGGACCATGTTCTCCATCAAACCCATTCTGGCGGTCGACGACGGCCGGATCATCCCGCTGGAAAAGGTCCGGTCAGCGGCCAAGGCCATCGCGCGGCTGGAAGAAATCGTGGCCGAGGACGCCTCCACCCGCCCTGCGGGGCAGGCGCGGCTGGCTGTGCACCACTTCGGCAACCAGGCCGAGGCAGAAGACCTTGCCCGGCGCCTGGCAGTGGCATTGCCGGCATGTCCGCCGGCCCAGATCAGCGCACTCCCGGCCGTCCTGGCGGCCCACGCGGGGCTCGGTGTGCTGGCGGTGATCGTGGGGGAGGGCAGCACCCCTACTGAAGCGGGCCCGGGTGCCACCCACAGGGACTCCGCTAGCCCGGCTGGCGGCGAAGCGGGGGCTGGCGGCGAAGCGGGGCCTGTCGGCGCGGCGGGCGAAGCTGGGGCCTAGCGCGGCGGGTCCTTCCGCGCGGACGCTGGACTCTGGCCGTGAACGGGCGCCGGCGGTAAAGTCAGCCCACCGAACCCAGCGAACCAGCGAATCCGGAGGCCGCCATGGCAATGCAGGTGCACCACGTAGCCCAGTTCGATCGTGACGTTGCCGAAGAGGTGACCAAATGGCTGAAATACCTCAAGGGCCAAGTGACCAGCGTTCAATTCCTCACCACCACCGTGCCGGATCCCAAGGCCGCGGATAAATGGCGGGTGCAGTACGAGGCCTACATCACCTATCAGCAGTGAACCACAGACTGTAGCTGCGTCTCACGGGGTAGGTACGGGTGATGTCGCGGGCGTTGTTGGGGTCGTCGGCGCGGACGTTGGCGATGCCGCTGGCCCGGAAGTCGTCGGTGGCACGGACGTTGGCGGGACAGTCGGCGGGGGCACGGACGTCGTCGGGGCCGTTGGCGGGTTCGTTGGCACGGTGGTTGGCGGGGTGGTCGGCACGGTCGTTGGCGGGATCGTCGGCGGGGCCGACGGTGGGGCAGCCGGCACGGTCGTTGGCGGGGCCGTTGGCGCGGGCTTCGGCACGGTGGTTGGCGCCGGCTTCGGCACGGCGGTCGGTATGGTCGTTGGCGGAGTGGTTGGCGCGGGCTTCGGCGCTAGCGTTGCCGGGATCGTCGTCCCGGTCGTTGGCAGCGTCGTCGGCACGGTTGTTGACACGGCCGTTGGAGGCGGAGTCGGCAGCTGGGTGGCTGCCGGCACGGCCGTCGGAGGCGGGGTCGTGGGCGGGGGCGTTGGCCCGGGCGGCGGCTGATTCGGCCCGATAGTGTAGCTGGGCTGCTGGCCCGAACCGTTGACCCAAACGGCCGCTTTCACCCTGTGGGCGCTGCCGGGCTCCAGCCACCAGAGCACCTGGACGTTGCAATGGTAGACAATCGTGACATTGGCGACGGCGCCCGCCGACGGAACCGCATGAATGGATGTGGCGGCTGTTTGGGTGGTCCAGATGAAATTCTGGTCGGCAGTCATTCCCGCCGTGCCGTCGACCGAAACATGCGCTATGCCGTAGAGGCCGTGCTGGGGGCAGAAACTGCCTTCCAGAGAAAAGTTGACGACTTGGGTTGAGGTGGCTTGCGTTGTGTCTGCCACGACAGGCGGGGCCGGCAGCATGGTGCCACCAAGCGCCAGGACCGCCGCGGGCCCGAACAACCACTTCATTGCACACCAGCTTTCGACGCCTGATGGTCACATCCAGACGATAAGGGTTGCCCCCAGCCGGCAAAAGTCTTCTCGATTGAGGATGCAGACGTTACCACCGGGCCCGGGCGGGCACCAGCGTAGGGAATACTTGCCCGGTGCCGCGGAAATACGCGTATTACTCAGGTATTTCCACATACGCCTGGTACCTGATGTCAGTAGGGGCGAGGGCTGCCTAGAGTCGTTTCCATGTCACGCCGCAACCCGGGAGCTGAATCCGTAACCGGAGTTAGGGTTGCCCGTGAACGCCTGGCGGCGACGCGTGGAGATGCTCGGGATGCCGGAGATGCTGCGTATCAGGGCGACTCCCCGGATCCCAGCTGGGAACTTGGCCACTCGACGGGGCTGCTGGAGATGGAGGTTCCGGCGCCCGCAATCCCCGTCCCGCCCCGGGCGGCTGATTCCGTCCGCGCTGCTGGACGGCGCGCCGCGGGAGAGCCTTCAAGCCATTCGGATGCAACCAACGGGCACCGCCGGGCAGGAAGACCGACGCTAGCTTTGCGGTTGCGGTCCAGGACTGGAGTGAAGGCTGCGGCACTGGTGGGCGTCCTCGCCGCGGTGCTGGGCGGCTGCTTCTGGTGGCAGGCCACCAGCGGAGGCGCCCAGGTGGTGGCTCTCAGCGACTCCGCCCCCGCGGCCATGGAAGAACCCGGTCCGGCGGCCGGCGAGACCATCGCACCTCCGGGAGAAGATCCCAGCGCGGGGCCGGAAAGCATCGAGGTCCATGTTGCCGGTGCCGTGGCCAGACCCGGGGTGGTTCGGCTGCCGGCGGGAAGCCGGCTTCACGAAGCGATTGCGGCCGCCGGCGGGGCCACGGCTCTCGCAGATCCGGACCGGCTCAACCTGGCAGCCGTGCTGGAGGACGGCCAGAAGGTCCTGGTGCCGATCCGCGGCGAACCCGATGAGCCGGATGCGCCCACGGGCGGCTCACCCGCGCCCGGTTCCGCCACGGGCGGCACGGGACCAGTCAGCGGTGGCGGGAAGGTCAACCTCAACACTGCCAGCCTCGAGGAACTGGGGACCCTCCCGCGCGTCGGGCCGGTGCTGGCGCAGCGGATCGTGGACTGGCGCCAGCAGCACGGGCGGTTCAAGACCGTGCAGGAGCTCGACGCCGTTGACGGGATCGGTCCGAAGTTGCTCGAGGCCCTGCTCCCGTTGGTGGGTATCTGACGTGGCACAGCCTGATGTGGATCGGACCAGCCGGCTGGGTGCCGCGGCGTCCCCGCGGAGCCGGTGGCAGCGCTACGTCGACTCGGCCCTCCATTCCCCGGCGCACGCGGAGCACGACGGGCCGGTGGCCAGCGGCCCGAGCCGCGGATCGCGCAAACCCGCACGCGACACTGCCGTGCCTCAGCGCCCGACGGAACGGACACGGCGGACGGACCTTCGGCTGGTGCTCCCGGCACTCCTCGTCTGGGGGACCGCCGTTGCCGGCAACTGGTTGCCCCCTGCAGGACTGGCCGGTCTCTGCGGGGCGCTGGCGGCGGCGGCCGGAATCATGCTCTTCTTGGCTGGTCGCGCCAATGTTGGTCGTTCTGGGACCGGCCGTGCGAGGGGGCGGGGCGCCAAGGTTGGGCGGGGTCGCGCCGGGCCTGGCCCCAGCCCCGGGCCGGCGGCCCCGCGCACCATTCGCGCCACGGTGGCAGTGGCGCTGTTGCTGTCCCTCGCGGCGGGCGCGCACGCCGCCGTCGAGGCGTCCCGGCGGCATGACGGCGCAATCGCCGAAGCTGTGGCCGCCCGCGCGGCCGTCGTCGCGGAACTGGAAATTGCAGGCGCCCCGCGGCGGCTGAGAATTCCTGGGGCCGGCGGCCTGGAGGACCGCTGGGCAGTTCCCGTGATGGTGACGGCGATGACCTGCGGCGGCCACCGGGTTGCCGGAGACGCACGGCTCGTCGTCATGGGTGGGGCCACGTGGGGACACGCCGTTCCGGGCCAGCGCCTGCGCGCCACGGGCAAGCTCCGGCCGGCCGCGCCAGGGGAGCCGGAAGCGGGACTCCTAACAGCGACGTCCGCGCCAACGGTGTTGCGGGGACCCGGACCCTGGCAGCGGGGTCCCGGGGAGCTCCGCCGTGCCTTCACCGCCGCGGCGGCACGGTTCGGGGGCGACGCCGGCGGGCTGCTGCCCGGCATGGTCACCGGCGACACCAGCGCCCTGGACGCCGAGTTGGAAGCTGCCATGAAGACCGTCGGGATGACGCACTTGACTGCCGTCAGCGGTGCAAACTGCAGCCTGATCCTGGGGACGCTGCTGCTCGCCGCCCGCACGCTCCGACTTCCGCGCACGGCAGCCGCCGCGGCCAGTCTCGCGGGACTCGCGCTGTTCGTCCTCATGGTGGGACCGGATCCCAGCGTGCTGCGGGCCGCGCTGATGGGCAGCATCGGCCTCGCCTCGGTAGCCTTTGGCCGGGCCGGGCGCGGACTCAGCCTGCTCTGCGTTGCCGTCATCGGCCTGCTGCTGGCGCAGCCGGTCCTGGCGACCAGCTTCGGATTCCTGCTCTCTGTCCTGGCCACGCTGGGAATTGTGGTCACCGGACACCGCATCATGGACTGGCTGCCACCTTCGGTGCCGCGCTGGGCGGCAGCCGGCGTCGCCGTACCCCTGTCCGCCCAGCTGTTCTGTGCTCCGGTGATCGTGCTGTTGCAGCCGCAGTTCGGCCCCTACGTCCTGCCCGCCAATGTGGCCGCTGCGGCGCTCGTGGCACCAGTTACACTCCTCGGCACGGCCGCCGTGGCGCTCCTGCCTGGTGTCCCTGCCGCAGCGGGGCTGCTCATGGCCGCAGCTGCCGCCTTCGCAGGCGCAGTAGCCGGGGTCGCCCGGTTCTTCGCGGCACTCCCGGGCGCCGCGCTGCCATGGCCGGAAGGGGCGTTCGGCGCAGTCACCATGGGCATCTTTTCCGCGACTGTGCTGGCGGCGGCATGGCTTGCCCTGCACCCGGCCGCGGTTGTGCGGGGCGTCCTGGCAGCACACGCACGGGTGGTCGCCATCCTCGAAGGACGATCGCATGCGGCGGCACGGTCAGCCGCCCGACGGCCCTTCAGCCGCGGCTTGGAGCACCGGTCCGGGCGTGGGACGCTTAGAGTCCGCAAACCAACTTCCGGGAGGAATCACGAGTGGCTGCTGCCCAGACCCAACGGCCCAGGACCTCGGCGTCGAACACCGCCACCTGGCGCGACGTGACACCGGCTGCCGTCGTCCTGGTGGGCGGGCCGGAAGACTACATAGGCGCCCGGGCCATGGACCGTATCCGCGCGCAAGTCCGCGAGGTGGCGCCCGACGTCGAAATTACCCGGCTCAATGCCGGCAGCTACACGGCCGGATCCCTGGCCATGAACGTCAGCCCTTCACTGTTCGGCGAACAAAAGCTCATCGAGGTCGACGGGCTCGAGGCGATGAACGATGCCTTTCTCGCCGATGCCCTGAAATATGTGGCACAGCCGGAACCCGACGCCTTCCTGGTGCTCCGCCACGGCGGGGGAGTCCGCGGCAAGAAGCTGCTGGACGCCGTCAAGGCCGCGGGCTGGCCCGTTGTCGACTGCCAGCCGCTCAAGAAAGACGCCGAGAAAATCGCCTTCGTCACGGCCGAGTTCCGGGCGGCCTCCCGTCGGATCGACCCCGACGCCGTGCACGCCCTCGTCAATGCGGTCGGCGCACAGCTCGCGGAACTCGCCGCCGCCTGCAGCCAGCTGATCGCTGACGCCACTACCGGCGTGGACGCGGCCATGGTGGACAAGTACTACGGCGGCCGGGTCGAGGCAACAGCCTTCAAGGTCGCCGACGCCGCGATGGCGGGCAACGGCCCGCTGGCCCTGTCCACACTTCGCCACGCCCTGGCCACCGGCGCGGACCCCGTTCCGATCGTGGCGGCCCTGGCGTCGAAGTTGCGTTCCCTGGCCAAGGTGGCCGGCGCGCAGGGATCGTCCTCGCAGATCGCCAAGCAGCTGGGAATGCAGCCCTGGCTCGTCGAACAGGCCCAGCGGGAAGTCCGTCGCTGGACGCCCGAGGGGCTGGTCCGCTCCATTCAGGTCACCGCCGAGGCCGATGCCCAGGTCAAGGGCCTCTCCCGGGATCCTGTCTATGCCGTGGAACACGCGGTAACGGTGATTGCCACCTCGGTCCGGAGTTCCTGACACCCGCGTTCGAACCGGCAGGGCCTGCGGGTCCGGCGCGGACTCGGTATGGCCCGTTGGCGGCGTGCCGGAATGGCGCGGACCCGGCTCATGACGCAACCTGTTTTAACTGGATGTGGCCGGCACCCACGGGGTGCCGGCCACAATCATCAGTTCGAGTGAACTGGAAACCTTAGAGCGCGTTGACCTTCTTGGAGATGGCCGACTTGCGGTTTGCAGCGTTGTTCTTGTGGAGAACACCCTTGCTGACAGCCTTGTCCAGCTTGCGGCTGGCAGAAAGCAGTGCAACAGCCGCAGCATCCTTGTCGGTGGACTCAACGGCGGTGTTGACGGCGCGGATGGCCGTCTTCAGCTCGGACTTGACTGCGTTGTTGCGCAGGCGAGCCTTTTCGTTGGTCAGGATGCGCTTCTTCTGGGACTTGATATTAGCCACGTGTGAACTCTCTTTTTCAATGCGGAAAATGGTCTAGAGGGCTTTCAGATTGGCCATTGACTGAGCGGCGTGGGGATACCTATGGCGACCAACCATCTGTGGCCGTCGACCTGCACGGACACACAGCTGTCAATAATAGCAGAGATGAACGTGCCGGCACGAGTGCGGGTGGCGATTCGCCGCCGCACCCGGGCCCAGGCAGGTCAGTTCCAGCCGCGGCGCTCCCGCAGGGCCTCTGCGATGAGGTTGAAGCGGCCTACGTCCAGGATCGCTCCTTCGCGCCGGATGTCCTTCGCGTTGATCTGCAGGACCCGGTCCAGCTTCGCTTCACTGGGCCGCCACTGGCGGTCCCAAGGGCCCGTGCCGATGTCCACGTAGTCATCCGACCGGCGGGAGTCTCCGTCGTGGTCCTTGCTGGTCAGCATCAGGCCCAGCAAATACCGGCCGCTGGTGCCCACCAGCAGCACCGGACGGTCCTTGCCCTGGGAATAGTCCTCTTCATAAGGCACCCAGGTCCAGACGATTTCGCCGGGCTCGGGCAGGCCATTGGGTGCAGGGGCATAGCGGACGGCGGCCCGCCCCCGGAAGTCGCCGGGATATGTCCCGGTCAGCCCGACGGCCGCGGTGCCGCCCGCGGCACGGGTCGGGGCGCCGGGCCGTGCCTGGCCCGGCCGCCGCTTCGCTGCAGGCTTCCCAGCAGGTTTTGCCGCCGGCCCGCGGGTGGGGCCCGGTGCGGAGCCGCCGAATTTGTCCAGGAAGCGCAGGGCGTCGCGGACCGCGTTGCTGATCGATCGTAAGTTCCAAGCCATGGGGAAACCATACCGGCAACGTCCCGAGGGGAGCGGGGGAGAGCGCGGCCCGGGGGCGGCCTGGCGGTGGCGGTTCCCGTGATCACGCTGCGCGAAAAGAACCGCGACCAGAACCGCGAACAGAACCGCAGGCAGAACCGCGAAGATCCGAGGGCAGGGCCGCGGAGGAATCGCGCTGAGAATCCATCGGATCAGGCCGAGTGCGCAACGCAACGCAGGGATGCACTGCCACCGGCCCGGACGTGGGAGACTATAGGGACAGAAATGCGCCACGTCGCGGGATGGCATACGAGCATCCGCACCGATCCGTGGAAAAGCCAACAGTAATGCCAACAGTAAGGACCCTGCGTGTCTCCCATGGCCCGCACCGCCCCGGTGCCCGCCGCAACAGATCCGGCCATCATCCGGAACTTCTGCATCATTGCGCACATTGACCACGGCAAATCCACACTGGCCGACCGGATGCTCCAGTTCACCGGTGTTGTCCAGTCCCGTGACATGAAGGCCCAGTACCTGGACCGCATGGACATTGAGCGCGAACGCGGCATCACCATCAAATCCCAGGCCGTCCGCATGCCCTGGGAACTCGACGGCACCAGCTACGCGCTGAACATGATCGACACCCCCGGGCACGTCGACTTCACTTACGAGGTCTCCCGTTCGCTCGCGGCCTGCGAAGGTGCGATCCTGCTGGTGGACGCGGCCCAGGGCATCGAGGCCCAGACCCTCGCCAACCTGTACCTGGCGATGGAAAACAACCTCACGATCATCCCGGTCCTGAACAAGATCGACCTCCCGGCAGCACAGCCCGAGAAGTACGCGGCGGAACTCGCCAACCTGATCGGCGGCGACCCCGACGACGTGCTCCGAGTCTCCGGCAAGACCGGCATGGGCGTCGAGGTCCTGCTGGACAAGATCGTCCGCGACCTGCCGGCCCCGGTGGGTGACCCGAACGCCCCCGCCCGGGCCATGATCTTCGACTCGGTCTACGACACCTACCGCGGCGTGGTCACCTACGTCCGCGTGGTCGACGGCATGCTGCACCCGCGTGAACGCATCCAGATGATGTCCACCCGTGCCACGCACGAACTCCTTGAGATCGGTGTAAGTTCCCCGGAACCCACGCCCTCCAAGGGCCTCGGCGTCGGCGAGGTGGGCTACCTCATCACCGGCGTGAAGGACGTCCGCCTGTCCAAGGTGGGCGACACCGTCACCAACCTGGCCAAGCCGGCCACCGAGTCCCTCCCCGGCTATGCGGACGCCAAGCCGATGGTCTTCTCCGGCCTGTATCCGCTGGATGGCACGGACTATCCGGTACTCCGCGATGCGCTGGAGAAGCTGATGCTCAACGACGCCGCGCTGGTGTACGAGCCCGAAACCTCCGCGGCGCTGGGATTCGGCTTCCGGGTGGGATTCCTGGGCCTGCTGCACCTGGAAATCACCCGCGAGCGGCTCGAACGCGAATACAACCTGGACCTCATTTCCACCGCCCCCAACGTGGAATACGAGGTGACGCTGGAGGACAAGAGAATCGTCCACGTCACGAACCCCAGCGAATACCCCACCGGAAAGATCGCCGAAGTCCGCGAGCCGATGGTGTCCGCCACCATCCTTGCGCCGAACGAGTTCGTCGGCGCGATCATGGAGCTGTGCCAGAGCCGGCGCGGCGTCATGGGCGGCATGGACTACCTCTCCGAGGACCGGGTGGAAATCCGTTACCGCCTGCCGCTGGCCGAAATCGTCTTCGATTTCTTCGACATCCTCAAGTCAAAGACCCGCGGCTACGGGTCGCTGGACTGGAAGGCCGACGGCGAGCAGGTGGCCGACCTCGTCAAGGTGGACATCATGCTCCAGGGCGAGCAGGTTGACGCCTTCTCCGCCATCACCCACCGTGACAAGGCCTACGCCTACGGCGTGATGATGACCGGCAAGCTGCGCGAACTCATCCCGCGCCAGCAGTTCGAGGTGCCCATCCAGGCCGCCATCGGCTCCAGGATCATCGCCCGCGAAAGCATCCGCGCCATCCGCAAGGACGTCCTTGCCAAGTGCTACGGCGGTGACATCACCCGAAAGCGCAAGCTGCTGGAGAAGCAGAAGGAAGGCAAGAAGCGCATGAAGATGGTGGGCCGCGTCGAGGTGCCGCAGGAGGCGTTCATCGCAGCGCTGACAACGGACGAGTCCAAGGACAAGGCCAAGAAGTAACGGTGCAGGTAATGACGGTTGCTGCAGTATCGGCAGGCCGGGCCCGTGCCTAGCGTCCTTCCACTCGGCGACCCGGCGCCGCCGGACGGGCTCCTCCCTGCCCAGGCGCGCCAGGGCGCCGGGCAGCGCGCGTTCGGGCTGTATGTGCACATCCCGTTCTGCGCGGTCCGCTGCGGGTACTGCGACTTCAACACCTATACCGCCACCGAGCTGGGCGGCGGGGCCTCCCAGGACGCCTACGCCGCCACCGCGATCGCGGAAGTGGAATTCGCCGCCGGAGCTCTGAAGGAATCCGGCCTGCCCGGCCGTCCCCTCAGCACGGTCTTCTTCGGCGGCGGCACACCCACGCTGCTGCCGGCGGAGGACCTGGCGCGCATACTCACGGCCGCGATCGGCGCCTGGGGCCTGCAGCCCGGCGCCGAGGTGACCACCGAGGCGAACCCCGATTCCGTCACCCCCGCATCCTTGCAGCTGCTCGCCGACGCCGGGTTCACCCGCGTCTCGTTCGGCATGCAGTCGGCCGTGCCGCACGTCCTGAAGGTCCTGGACCGCACCCACACGCCCAGCCGGGTGCCGGAGGTGGTGCAGTGGGCGCGCGATGCCGGGCTCGCGGTCAGCCTGGACCTCATCTACGGGACGCCGGGGGAGTCGCTGGAGGACTGGCGCTACTCGCTCGAGACGGCATTGTCCTACGCCCCAGACCACATCAGCGCCTATGCCCTGATTGTTGAAGACGGCACGAAGCTTGCGGCGCAGATCCGCCGCGGCGAAGTGCCGGAAATCGACGACGACGACCACGCCGCCAAATACGAACTCGCCGACGAACTGATTTCCGCGGCCGGGCTCGCCTGGTACGAGGTCAGCAACTGGTCCCGCACCCCGGAACAGGCCTGCCGGCACAACCTCGCCTACTGGCGGGGGGACGACTGGTGGGGCATCGGGCCCGGGGCTCACTCCCACGTCGGCGGCGTCCGCTGGTGGAACGTCAAGCACCCCACCGCCTACGCCAACCGCCTCGGCGCCGGCGTCTCACCCGCCGCCGGACGCGAAACGCTGGACACCGAAACCCGGAACGTGGAACGGGTCATGCTCGAGGCCCGGCTCAACTCCGGACTCGACATCCCGAGCCTCGGCGGCCTGGGGGACACCGGCAGGCACGCCATCGCGGGGCTGATTGCCGACGGCCTGGTGGACCCCGCGGCCGCTTTCAAGGGCCGGCTCATCCTCACGCTCAAAGGCCGGCTGCTGGCCGACGCCGTGGTCCGCAGGATCCTGCCGGACTAGGCCGCCGGCCACACAGCGGCCACCAACAGCCTGCCGCACAAACGAGAGAGCCGGCCGCTGCCCTTACGGGCGGCGGCCGGCTCTCTTTCTTGGGTCCGGGCGGGGCTATTTGATCCAGCGCAGGTTGAACTCGTAGCGGTGCGGCTGGCCGCGGTTGACGTGGATGCCTGCCGCCACCGAGAAGCACGTCACGGCGATCCAGATCACCGTGGCGAGCACGGCGAAGAGGTTGCCCACCACGGGAATGAAGACCAGCAGATTGCAGAGCACTGCGGCGATGGTCGGCGGCAGCGTGAAATTGAGGGCTTCCTTGGATTCCTGCGCCGTGAACGGGCCGCGGTCCTTGAAGATGAGGTAGATCAGCAGCGACGGTACGCAACCCAGGATGCCGCCAAAGTGCGCCAGCGTGGCCCACTGCCGGTCCTCGCCGGCCGTCAGCGGCAGCGCGTTTGCCGGAACGCCATGGTACGGGGCCTGACCATGGCCGGCCTGGTTGCCCGTGTGTTCGCGTGCGTTATCTGCCACGGTGTAGCCCTTCAGATTGCGATGATGCGTTGCTGCCTGGGTGATGCCTGGAATAGCCGGGACCGCACTGGGAGGGCGGCCGCAGATACAAGAATACTTGCTCGGGCCCGGAAATGGAGATCACGGGGCGGCCGCGGCGGGCTAGGGCACGGTGAGGAAGTCAATGACCTCTTCCACGCGGCCAAGCAGGGACGCCTCCAGATCCGCGTAGCTGCGGACAGCCCCCAGGAGTTTCTGCCAGCCGAGGCCGACGTCCTCCTTCGTGGAGTGGGGCCACCCGAAGGCCATCAGGATGCCGGTCTTCCAGTCCACGCCGCGGGGGATCACGGGCCACTGCTCAATCCCCAGGACCGCGGGCCGGATGGCCTGCCACACGTCCACGTACGGGTGGCCCACGATCAGGACGTTGCCGGCGGCGCCCGGTGAGGCCATGACGGCGTCGGCGATCCGCGACTCCTTGGAGTCGGCCACCAGGTGGTCTACGAGCACGCCGAGGCGCCGGCCCGGGCCCGGTCCGAACTCCGCCACGGCGGCCGCGAGGTCGTCAATGCCGTGCAGGGGTTCGACGACGATGCCCTCCACCCGGAGGTCATCGCCCCAGACCTTCTCCACCAGCTCGGCGTCGTGCTTGCCTTCAACCCAGATGCGGCTGGCTTTGGCCACCTGTGCGCGCTGCCCCGCCACCCGGACCGAGCCGGACGCCGTGCGGCCGGCACCGGCGGCCGGTGCCGCCTTCTTTGGGGCCGGAGGCATCAGTCGGATGGGCTGGCCCTCCAAAAGGAAGCCAAAGCCGAGGCGGAAGGACCGCGACTTGCCCCGCCGGTCCTCCAGCGCCACGACGTGCATGCCGCCGGACTTCTCCACTCGGGTCACGGCACCCACCCACCCGGACTGGACCTCCTCGAGGACCATCCCGCGTTCCACCGGGACTTCCGGCAACTGGGTCTTGGCGGGGGCGGACAGGTCCTGGGGTCCCCAGTTCTGGTACGACATCTCTACACGCTTACTTTGCACTCGGAATGTACGGCGGTCGGTGGAACTCTCCGGGGCCGGAACCCGGACCGCGACGGCGCGCAACGGCGGCGGCTGCCACGGTCCCGGCGCCGGCGTGACAGGAATCGCGTTCCCGTGGGCCACGCCTGGAGCGAATCCAATGCTAACAACGCGGCGACTCATATTAGACTGGTTAGCACTTAGGCATGTCGAGTGCTAACCCTTGTCCTGTTTCGGGCCGTCCGTGCACCACGGGTGGACGTGAACCGGACAAGGCGGGGCGGCACCGGCTGCGGGACAGTCGATTGGAGGTGGAGCGTGAGCGAACCGCGCAAACTCGAAGTGCTGCGCGCCATCGTGGAGGACTACGTCCATTCGCGTGAGCCCGTTGGTTCCAAAGCGCTCGTCGAGCGGCACCATCTCGGCGTCTCCAGTGCCACGATCCGAAATGACATGGCGGCGCTGGAAGACGAGGGTCTGATCACGGCACCGCATACGAGTGCGGGCCGGATCCCCACTGACAAGGGCTACCGGCTCTTCGTCGACCAGATCTCAGCGGTGAAGCCGTTGTCCCCCGCCGAGCGCCGGGCCATCCAGGCCCTGCTGGAAGGATCCGAGGACCTCGACGACATCCTTGACCGGACCGTGAGGCTCCTCTCGCACCTGACCAACCAGGTCGCCGTCGTGCAGTATCCGCTGCTCAGCCGCGCCCGGGTGCGGCACATAGAGTTCGTGCTGCTGGCCCCCCGGAAGGTGCTGATCGTCCTCATCGCGGACACCGGCAAAGTGGAGCAGCGCGTCATCGACGTCGGGCAGGATATACCCGACGACGCCCTGGCGGAGCTGCGTACCCGTTTCCTGTCGAGCCTGTCCGGAACCCCGCTGAGCCTGCTGCCCCAGCTGCTGCCCGCCGTCGTCGCCGCCGGCGCGCCGGCGCGCCGTGGCGCGGCGCAGGCGCTGGCCCGCGGCCTGGAAGCCCTGGCCACGAGCAGCCGCGAAGAGCGCATGGTTATGGCCGGCACGGCGAATCTGGCACGCTCCAATGTGGACTTCCCGCTTAGCATCGGCCCCGTGCTGGAGGCGCTCGAGGAACAGGTGGTCATGCTCCGCCTGCTCAGCGAAATGGCCGAAGACCCGCGCGGCGTGACCGTGAGCATCGGCCGGGAAAACCCCTACGACGGCCTCGCCGAGGCCTCAGTCGTGGCCACCGCCTATGGGCCGGACGCCACGGCCAAGGTCGGCGTCCTGGGACCCACCCGGATGGACTATCCCACCACCATGGCCGCCGTCCGCGCGGTGGCCCGTTACCTTTCGAGGATCCTGGGGCCTTGACAGGCCGGGACCTAACGCGACTTCTTGCCCCACAGGCAGTACAACAAGGAAGAGATACACACTTTGAGCAGCCACTATGACGTTCTTGGAGTCTCCCGCGACGCAACGGGGGAGGAGATCAAGAAGGCTTACCGGAAACTGGCCCGGACCCTGCACCCGGACGTGAACCCGGGAGAAGACGCCTCAGACCGGTTCAAGGCCGTCACGCACGCCTACGAGGTCCTCTCCGATCCGCAGAAGCGCCGGGTCTATGACACCACGGGCAACGAGAACGGCACCGACAACGGCTTCGGCGGCGGCAGCTACTCGGGCCAGGGCTTCGCCTTCCAGGACATTTTCGAGACGTTCTTCGGGGCAGGCGGCGGCCAGGGCGGCCCCGCGTCCCGTGTCCGCCGCGGCCAGGACGCGCTGATCAGCGTGCGGATTGACCTCCGCGACGCGGTGTTCGGCGTGAACAAGAAGCTGGAGGTCGACACGGCTGTGGTCTGCCCGACGTGCGAGGGCTCCTGCTGCCGCGAGGGCACCCACCCGGTGCGCTGCGACATCTGTGGCGGCAGCGGCCAGGTCCAGCGCGCTGTGCGCTCCATCCTGGGCCAGGTCATGACCTCGGCCCCCTGCGGATCCTGCGAGGGCTTCGGCACCGTCATCAAGGACCCCTGCAACGAGTGCAGCGGCCAGGGCCGGATCCGCAGCCGCCGCTCGCTGACCGTCAAGGTACCGGCCGGCGTTGCCACCGGCACCCGCATCCAGTTGTCCGGCCAGGGCGAGGCGGGACCCGCCGGCGGACCGGCCGGGGACCTGTACGTGGAAATCCGGGTCAACAACGACGCCACGTACGTCCGCGACGGCGACGATCTGCACGCGAGCCTCAACATCCCCATGACGGCCGCCGCGCTCGGCACCGAAATTTCCCTCGACACCTTCGACGGGCAGCAGGAGATCGACGTCAGGGCCGGCACCCAGTCGGGCGAGATCATCACCCTGCGCGGCCTCGGTGTCACCCATCTGCGCGGGCACGGGCGCGGTGATCTGAAGGTGCACCTGCAGGTTGAAACGCCGGGCAAGCTCGATGCCGCCCAGGAGGACCTGCTCCGCCAACTGGCCAAGCTGCGCGGCGAGCACTTCACGGCCGGAAAGCTCGCGGCCAGCGGCGGTGTCTTCGCTAAGCTCCGGGACCGGTTCGGTAACCTGTAGCGGTGAGTAACCCGGTCTTCTTCACCGCCCCAGGCACCCTGGACCAGCAGGTCCCCGGCTCCGCCTTCGTCCTGGAGGGCGCCGAGGCCCGCCACGCCGTCACCGTCAAGCGGATCGCGGTCGGCGAGGCCGTGGACATCGCCGACGGCGCCGGCAAGCGGCTGACCGGCACGGTGACCGCCGCCCTGCCCGGGGAACTGACCGTCGAGTGCCTCGACGTTGCTGCCGAGCCTCGGCCCGGGACCCGGCTGGTCCTGGTCCAAGCCCTCGCCAAGGGCGACCGCGACGAACTGGCAGCCGAGACGGCCACCGAGCTGGGCATCGACGCTGTCATTCCCTGGCAGGCGGAACGGTCCATTGTGCGGTGGAAGGCGGAACGGGCCGCGAAGGCGCACGCCAAGTGGCAGTCTGTGGTGACGGCAGCTGCCAAGCAGGCGCGCCGGGCCTGGATCCCGGAGGTCCGGGCGGCAGTCGACGGCGCCGGGCTGCAAGCGGCCGTGGCGGCCGCGGACCTCGCGGTCATCCTGCACGAAGACGCCGTCCGCCCGCTGCGGCTCGTCCTGGAAACCTGGCTGGAATCCGCGCAGCCCGGTGACGCCGGATCCCGTGAAGTGCTGCTGATCGTGGGTCCCGAAGGCGGCATCAGCCCGCGGGAAGTGACCCGGCTGTGCGACGCGGGGGCAGTCACTGCCCTCCTGGGGCACCACGTGCTGCGCTCGTCCACTGCGGGGCCCGCCGCTACCGTGCTGGCCAGCGACATCCTCGGCCGCTGGTGACCGGCGGCAGCCGTCGTCGCCAGTGACATGACGGTTATTCGACCGTGACGGCTATTTGACTGCGGAGCCTATTTGACCGGGAAGCCTATTTGACCGTGAAGCCGCGGGTGTCCTGGAATACTTCCTTGGCGCTGTCGGACGGGTCCACCTGGGACACCCGGACCTCGTAAGTGCCCGGGCCGAGGTTCGCGGACAAGGTGAACAACCCTGAATGGGCGGAGTCGGCCGAGGCCGTGGCGTTGCCGTTGAGATACGCGGTCTTGGCGTTGTCGCCGTCGCCGTCTACCTTGAGGATCGCCCAGCGCAGTTTCCCGCCCTGGACGGTGCTGCGGCCACTGATTTTGACCGAACCGTCGGCCACAGACGTACCTTCCTGCGGATCGATGATCCACACCGGTGCCACCATCCCGGCGCTGCGGGATGTCGGTTCGCCCAACCGGACATGGTTGAAGGCGACGTAGTCCGTGTGACCGTCAACCAGCACAACCACCTGGACCTGCTGTCCGGCATCGATGAGGCCGGCGCTGGCCGCGGCAGCTGTCGCCGTGTAGACGAGCTGCTGGATGGCGCGCTCGGCCATGGCTGCATCCACGTTGCTGTTGAAGGCATCAGCGGAGACATCCACCGTGATGACGTTCTTGCCGGAAATCGACGTCGCCAGCTTCTTCGGGTTTTGCCAGGGCGTGAAGAAATCCGGGTCCAGCGGCTTCTGCGACATCATTACCCGCAGGGCGCGGGTGACGGGATTGTCCTGATCCGGAACGTCACGGAACTCGCGGTAGAGAAACGCGTTGTCATTGCCCCGGCCGATCCAATACACCGGAGCCTTGTTCGACGTCTGGGCCGTCTCGAGCGGAGCGCTCGTGGTCGGGACGCCCGACGCCGGGATGGGAATGAGCTCTGACGGGCTGCTGGAGTTCGTAATGCCGCTCTGCGGCGTCGCTACGCAGCCGGACAGGAGGAGGGCGGCAGGCAGCGCCAGCGCCAGCGCGACGCGGCGGACGCGCCCCACCGATGGCTGCTGAACTCCACGCTTCCTGATGCCGCTGTCCCTTCGTGTTACGTCCCGCTTTCCGCGGCGATGATCTGTTTGCAGCAGTCGTAGACTCCTGGTGGCAGCCCCATCCCTCATCGGCCGGAGACCGGCCGGCGATCCCGGAACAACCGGATTCCAGCATGGCACACGGGCGCGGCGCGGCAGCCAGGTTTGGGCCACGGCGCCGGAAATGCAACGGGAACGATATGAGGCCGATACAAAGTTGATACCTAATTGGGTCCCGCGGGTGGCCCTCGGGCGGACGTGGTCCGGCGGTTTGCTCAGGCCTGCTGTGCCAGCAGCCCGATGGTGTACGGGCACAGCAGTCACAATCCCGCGATGAGCTCCTTGACTGGCCCCTCGTGTAGGGCCAGGTAAACGTCGTCTCGGATCTGATTGGCCTGTGGGTCTGTCAGAGTTCTGGCGAGGGGTCGCAGCACCAGGCGTATCAGTGCATTGGCCTGTCCATCGCAGATGCGCAACACTCGGCTCATGGCGGACTCAACCCTAGGAAGACGTTTCATGGGCTAAGCGTTGCGCCAGGGCGTCGGCGATCGCTGACATTCCCGCGCCGTTGGGGTGAAACGAGGAGCCGGTCTTCTCGAACGAGGGCTGGAAGCCGAATATCCAGGGCTCTGCCGATCCGAGGCCGTGGTCCACGCTCAGCTCCGAGGCTTGCAGCAACTCGGCGCCGGATCGCTCGGCTGCGATTTCGTAGCCGCGGACCAGGGCTTCCTGAATGCGCAAGAAGAGTGCCGTCTCGGCGGGGGAGAAAGGCCAACGCCCGGGCTGGTCCTGACCGTCAATCACGGTCAGGTAGTCCACCAGGACAACGCGAGCATGATTTGCACGGGCACGGACTTCATTCACGATCTTGACGAGTCCGTGCGCTACCGCGTCAATGCTCTGTTCGGTCGGCTCGGGAATGTCGTTTGAGAAGCCCTGGGAAAGCATGGTGACCATCGGGCTGTCCGGCTGGAATCGTGACCAAGCGGCGTAGAGCATGGATCCTGCGAACTGAAGGTCGTTTCCGCCGGCGGTCACGGTGACGAGGTCGGTGTCGGCTTGTACCCCGTCGATCTGCGGCGGGAACTCGACTCCGGCCATGGTCAGCTGTGGTGTGTCGAGGATGGTGGCAGTCGTCGCGCCGGAGACGGACAGGTCAACCAGGTCCGCGCCGAGGCGATGTGCCAACAGGTGGGCATAGTTGCGGGACGAGCGCATCGCGTTCGCGTCTTCGACAGGCTCGATCCCAGGACCAGCCGCGAACGAGCTACCCAGGCAGACAATCTTCCGATACCTACTCATCAACTGATCCTCTCAGAACGGCCGCAGCAACGCGGCCCATGTCGATCGCACGAGCGCCTCGCGTTTCTGTCCTCTACAAGAAAGTGCCCTAACTCTCTGCCTGCGCGCTCATCCCAAGATGCCAGATCGTAGAACCGCGCGGGGCGGCCGAATGCCTCTGCGAGTTACGCGCCGTGCGGGGGTTCGGTCGCACTGATCGCGGTCGAGGTGCGCAGCACCTCTCCGTAGGGTCCGCGCATCGCGGCGGATACAAGGCCGAGCCAGGTGTCGAGGTCAGACTCGTTCCATAGCAATGCGCCGTGGTGGGCTGAGTGCGGCAATCCCGCCGCCGAACTTGTTTGGTTCGACGGCGGGACGCGGTGCTGATCGTTATCGGATTAGAAGAACGTCGGTTCGCGCGGCGTGTAGGAAGCCTCCAGTGCGGATACTTCCTCCTCGCTGAGCGTCACCTCGAGGGCTGCGGCCGCATTTGCGAGGTGCTTCTCCTTCGTCGCCCCGATGATCGGGGTATCGACGACGGCGTTCTTCAACACCCAGGCCAGCGCGACGGTTGCCATGGCGATGCCCCGTTCGGCGGCGATGCGCTCCACGGCGTCGACGATCGCTTTGTCGGAGTCGAGGAGATCGGCAACCTGAGCGTGGCAGCCGGTGTCATCAGCACTCATCTGGCACAGCGGCTCAAGGAGCTCATCGGCGTCACGCCGAAGCGGCTGGCCCGCACCTACCGCTTCGCCGCCACCGTGTTCTCGATCAACCCCTCCGGACCGATCGACTGGGGTGACCTCGCCGGTGGCGCAGGCTACTTCGACCAGGCCCACTTCGGCCACGAGGTCCGGGCCTTCACCGGGCTCACGCCGACCCGGTACGTCGAAGTCAGACGGCGGTTCCTGCGCGAACATCCCGGCTACGCGCTGGACGGCTGGCCGCTGCCGGCCGATTGATTTCTTACAAGAGCGACAACTCACGACTTGCTAATGTGGGGGCCACCCCAGAGCAAAGGAGAGCCCCGTGGGCAAGGTGGTCATGTACAGCTCGGTGTCAGTAGACGGCTTCATCGCGGACGAGAACGACCAGCCCGGACCGCTGTTCGACTGGTTGCTCAGCGGTGACGTGCCGTTGGACGAGAGCGGCGAGTTGAAGGTGTCACAAACGTCCTACGACTACACCCGGCCGTACTGGGACCAGATCGGGGCGACTGTCGTCGGCCGCCACGTCTTCGACATGACGGACGGCTGGGGCGGGAAGCCTCCGGGCGGGGTCGACCACGTGGTCGTCGTGACGCACCGGCCGGAGCCCGAGGGCTGGGACCCCGAGGCGCCGTTTCACTTCGTCGACGGCGTCGAGGCAGCCGTGGCCAGGGCGCAGGAGCTTGCGGGTGACCGCATCGTCGAGGTCGCCGCCGGCGACGTCGGTGGCCAGGTGCTTGCCGCGGGCCTGGTCGACGAGGTGCGCATGGACGTCGTACCCGTCGTGTTCGGGTCCGGCAAGCGCTACTTCGGGTCGGTCGACGCACAGCATCTGTTGGAGGACCCCGACGTGGTGATTGAGGGCAACCGGGTGCTTCACCTGCGCTATCGGGTGCGCCGTTGAACGATCTGAGCGGGTACGCGAAGAAGCCCACTGCGAACGGTGACACAAGATCGGGCCTCCGGCTGCGGTTGCGCATCGCTGCCCCGGGACCGACGCGCCAGCCAACATCCAGCCAGCGATTACACCCTCAACTGTGAAGAGCCGTTAAAACTTGAGAATGTTCAATTCCGCGGCCGGCTCGAAACCAAGCCGTGCGTAAAAGTCGCGCGATTCGGCGGAGGGGGATAGCACCATCCGTACGGCATTGATGCTTTGCGAGAACTGGATCGATGCGTCGACGAGTCGGCCGCCGATTCCGGCGTTCCGGAACTCCGGAAGCACGTAGGCGTTGCCCAGATAGACCCACCGGGACGATTCCGTCCCTGGTTTGGGCATCCGCTCGAAAATCATCAGGTTGAGCATCCCGACCAGTTCGCCACCGTAGTCGGCCACAAAGAACCGTCGAGGACTGGCATCCATCCACTCTCTAAAGACGGCGTCGAAGGCCGGATCGTCCATGAGCGCGGGGTCCTGTTCCGCCGCCCAAGTGGCCCTTAGCGTCGCAAGGCCGGGCACATCGTCCGGGCGCCCTTCGCGAAGGATGAACATGGAAGTACCCTACTTTGGCGGTGCGTCTGCATCCCACCGAAGGTCCGAAGGGCGCCTTCGAGGGCGCGTCCAGAGTCGATTAGGTTGAACATATGTTGATCACCAAGCTGCACGACGCGGAGCCTGACATCGACACCAGCCAGGTCAGTCTCATGGTCGCGGATCAGTTTCCGGCGTGGGCCGGGCTGCCGCTGGAGCCGGTGGCATCAAGCGGGACGGACAACGTCATGCTCACCCTTGGTGACCGGCTCGTCGTTCGACTTCCCCGCACGGTCGCCGCGGTTCCCTCGCTCTCCAAGGAGTGGAAATACCCGCGCATGCTCGCTCCCCAATTGCCCGCCCCGGTACCAATTCCGCTTGCCCAGGGCGCACCCGGCCGGGGCTATGCGTGGCCGTGGACGGTGTCTGGCTGGCTGGCAGGCGAGAACCCTTCCCCGGGCCACGCCTATGGAACCGAATTCGCCATAGATCTTGCAGACTTCACCCGCGCGCTGCATGCTGCCGACGTCGGGAACGAGGCGCCCGCCGGGCCGCTGCGGTCCTACCGGGGCGGCCCGCTCGCTGCCAGGGACGCGCCGACCCGTTCCGCGATCGCCAGCTGCGAGGGCCTCCTGGACGTCCGGCTCCTGGCAGCGGCGTGGGACAAGGCCCGGCAAGTGAGCGAGGGGGAGGGGAAGCCGGTCTGGATTCATACGGACCTGCAACCCGGAAACCTTCTGACGGCCCACGCGCGGCTCGCCGGGGTTCTCGACTGGGGAGGCCTCGCCATTGGCGATCCGGCAGTCGACCTCATCGTCGCCTGGAACCTGCTCGAGGACGAGGGCCGCGCCGCATTTCGCGACGCCGTCGGCGTTGACCAGGCGACGTGGGAACGCGGCCGCGCCTGGGCCTTGTCGATTGGCATCATCGCCTATCCCTACTATGTCCACACCAACCCGCCGCTGGCCCGGGTTTCGAGGTACCAAATCGAGCAGGTGGTTGCCGACATCTCGCGGACGGAATAGAGCCGGGAACCCACGACGTGAGTTTCAGGGAAGGTACCCGATGTCGGTTGGGCATCACTTCAGCCCAAAGTTCCCGTCCGTTAGAGTCGAGCGATGAAACGTGCGGTGATCCTTGGCGGTACTGGTGTCCTCGGCCGCGCCATTGCTTGGCGGCTAACGAGTGCCGGCTGGGCCGTGGACGTGACGGGCCGGGACCGGTCGAAGATGCCGGCTGACCTGGCCGCTGCCGGGGCGCGATTTATCGCTGCCGACCGTCGTGACGATGCAGCCCTCGCGGGTGTGGTCGGGGTTGGTGCAGATCTGCTCGTCGACGCCGTGTGCTACACGGAGGCCGACGCCCGGCAACTGATGCCACACCTGTTCGCCGTGACTTCGGCCGTTATGCTCTCAAGCAAGGCCGTGTACGTTGACCCGGCCGGCAACCACGTAAATTCCGATGTTCCGCCCCGTTTTGATGCGCCCATCCTCGAGTGCAATCCGACCATGCGGCCGGCAGCCGGGGACTACACCTCCCGGGAAGGCTACGGCGCGAACAAGGTGGCCGCTGAGAACGCCCTCCTGGACAGCGGTCATCCGGTGACGGTGATCCGGGCCTCGAAGGTACACGGGGCGGGCGCGGCTAGGCCCCGGGAATGGATGTTCGTCAAACGGGTGCTCGACCGGCGCCCGGCCGTGTTCCTGGCGCATGCGGGGCAGGGCGCGGACCACACGACGGCGGCGGTGAACACGGCAGCCCTGGTGGAACGGGTTGCTGCCGCGCCCGGGGCACGGATCCTCAACAGCGCTGATCCGGATGCGCCGAACGCCCGGCAGATCGCGGCAACAATCGCCCGGTACCTCGGCCACCAATGGGAAGAGGTGCTGCTGGATGACACCGCCCCCGCGGGCCTGGGCGACCACCCGTGGGATTTTCGACCCCCGTTGGTGCTTAGCACCGAGGCCTCCCTAGACCTCGGCTACGAACCTGTCGGGACATACGCTCAGACCATCCCGCATCAGGTGGACTGGCTGGTGAAGGCGGCAGCGGCCGGCGCCGTGCCGGGAACAGATGATCTGACTTTCGAGCCCTACCTCGACTACGCCCGAGAAGAGCAGCTCATCGGCGGTTACAGCCAGCGGAGACGCCAACGTCCCCTAAGAGGGGCCTAACGGTTTGCCGACGAGGATGGCGGCCTGCGGATGTTTCTCCATGGTTCTCGGCGAACGCACCAGCTGGGCGCGCATCATGAAGCCCTGCTCGGTAAACCGGAGCGCCACGTCGTCGGGGGCGTGCAGTTCCGCACGGAGCTGGACGTCGTGCCCGTACGCCCGGTCAATAGTGCGGTGACCGCTGCCGGCGTGGAAGGCGATGAGCGCCGAGCCGCCTGGGCGGAGCGCCCGCCAAAACTCGCCCGCGATCGCCGGCAGGGCCGTCGGGGGCGAATGGATGATCGAATACCAGGCGAGGACGCCGTCTGCAGCTGCGTCGGCCACCGGCAGGTCGGTCAGCTCTCCGACTTCGAACAGCAGCTCCGGATGCAGCCGTTGCGCGACCCGGACCATTTCGGGCGACAGGTCGACACCGCTGACGTTCAGCCCGGCGTGGCTCAGGTAGCTGGTCATTCGTCCGGCGCCGCATCCGGCGTCGACCACCGTCCGGTCCGCCGCGGCACGCAGGTGGGCGATGAAGTGGTCCACCATGGCCATGTCCAAAGGGGCCTCGAAGCCTGTATCCGGGATCACCGTTGAATAAGTCTCGGCAACTGTGTCATACGCGGATCTGACGTCCATCAGGTTCTCGGAGTTTGCCATCGAAAGAGCCTAGCGGCCGTGGCCGGCGAACCCCAGTTGCCCGGGTGCCGCCGTCAGCCCGGGTTCCAGGTCCCCGGTGGCCCCGGGCGGCGCCGGATTTTTACGTCATGCAACGGGTCCGTGACGCGCCGTGTCGCTGCGCGACCGTGCGTTGCAGCCGGGCTTGGGAACCCGTGTCCGCGGTGGTTGATTGGGGTTTCCAGCGTCGAAAGGACTCGCCATGACGGACCAATCTGATCTCAGCCCGAAGACACTCCGCCACATACTCGGACACTTCGCCACCGGCCTAACGGTGATCACCGCAGCGACCAAGCACGGGCCGGCCGGCTTCACGTGCCAGTCGTTTTCCTCCCTGTCCCTGGAACCGGCCCTGGTCACTTTCAGCCCTGCACGGACGTCCAGCACCTGGCCGCTGCTGCGTGAGGCGGGCCGGTTTACCGTCAACATCCTGCCCGCAGAGCACCAGCATCTGGCGGGGCAGTTCGCGCGCTCGGGAACGGACAAGTTCGCCGGCGTTGGCCACTCTCCCTCGCCCCTGGGCAACCCGGTCCTGGACCAGGCGCTGGCCTGGGTGGATTGCGAGCTCCACCAGGAGTACGACGGCGGCGACCACACGATCGTCGTCGGCGCCGTCCGTGCGCTGGGCGCCCGTCCCGACGCTGAGCCCCTGCTCTTCTATAAGGGAAACTATGTGGGCGTCCGGTCCCGCGCCGATGCGCTGGAGAGCGTGGCATGACCGAGCCGGAGCCAGAACGGGAGCCGGAGCCGGAACAGGAGCCGGGGAACGCGGAGCAGCCATTCCCGGCAACAGGCGCCCACTGGCTGGACGGGTGGGTCGTCTTCGGTAACACGTACCTGTAACGCCCGACGCTGGATCCCTTCCGGCGTCGGCAGCGCGGCGCTGGCGTAAGATGGGAGGACCCGTTGACCCCGGCCGCGGGCGGTGCGAACCGCCGTCGGTACGGATCACGGCGACCGACCATATTCATACTGGAGGGGACCAGAGGCCCGCGGGCCAACACCATGACTGAAGCAGCGAACGGCAAGGCCCGGTTCAGCGCCCGAGAACGCACCGCAGGGGAATTCCCCCACTCCCTACCAGGGCTGCGGACGGAGGTGGTCGTGTTCGACGACTCAGAACAGATGGTCCAGTCGTTGGGCAGCCATGACGAAGCCTTGCGGTTCATCGAAAACATGTTCCCTGCCGTCGATTTCCATGTCCGGGGGAACGAGCTCGCCATCAGCGGTCCTGCCGCCGACGTGCCGCGCATCATGCGCCTGCTTAACGAGGTCCGCGGGCTGGTGGCCAGGGGCACCGTCATCACCCCGGCCGTGCTGCAGCAGCTCGTCTCCCTGCTCCGCAGCCAGTCACTGCAGAACCCTGTGGAAGTGCTGACCACCAACATCCTCTCCACCCGCGGGAAGACCATCCGGCCCAAGACGCTGAACCAGAAGAACTATGTGGACGCGATCGACGCCAACACCGTGATCTTCGGGATCGGGCCGGCCGGTACGGGCAAGACCTACCTGGCGATGGCCAAGGCCGTCCAGGCGCTGCAGCAGAAGGAAGTCAGCCGCATCATCCTGACCCGTCCCGCGGTCGAGGCGGGGGAGCGGCTCGGATTCCTGCCGGGCACGCTGAGCGACAAGATCGACCCCTACCTGCGGCCCCTGTACGACGCCCTGCACGACATGATGGACCCCGAATCCATTCCGCGCCTCATGGCCGCCGGCACCATCGAGGTCGCCCCGCTGGCCTACATGCGCGGCCGCACGCTCAACGACGCCTTCATCATCCTCGATGAGGCCCAAAACACCACCCCGGAACAGATGAAGATGTTCCTGACCCGTCTGGGCTTCGGCTCCAAGATGGTGGTCACCGGCGACATCACCCAGGTGGACCTTCCCTTCGGCACGCGCTCGGGGCTCAGGATCGTCGAGGAAATCCTGCAGGGGATCGAGGACGTCAACTTCTCGATCCTGGATGCCTCCGACGTCGTCCGGCATCGCCTGGTCGGGGATATCGTCAACGCCTACAGCATCTGGGACGAAGTCCAAAGGAACCGGGTCAAGCACTCCGTTGCCCGGGAAACGCGGGGAGAACACGCATGAGCATTGAGGTCAACAACGAATCCGGCGTCGTCGTGGACGAGTCCGGGCTCGTGGCGCTGTCGCGTTTCATCTTCGAACGCCTCTACATTCACCCGCAGGCGGAACTGTCCATCCTGCTGGTGGACGAACCGGCCATGGAGAAGCTGCACCTGGAACTGATGGACGAGCCCGGCTCCACCGATGTCCTCTCCGTGCCCATGGACGAGCTGACCCCGGGCACGCCGGACAAGCCGACGCCGCAGGGCATGCTCGGCGACATCGCCATCTRCCCCCAGGTGGCCGAGGTCCAGGCCCGCAACGCCGGCCACTCCACCCAGGACGAGATGCTGCTGCTGACCACGCACGGCATCCTGCACCTGCTGGGTTATGACCACGCCGAGCCGGAAGAGAAGGAAGAGATGTTCGGGCTGCAGCGCGAACTGCTGACCGCCTTCACCGGCAAAGCGGCCCCGTCCGAGACGGTTCAGTGACCCCACTGATCCTCGCCGGCATGGCGCTGGTGTTCCTTAGCTTTGCCGCAGTGCTCACCGCTGCCGAGTCCGCCTTCAACTTCCTGCCCCGGCACGACGCCGAACAGGCGGTCCTGAACAGCAGGGGCACGTCGCTCAAACGCATCCTGGCCCAGCCCGTGGGACACATGCGCGCCCTGCGGTTCTGGCGGGTCTGGTTCGAGATGGCCGCCGCCGTCGCCGTGACCGTCCTCCTCTACAGCGTGCTGGACAACGTCTGGCTTGCCGGGCTGGCGGCCACCGGGATCATGGCGCTGCTCGGTTTCGTGATTGTCGGGGTCTCCCCGCGGCAGCTCGGCCGGGTCCACTCCACCGCCCTGGTCCGGTTCAGCGCCCCGCTGGTCCGGTCGCTCTACGCCGTGCTGGGCCCGATCCCGGGCTGGCTGGTGCGGCTTGGCAGCGTCGTGGCGCCCGGTGCGCCGGCCGACAGCGAGGCGTTCTTCAGCGAGGAGGAATTCCGCGAACTCGTGGACCGGGCCACCGAGTCCGACGTGATCGAGGACAACGAGGCCGAGCTGATCCAGTCGGTCTTCGACTTCGGGGACACCCTGGTCCGCTCCGTCATGGTGCCTCGGACCGACATCCTCACGATCGACTCCGGGTCCAGCCTGCGCCGTGCGATGTCGCTGTTCCTGCGCTCCGGGTACTCGCGGATCCCGGTCATCGGCGAAAACACAGACCAGATCCTGGGCATTGTGTACCTGAAGGACGTTGCCGCTTCGCTCCACAACCTCGGCCCGGACGAGGAACCCCCGGTCGTGGACGACGTGGCCCGCGAGGTCCGCTACGTGCCGGACTCGAAGCTGGTCAGTGACCTGCTGCGCGAACTCCAGAAGGAATCCACGCACGTTGCGATCGTGATCGACGAATACGGCGGAACGGCAGGTCTGGTGACGCTCGAGGACCTCATCGAGGAGATCGTCGGCGAGATCGTGGACGAATACGACACCGAAAGCGCCGAGGCCGTGGCCCTGGGGGATGGAAGCTACCGGGTCAGCGCCCGCATGAGCATCGATGACCTCGGCGAGCTCTTCGACCTTGAGCTCGACGACGACGAAGTCGACACCGTGGGCGGCCTGCTCGCCAAGGCCCTCGGGCGGGTGCCGATTGTCGGCAGCACCGTCCAGGTCCACGGGCTGTCCCTTCGCGCCGACAGGCTGGAGGGCCGGCGGAACCGCGTCAGCCACATCATTGCGGCCGCCGTAGCAAAAGAACAAACTGACCTTGAAGACCTCCTCGACGAGGCCGCACCAATCCAACAGGGAGTCTCACGTGAGCAAGCAGAATAAGTCCGACGGCGAAGCAGCGTACGGCGGCTACCGCGCCGGTTTCTCGGTGCTGGTCGGGCGGCCCAATGCGGGCAAGTCCACCCTCACCAACGCCCTGGTCGGCCAAAAAGTCGCGATCACCTCGGCCAAGCCCCAGACCACGCGCCACACGATCCGTGGCATCGTGCACCGGGACGACGCCCAGCTGATCCTCGTCGACACCCCGGGCCTGCACCGCCCGCGCACGCTGCTGGGGAAGCGGCTGAACGAGCTCGTCGCCGACACCCTTGCCGAGGTCGACGCGATCGGCTTCTGCCTGCCGGCCAACGAGAAGATCGGCCCGGGAGATAAGTTCATCGCCGCCCAGCTCGCCGCCATCCCCAACAAGCCAATCATCGCGATCGTGACCAAGGCCGACACGGTGGACCGCCAGGCCCTTACCGAGCAGCTGCTCGCCGTCGCCGCCCTGGGCCGCGAGGTCCTCGGCGAGGACGGCTGGAAGGACATCGTCCCGGTCTCCGCCACGGACGGCTTCCAGGTGGACACCCTTGCGGACGTGCTGATCGGTCACATGCCGGCGTCGCCGCCGCTGTACCCGGACGGGCACCTGACGGACGAACCGGAAGCGGTGATGATCGCCGAACTCATCAGGGAAGCAGCCCTCGAAGGCGTCCGCGACGAATTGCCGCACTCCCTGGCCGTCGTCGTCGATGAGATCGTTCCGCGGGAAGGCCGGCCCGAAGACCGGCCGTTCCTGGACGTCCGCGTCAACCTGTACGTTGAGCGGCCCTCCCAGAAGGCCATCATCATCGGCAAGGGCGGCGCCCGGCTCCGCGAGGTCGGGACCAACGCGCGCAAGGCGATCGAGGCGTTGCTCGGTGCCCGGATCTACCTTGACCTGCACGTCAAGGTCGCCAAGGACTGGCAGCGCGACCCGAAGCAGCTCGTCAAACTGGGCTTCTGAGCAGCGCCCCCAATTGGGCCCCAAGTAGGCCGCTGGCCGGTCCCGCCGCTCCCAAGAGCGGGCCATCGGCGTTTTCTCAGATTCGGACTCTAAAATGGGCTGACTCCCCGTTCGTTTAGGAAGGCTCAACAAGTGGTTCGACCCCGTGACAACCGTGCCGACGGATCCGCCCCGCCGGCACGGTCAACCGCCGCTGCCCGGCACACGGCCGATCCCGCCGTTGGCCCGGCCCGCCACCTTGGCGCCGCCCGGCGGACCCCCACCTGGCTGAAGGTCTTCACGGGCGTGGTGGCTGTGCTCTTGGTCGGCGTGATCGCTTTCGGCGCCTACTGGGCCATCCGGCTCCAGGGCAATCTCACCAAGGCCCCGCTGAGCGCCGGCAGTATCAAGTCCGAGAACGCCGTGAACGATTCGACGGACCGGATGCAGATCCTGATCCTCGGCTCGGACACCCGCGACGGGAAGAACTCGCAGTACGGCACCAGCGATGACGCAACCGGCTACGGGCACTCGGATGTGATGATGCTGATGGACATCTCAGCGGACAACAAGCGGGTCAACGTCGTCAGCTTCCCCCGCGACCTCCTGGTCGACATCCCCAAGTGCAAGGATCCGAAGACCAACAAGGAGTACCCGGCCCAGACCGGCGTCATGATCAACTCGGCGATGTCCGAGGCCGGCATCGGCTGCGCCGTCGACACCGTCAACAAGCTCACCGGCCTGGAGATCGACCACTTCATGATGGCCGACTTCAACGCCGTCAAGGAACTCTCCAACGCCGTCGGCGGCGTATCAGTGTGTGTCAGCGACGCCGTGTACGACCCCGACTCGAAACTGCGGCTGCCCAAGGGCACCTCCACCGTCCAGGGCGAGCAGGCACTGTCGTTTGTCCGCACCCGGCACGCCTTCGGCGACGGCGGCGACCTCGGCCGGATCAAGGCCCAGCAGGGCTTCCTGTCCGCCCTGACCCGGAAAATCAAGGACGACGGCACCCTGACCAACCCGGCCCGGATGCTCGGCATCGCGGACGCGATCACCAAGAACCTGACCATCGACGACGGCCTGGCCTCGGTGCCGACGCTGCTGACCGTGGGCAACCGGCTCAAGAACATCGACGTCGGCAAGGTGGCCTTCGTGGCCACGCCGACCGTCCCGGCCGAAGCGGACATCAACCGGCTGCAGCTGGCCGAACCCGCGGCGTCGCAGCTGTTCGCCGCCATGCGCAACGACGTGGACCTGACGGATCCGACCGCGACGCCGAGCGCTTCCCCGAGTGCCAGCCCCACGCCGACGCCGACTCCCACGGAACCGGCCTATGACAAGGCGCTGCAACCCGTCACCGTGGCCAACGGCTCGGGCGTGCCGGCCCGGACCCAGGAGATCATGCAGGCCATCAAGGGCGCCGGCTTCACCCAGGTGGGACAGTTGACGGCTCCGCCCGTCGCGAAGACGGCTGTCTACTACGGTGCGGACTATGCCGACGTGGCCGCGGACGTCGCGGCCCTGCTCGGTGTGGCGCCGGACCGCGTGCTCCCGGCCGCCGGGGTTGCCGGGGTCCAGGTCTACCTGGGCGGGGACTTCGCCAACGGGACGCCGACCGCCGCGGCCGCCGCCCCGGAGCTGCCCAAAGACATCGTCAACCAGACGGCCGGCGACACCGTCTGCCAGCAGGCCAACCCGGCACTGATCACACGCTGACCCCACCCGCGCGAAGGCCCCCGTTCAGATTCCTCGGAACGGGGGCCTTCTTCTGGTCATGGGTCACGGACGACGGTCATTAAGAGCAGCGGCTCCGGGCGGATGGCCGACCGCCCGGAGCCCCGGGGTCACCAGATGCTGACGCGCTCCTGCGGTGCCATCCACATGCCGTCCTGATCCATGACGCCGAATGCTGCATGGAAGGCGTCGAGGTTCTTGGCGATCGCGTTCGTGYGGAACTCGTTCGGGGAGTGCGGATCAGTCGCCAGCCGGCGGATGGCCTCTTCAGTCCGGACGACCTGCCGCCACCCTGCGGCCCAGGACGCGAAGAAACGCTGCACCCCGGTCATCCCGTCCAGCACGGGGGGTTCCTGCCCGTCGAGGCTGATCAGGTAGGCCTTGTAGGCGATGGCGAGGCCGCCGAGGTCGCCGATGTTCTCGCCTAGGGTGAGCTTGCCGTTGACGTTGTGGCCCGGGGCGGCCGTGGGGGAGAGGGCGTCGAACTGCGCCACGAGCCTGGAGGTCAGGGCCTCGAAGGCCGTGCGGTCATCCTCGGTCCACCAGTTGCGCAGCAGGCCGTTGCCGTCGTACTGCGAGCCCTGGTCATCGAAGCCGTGGCCGATTTCGTGGCCGATCACGGCGCCGATGCCGCCGTAGTTGACGGCGTCGTCGGCGTCGGCGGTGAAGAACGGAGGCTGCAGGATCGCGGCGGGGAACACGATCTCGTTCAGGAGCGGATGGTAGTAGGCATTGACCGTCTGCGGGGTCATGAGCCATTTCTCCCGGTCCACGGGCTTGCCGACCTCGTCGAGGTGGCGGTCGACGTCGGCGCTGTGCGCGCGCTCCACGTTCCCGAGCAGATCGGTGGGATCGACCCGGACCGCAGAGTAGTCGATCCACTTGTCCGGGTAACCGATCTTGGCGCGGAACGAGTCCAGCTTCTTCAGGGCCTCGAGCTTCGTTGCCTCACCCATCCAGGCCAGTCCGGTGATGGACTCCCGGTACGCCTCGATCAGGTTGGCGACCAGGGTCTGCATGCGCGCCTTGTTGCCTTCCGGGAAGTGTTCGGCCACGTAGATCTGGCCGACGGCCTCACCGAGGCCCGCCTCGACCACCGCGACACCGCGCTTCCAGCGGTCCTTGATCCGCGGCGTACCGCTCAGGGTGGTGCCATAGAACGCGAAGTTCGCGTCCACGAACACAGAGGACAGGTACGGGGCGGCTGCGCTGACGACGCGCATGGCGAGCCATTCCTGCCAGGTGGCCAGCGGTTCGGTGTCCAGCAGGGAGGCCGCGCCGGAGAAGAAATCGGGGGTGCTCATCACGAGCTCAGTGCGCTTCTCCGGCTCGATGCCGGCCGCGTCGAACCAGTCGGCCAGCAGCGGGAACAGCTCCGCGGCCTCCCCGGCCGACTTCAGGTTGTACGTCTTTTGCGGATTCCGCAAGGTCACGTTGTCCCAGTGGTGCGAGGCCAGCGCAGTTTCCAGCGCCACCACGCGCCCGGCCGCGCCCTCGGGGTCGGCCACGTCCGCGAGGCCCAGCATGGCCTGAACGTGCTCCCGGTAGGCCTGGACCATCGGGGCGAACTTCTCTTCCCGGTAATAGGACTCATCCGGCAGGCCGAGGCCGCCCTGGCCGGTGTATAGCAGCACCCGGTCCGGGTTTCCGGCGTCCGGGGCGGGGTAGATGTAGAAAAGCCCGGACACGTCGGCGCGGAACAGCCGTCCGGCCAGCGCCACGAGTGCCGGCACCGACGTCGTGGCAAACACCTCCGCCAGCCGCGCCCGGAGCGGGTCCAGGCCCTTGGCTTCCACCGCCGCCTCGTCCATGAAGCTGTTGTACAGGTCCCCGATCTTCCGCTCGATGCCGGTAGCCTCAGCACCACGGGCGGCGGCCCGCTCGATAATCTCCTTCACCGCGAGCTCCGACGCGTCGCGCAGCGCAGTAAACGTGCCCTCCAGCGGCCGGTCGTCCGGAATGACCGTGCTGTTGAGCCAGCCGCCATTCACGTGCTGGTACAGGTCATCCTGCGGACGGACGCTGGCGTCGATGGTGGACAGGTCGATCCCCGAAAGTGGCACGGATTCTCCTCTGAGAGGCAGTCCGGCACCGGAGCGTTTGTCGGCGCACGGTCTGCATGGTGGACGTTACGGTGGTCTGGCTCCTTCATCTTACGCACCCGTGTTACTGTGAAAATGTGCGCGCAGAACTGCTCCTTCTTAGCTGCCGCAGCGAGGCCTCAGACGCGATCTAGCGCAAGGCCCACCCTCGCTGCGGAGTTTGTGTTGCCCGGCCACCCTTTCACCAAGAATCACAGAAAAGGCCCCGATTGTAATGCGAAACGCACAGAAGCCCTCAGGAATGCCGGTCCACCGTTACATCCCGTTCCAGGACCAGATCACCGTTGAACTGCCGGACCGCACCTGGCCGGACAAGATCATCACCAAGGCCCCGCGCTGGTGCGCCGTGGACCTGCGCGACGGCAACCAGGCGCTCATCGATCCCATGAGCCCGGCCCGCAAGCTGAAGATGTTCGAACTGCTGGTCCGGATGGGCTACAAGGAGATCGAGGTCGGTTTCCCCTCGGCATCGCAGACGGACTTCGACTTCGTCCGGCAGCTGATCGAGGGCAACCACATCCCCGACGACGTCACGATCCAGGTGCTGACCCAGGCCCGCGAGCACCTGATCGAGCGGACCTATGAGTCCTTGGTCGGCGCGAAGCAGGCAATCGTGCACCTCTACAACTCCACGTCCGTCCTGCAGCGCCGCGTGGTCTTCAATCAGGACGAGGACGGCATCCTGGACATCGCCCTCCAAGGCGCAAGGCTGTGCAAGAAGTACGAGGAAACCCTCGCCGATACGCACATCACCTACGAATACTCGCCCGAGTCCTTCACCGGAACCGAGCTGGAGTACGCCATCCGGGTCTGCAACGCGATCGCCGACGTCTTCGAGGCCTCGGCGGACCGACAGGTCATCATCAACCTGCCCGCCACGGTGGAAATGGCCACCCCCAATGTCTACGCCGACTCCATCGAGTGGATGAGCCGGAACCTGCACCCGCGCGAAGGCATCATCCTCTCCCTGCACCCGCACAACGACCGCGGCACCGGCGTGGCCGCCGCCGAACTCGGCTACCTGGCCGGCGCAGACCGGATCGAGGGCTGCTTGTTCGGCAACGGCGAGCGGACCGGCAACGTGGACCTGGTGACCCTGGGCCTGAACATGTTCGTCCAGGGCATCGATCCCATGATCGATTTCTCCGACATCGACGAAATCCGCCGCACGGTGGAGTACTGCAACCAGCTGCCGGTGGCCGAGCGGTCCCCGTACGGCGGAGACCTCGTCTTCACCGCGTTCTCCGGCTCGCACCAGGACGCGATCAAGAAGGGCCTGGAGGCCCTCGAAAAGGACGCGGCCGCGGCGGGCAAAGACGTGGCCGACTACACCTGGCAGGTCCCGTACCTGCCGGTGGACCCGAAGGACCTCGGCCGCAGCTACGAGGCGGTCATCCGGGTCAACTCGCAGTCCGGCAAGGGCGGCGTCGCCTACCTGCTCAAGAACGAGCACAGCCTGGACCTGCCGCGCCGCGCCCAGATCGAGTTCTCCGGCGTCATCCAGAAACGGACCGACACTGTCGGCGGAGAAGTCAGCGGACCCCAGCTGTGGCAGGTCTTCCAGGATGAATACCTGCCCTCGGGCTCGGCCGACACGCAGTGGGGTCGCTACGCCCTCGGCTCGATCAGCACCGAGACGGACGAGGACGGCGACATGACGCTGACCGCCGCCCTGAAGATCGACGGGACCCAGGTCCGGCGGACCGGGACCGGCAACGGCCCCATCGCGGCCCTGCTGAGCATCCTGCGCGAGGACGGCGTGGACGTCCGGGTCCTGGACTACAGCGAACACGCACTCTCCGAGGGCGGCAGCGCCCTGGCCGCCGCGTATGTCGAATGCGCCGTGGGCGAGCGCGTGCTCTGGGGCGTGGGGATCGACGCCAACACGAGCACGTCCGCCCTCAAGGCCGTCATCTCGGCCGTGAACCGCGCCATTCGGGACGCCCGCGCCTGATTCGTCCGCGGGCACGGCGTCCGCCGGCACGGCAGACACAGCCGCGGCAGACACAGCTGAACAAACGCATACTGCGCCGCCGGAACACTCCGGCGGCGCAGTGTTTTGCCTCAGCAGGGCGTTGCCCATGCCGTGATTCCGCAAAGACAGTGCGAAGATTAACTGTGGTCCAACAATCCTTCGCAGCGCGCGCCTACCGTGATGACGCCGTCGTACTGCGCACCCATAAGCTGGGCGAGGCCGACCGGATCATCACCCTGCTGACCAAGCACCACGGCCAGGTGCGTGCGGTGGCGAAGGGTGTCCGGCGCACGAGCAGCCGGTTCGGCGCCAGGCTGGAACCGTTCATGGTGGCCGATCTCCAGCTGATTTCCGGGCGCACCCTGGACGTCGTCACGCAGGCCGTGGCCAAGGGCGCCTACGGCGGAAACATCGCCGCGGACTATGGCCGGTACACGGTTGCCGCCGCCATGACCGAGACGGCGGAGAAGCTGACGGACGTCGACGGCGAAGCCGGAACCGCCCAGTACAACCTTCTGGTGGGCGCACTGGCGTCCCTGAGCCGCGGCGACCACGCCTCCGAACTCATCCTGGATTCCTACCTGCTCCGCGCCCTCGCGACCGGCGGCTGGGCGCCCAGTTTTACCGACTGCGCCAGGTGCGGTGCGCCCGGGCCGCACACCGCCTTTTCCGCGCCGCTCGGCGGCATGGTCTGCCATGAGTGCCGGCCGCCGGGATCGCCCGCGCCGGCCCCGGAGACCGTGCTCCTGATGGGTGCCCTGCTCACCGGGAACTGGACGACGGCGGACGCCTCCGCGTCGGTCCACCGCCGGGAAGCGGCCGGCCTGGTGGCCAGCTACCTCCAGTGGCACCTGGAACGAGTCCTGAAATCCCTCAAACATGTGGAGCGAACGTAAAAGTGGCATTGGGAAGAAGCTTGGGAAAGAACCTGGAGAAGAGCCCGGCGAAACAGGCCAGGGTCCGGCGGCGGACCACCCCGGTGGTGGCTCCCTATCCGCACACGTCCGGCGCTGTTCCGCCCGCGATTCCGGCGGAGTTCATCCCGAGGCATGTAGCGATCGTCATGGACGGCAACGGGCGCTGGGCGAACCAGCGCGGCCTGCCGAGGATCGAGGGCCACAAGGCGGGGGAGCCTGCCCTGCTGGACGTCATGGCCGGTGCGATCGAGCTGGGGATCGAGCACGTCAGCGTCTACGCCTTCTCCACCGAGAACTGGCGGCGGTCCCCCGAGGAAGTGCGCTTCCTGATGGGCTTCAACAAGGACGTGCTGCGCCGGCAGCGGAACCAGCTCGATGAGTGGGGGGTTCGCATCCGCTGGTCCGGGAGGCGTCCGAAACTGTGGGGCTCGGTGATCCGCGAACTCGAAGAGGCCGAGGACTACACCCGCGGCAACAGCACGTGCACCCTGAACATGTGCGTCAACTATGGCGGACGGGCCGAGATCGCCGACGCCGTCGCGGCGATCGCGGAGGAAGTGGCGCAGGGCCGGCTCAAGCCGGGCGCCATCACCGAGCGGACCATCCAAAAGTTCCTGGACGAGCCCGACCTGCCAGACGTTGACCTGTTCCTGCGCAGCTCCGGCGAGCAGCGGCTCTCCAATTTCATGCTGTGGCAGTCGGCCTACGCCGAGTTCGTGTTCATGGACACCCTGTGGCCGGACGTGGACCGCCGGACGCTGTGGGACGCCGTCGAGATCTATGCCCGGCGGGACCGCCGTTACGGAGGAGCGGTCGACGCCGCTCCCGCCGCAGGCAGCCAGGGCACCTGACCGGCCTGCCGGACCCCTGCCTTCCGGAGGCGGGGCGCTGCCGCCGTCGTGGTTCGCGTTAGTCGAACACATACGCCCTGAGCCACCGGGACAGCCGGGAATAGGCGTCCGCACGGACCCGCGGCGCGGAGAGGAAGACGTCATGCAGGGCGCCGTCAATCCGCTCCAGCGTGACGGTCCGGCCCAGGCTGAGCGCGCGGAGGGCGATCGTGTTCACGTCCAGGACCGCGTCCGTGCGGCGCATGGACTCCTTCCAGAACATTCCGTTGGCGCTGGCGCCCGAGATGAGCACCAGGATGGGCACATCGATGTTCAGGCCGCGGGCCACCTTGGACTGCCCGCTCAGCACGGCGCTGAGCCAGCCGGCGCGGACCGGGAAGGCATGCGGCGGACGGTAGGCATCGTCCAGGGCCCATTCGCCCTCCGCGGCGCTGCTGATGCTGCGCCAGTAGAAGGCACGCTCGGGCAGCCGGATCACCGACTCCGGCCAGAACCGGGCGAACGGCTCCACCATGGTCCGCGCGGCCCGGCGCAGGGCGGGGCTGCCGTGGACTTCCAGCCACGGGCTGTCCAGGACCAGCTGTGACACCACCCCCGGATGCCGGTCGGCCCACAGCGCCGCGATCAGGCCGCCGGTGGAGTGGCCCATGAGTATCAGCTGCGGCGCCGCGCCGTCCGGCCGGAGCGAGCCGATGATGCCGAGCGCCGCGGTGATTTCGGCGTCGTAGTTGTCCAGGTCAGCGACGTAGCCGCCGTGGGTGCCCGGGCGCAGGCTGCGGCCGTGGTTGTGCATGTCGAGGGCGAAAAACTCAAATCCCTGCCCCGCCCAGAATTCCGCGAGTTCCTCGTTGAAGAAGTAGTCGCTCCAGCCGTGCAGGAACAGCACGGCCCGGGCCGGCAGCGCCGATGGTGCCGGCGGGAGCGGCGTATGGCGGACCAGGGTGGCAGTTCGCAGCACACCGTCAGGGCCGGCGGCCTCGAAGGCGCACGCCTGGAAATCATCCCCCAGTATGTCGGTCCGCCACTGCATCGACTTTCCTCCTGCGCTGCTGAGTGCCCTGCTGACTATGCCGCGGAGGCCGCGGCGCGGCCCGCCGAACGTCCGGAGTAGAGGCACCCGCCCAGGAACGTCCCCTCGAGTGCCCGGTAGCCGTGGATTCCGCCGCCGCCGAACCCTGCGGCTTCACCGGCGGCGAACAGCCCGGGGACGGGCTGCCCGGCGGCATCCAGGACCCGCGACTGCAGATCCGTGTGCAGGCCGCCGAGGCTCTTGCGTGTCAGGACCGAGAGCCGGACGGCCAGCAGCGGGCCGTGCCGCGGATCCAGCAGCCGGTGCGGCGGGGCCACCCGCATGATCTTGTCGGTGGCGAAGCGGCGTGCGGCCCGGATCGCCGCCAGCTGCGGGTCCTTGCCCAGCCCGCTGGAAAACTGCCGGTCCCGGGCCCGGATCAGCCTGTCCAGGGCCGCGGGGTCAATGAGCTGCCCGCCCGTCAGGTCGTTCATTTGGCCGGCCAGCCCGGCGGGGTCTCCTGCCTGCAGGAAGTCGACTCCGCGGTCCAGGAACCGTTGCAGCGGCGTGTCGGTGCGTGGCTTCAGCCTGGCGGCCAGCAGCCGGACATCCTTGCCCGTGAGATCCGGGTTCTGCTCCGATCCGGACAGCGCAAACTCCTTCAGGGCGATGGTCCGGTTCAGGACGAACCATGAATGGGCATGTCCGGTGGCCAGGATGTGGCGGAGGGCGCCGAGGGAGTCGAAGCCGGGAAACAGGGGAGGCGGGAGCATCCGCCCCGTCGCGTCCAGCCACAGGGCCGACGGTCCGGGCAGGATCCGGATGCCGTGCCGCGGCCAGACCGGGGCATGGTTGTGGATGCCCTCCGGGTAATGCCACATCCGGTCCCCGTTGACGAGGCGTCCGCCGGCGCGGCCCACGGCCGGGAGGAAGTCGCCGTCCACGGATGCCGGCACACCGCTCAACATCCGCTCCGGCGCCGCGCCGCCCGGCCACTGGCGGCGGACCACATCGTGGTTGCCGCCGATGCCGCCGCTCGTCACCACCACGGCCGCGGCCGCAGCCTCGAAACTTCCGGCCGGGCGCCGTGACGAGCTTTCGCCCCGGCCCGCACTGCTGGCCTCGAGCACCTCGCCGCGCACGCCGCTCACACGGCCCGCGGTTTTCACAAGCTCAGTGGCGCGGTGGCGGAAATGGAAGGACACGCGCCCGGCGGCTTCGCCTTCGCGCAGTTTGGCAAGGAAGGGAGCCACCAGCGCAGGTCCGGTGCCCCACGCGACATGGAAGCGCGGGACGGTGTTGCCGTGGCCGTCCAGGCCGTAGCCGCCGCGCTCGGCCCACTGCACCAAGGGGAACAGCCCGACGCCCAGGGAAGCGAGCCACGCACGCTTCTCCCCGGCGGCGAAGTTCACGTACGCCGCCGCCCACTCCTTCGCCAGCGCGTCCTCCGGCCGGTCGAATCCCGCGGACGCATGCCAGTCGGCCAGGGCCAGCTCCTCGCTGTCCCGTACCCCGAGCCGCCGCTGTTCCGGGGTGTTGACCAGGAACAGGCCGCCGAAGGACCAGTGCGCCTGGCCCCCGACGGAGGCCTCGGGTTCCTGATCGAGCACCGCCACCCGGCGGCCGGCGGCATAGGCCTGGGCCGCGGCCACGAGCCCGGCCAGGCCCGCGCCGACCACCACGACGTCGGCCTCGATCCCGCGGCCCGCCGCCCCGCGGCCGCCCGTTCCGGCACCCTCATTGCTGCTCATGGCTTCATGCTAACTCGCCCCAGCGCTCTTCTGCCGCCCGGCCCGGGGCGTGGGGCGCCGCAGTCACAACCGCGGTCACAACGGACGCGGGGGAGTGTACTGGTTTGGTCTGCGCGGCCCGAACCGGAAAACTAGAGGCATGCGCGTATATCCCACATTCTTCCGGCTGGCCTTCTCATGGATGGACGCCGAACGCGCCCATAAGATCGGCTTCAAGGCCATCCGTCTTGCCCACAGCTGCGGTGCCGGGCGGTTGCTGCAGAAGTTCACCGCCCCTGCGCCGTCCCTGCAGACCCAGGCGTTCGGCCTGACCTTCCCGTCCCCGTTCGGACTGGCGGCCGGCTTCGACAAGGAAGGCCACGGCATCGAGGCCCTGGCCGAGCTCGGCTTCGGCCATGTGGAGGTCGGCACCATCACCGGCCAGGCCCAGCCCGGGAACCCGGCGCCGCGGCTGTTCCGCCTCGTGGAGGACAAGGCCGTCATCAACCGCATGGGGTTCAATAACGACGGCGCCGCGGCGGTGGCCCCGCGCCTCAAGTCCGCCCGCGCCGCCCTGCAGCGCCAGCATCCCGGCGTGCGGCCCGTGATCGGGGTGAACATCGGCAAGAGCAAGGTGGTTGGGCTCGAGGACGCGGTGTCCGATTACCTGATCAGCGCGCGCAGCCTGGCCCCGGCAGCCGATTACCTCGTGGTGAACGTCAGCTCGCCCAACACCCCCGGGCTTCGGCTGCTGCAGGACGTGGAAGCCCTGCGCCCGCTGCTGACTGCCGTGGGGGAGGAGGCGGACAAGGCCGCCGGCCGCCACGTTCCCCTCCTGGTCAAGATCGCGCCCGACCTCAGCGATGAGGACATCGACGACGTCGCGCGCCTGGCGCTCGACCTGAAGCTGGACGGCATCATCGCCACCAACACCACGATCGCCCGCACCGGCCTTGCTTCCAGCCCCGACAAGGTCGAAGCGTGCGGGGCCGGAGGTCTATCCGGGGCGCCCCTGAAGGAGCGGTCCCTGGAGGTCCTGGCCCGGCTCAAGTCCGTCACCGGCGGGGCACTGACCCTGGTCTCGGTGGGCGGCGTCGAAACAGCGCAGGATGTGCAGGCACGGCTGGACGCCGGCGCCACCCTCGTCCAGGGCTACACGGCGTTCCTTTACGAGGGACCCTTCTGGGCCGCCCGCATCAACCGGCTGCTGGCCACCCACCCGAGCCGGCGCTAGGCCTTTCGGTTCGATCAGTCCCCGGACCGACCGCCGCCACCGAGAAGCCCCCGGCAGACGACTGCCGGGGGCTTCTCGGTTGAAGAATCGTGCAGGGAATATCAGGCGGGGAACTCGCCGCGCCTGACCTGGGGCTTGGGCAGGCGCAGGCGGCGGAACTGAAGGGAACGCATGGAGCCGTACCATACGGTGCCGCGCTCGACGTCGCCGAACTTTTCGCCGAGCCGCTTCTTGAGCTTGCGGGAGAGGATGAAGACATCCACGAAGACCGCGGCGAACATGACCCAGAAGGCGCCCAGAACGTAGATCATCTGCGCGCTGGAGGCCGGCACGAGCAACGAAATGATGACGAACAGCAGGGCACCGAACATGAGGAACTCGCCCAGGCTGAAGCGGGCATCGACGTAGTCACGGGCGAAACGCTTCTGCGGGCCCTTGTCCCGCAGCGGCAGGAACTTCTCGTCACCGGTGTCCATGGCCTGCCGCATCTTGAGCCGCTGCTCCGTGACGGCGGCGCGATCCGCCGCCTTGGAAGCCTTGCGGTCCTCCGGCACGAGGGGCCGTTTGCGGGCCGCCTCCTGGGCGCTGCGCTTGGGCGTGGGTGCGCCCTTGCCGGTCACGGCGCCACGGGCTGCTGCCTCGGCTGCCTGCTGGTCAACTACGTCCTGCGCCGATGGCGCTTCCTTTTTACGTCCAAACACCCCTAAAGAATACCCCGCAGACACAGGTCCGAGACCCAGCCCACACGGCGCCGGCCCGGCGGTGACGCTGTTTGTAGTGATTCAGAGCACGGGTAGTGTTTTGGCCATGACTTCATCTACCGCGGGGAACCCGCAGACCACCATGGACCACGACGGCACTATCGATGCCGAGGCCCTCCGCCAGGCCGTTGCCGAATCGTTCGACGAGACGATCGGCCAACTGACGGACCTTGTCGCCATTCCGGGCATCGCCTGGCCCAGCTTTGATCCTGCCCCGTTGAACCGCAGCGCCGACGCCGTCGCCGCCCTCGTGCGGGCCAGCGGTTTCGACGACGTCCGCATCCTGCGCTGCGACAAGGAAGACGGGACGCCCGGCGGGCCCGCCGTCGTCGCCCGCCGCCCGGCCGCAGAAGGCAAACCGACAGTTCTGCTATACGCCCACCACGACGTCCAGCCCACCGGCGACCTGGCGCTCTGGGAAACCGACCCCTTCACCGCCGTCGAGCGCGACGGCCGGCTCTTCGGCCGCGGTGCCGCGGATGACAAGGCCGGCATCCTCGCCCACATCGCCGCCTACTCGGCGGTGACGCGCGTGCTCGGGGACGAACTGGGCCTCGGCGTGACGTTCTTCTTCGAGGGCGAAGAGGAGGCCGGCTCGCCAACGTTCCGGTCGTTCCTGGAAACTCACCGGGAGCTGCTGCGCGCGGACGTGATCGTCGTGGCCGACTCCAGCAACTGGAAGGTCGGCATTCCGGCCCTCACCACCAGCCTGCGCGGCCTGGTTGACGGCACCATCGAGGTCAAGGTCCTGGACCACGCGGTGCATTCGGGCATGTTCGGCGGCCCGGTGCTCGACGCCCCGACCCTGCTGGCCCGCCTCATCGCGACGCTCCACGACGACGAGGGCAGCGTGGCGATCAAGGGCCTCGTGAGCCGCGATGACGTGGTTGTCGACCTCACGGAGGAGGAGTACCGCGCCGACGCCTCCGTGCTCGACGGCGTGAAGCTTGCCGGGACCGGAAGCATTGCCTCGCGTATGTGGACCAAGCCCGCCCTGTCCATCATCGGTTTCGACGCCCCGGCCGTGGACGTAGCCTCCAACACCCTGCTGCCGCGGGCACGGGCCAAGTTCAGCCTGCGCCTGGCCCCCGGGCAGGATCCGGCGGCCGCCATGGAGGCTGTCCGCAAGCACGTCGAAGGCCACGCCCCGTTCGGCGCGCAGGTGGTGTTCACCCCGGGGGAGAGCGGCAACTCCTTCCTGACCGACACGAGCTCGAAGGCCGCGTCCGTGGCCATGTGGGCCCTGGGCGAGGCCTGGGGCGTGCCCGCCGTTGAAATGGGGATCGGCGGATCGATTCCGTTCATCGCGGACCTGACGGAGCTCTACCCGGACGTGCAGATCCTGGTCACCGGCGTCGAGGATCCCGATTCCCGCGCCCACAGCGCCAACGAATCGCTGCACCTGGGCGACTTCCGGAACGCGATCGTCGCCGAGGCCCTGCTGCTCGCGCGCCTGAACAACGAAGGCGCGCTCTAGCCGCCGGACCTGTCGGGCCCGGGGGGAACATCCAGCCGTCTCCCACGGTTACGTTAGAAGTTAGAGCTACAAGGCTGCGCGAAGTAGCATGTAGCTATAGCCCATACCGTTTAAGTAGGGGCGGGCACCGTGCTAGCGGGGCCGCCACCACCGTTGCAAGAAGGTAGGCCATGAGCACTACAACCAATGAAAACAGCGCCGGCAACACTGCCGCCGAGGCCGGCGAGCTGGCCACGCACGAGGTCAAGCTGACCGACGTCGCGGCCGGGAAGGTCCGCAGCCTGCTGGAGCAGGAAGGCCGCACTGATCTGCGCCTCCGCGTTGCCGTGCAGCCCGGCGGTTGCTCCGGCCTGATTTACCAGCTCTACTTCGACGAGCGGCTGCTCGACGGAGACGCTGTGCGCGACTACGACGGCGTTGAAGTCGTGGTCGACAAGATGAGTGTTCCTTACCTCAGCGGTGCCAGCATCGATTTCGAGGACACCATCGCCAAGCAGGGCTTCACGATCGACAACCCCAATGCCGGCGGGTCCTGCGCCTGCGGAGATTCTTTCCACTAGTTACTTCCACTAAGGCCGGGCATTTTGCCCGGCCTTAGTGCCGCACGATCCTCAACGAGTGGCGCCTATAAAAAGCTCCCGACGCACGGTGCGGACATGTGGGCGAAAACTCCCAGGGAGCGGTAAGCTCTACACCGAGTAGTAAAACTTTTCGTTTGCCCTGCCCATAATTTGCGGGGCAACAGCAACAAGTAGGAAGGGCCGTCTGTGAGTTCGCAGAACCGAACCGGCAGCCGACGCAAACAGATCACTACGATCACTGGCTTGGCACTAGCCGGCGCGTTGGCTTTGACTGGATGTTCACCAGAGGTACAGAAGGGCTGGTTGCCCACCGAGCGTGGCACCACCAATCACGTTGACCTCATCATGGACCTCTGGGTCAACTCATGGATTGCCGCGCTGGTCGTCGGCATCATCACCTGGGGCCTGATGATCTGGTGCGTCGTCGCTTACCGCCGCCGCAAGGGCACTGTGGGCTTCCCCCGCCAGAACAGCTTCAACCTTCCGCTTGAAGTGTTCTACCTGACGATCCCGCTGTTCATGGTCCTGGTGTTCTTCTACTTCACCGACCGCGACACGGCGTCGATCGATGACCGCTCCAAGCCGGCCGACGTCGTCGTCGACGTCCGCGGCAAGCAGTGGGCATGGGACTTCAACTACTTGAAGGGCGCCGTCGTCACCGAGGACGTCCACGAAGCAGGCGTCCAGGCGCACCTGACCGGCAACGACGTGGACAAGAACAAGCTGCCCACCCTGTACCTGCCGGTCAACAAGTCGGTAGACCTCGAGCTCAACGCACGCGACGTCATCCACTCATTCTGGGTGCCTGCCTTCCTGCAGAAGCGGGACATGATTCCCGGCAAGACCAACTACATCCGGTTGACCCCCACCAGGGAGGGCACCTACGACGGTAAGTGCGCCGAACTCTGTGGTGAGTACCACTCCGAAATGCTGTTCCGCGTGAAGGTTGTCTCCGAGTCGGAGTTCCAGGCGCACATGAACAAGCTGCGCGAGGACGGGAACACCGGCCTGCTCGGTGAAGAGTACGACCGCAACCCGGCCCCGGCCGAAACCAAGTAAGGGGAGCGACGTGGCAACTTACACTCAATCCGCCGGGATCCTCGAGACTCCCGTTGTACCGAAGTCCAAGGGACGCATCGTCGTCAACTGGATCACCTCGACCGACCACAAAACGATCGGGTACATGTACCTGATCGCGTCGTTCATCTTCTTCTGCTTCGGCGGCATCATGGCGCTGCTGATCCGTGCCGAGCTCTTCGAGCCGGGCATGCAGATCCTGCAGACCAAAGAGCAGTACAACCAGCTCTTCACCATGCACGGCACCGTGATGCTCCTGATGTTCGCGACGCCGCTGTTCGCCGGCTTCACCAACGTCATCATGCCCCTGCAGATCGGTGCCCCCGACGTCGCCTTCCCGCGACTGAACGCGCTGGCCTTCTGGTTCTTCCTCTTCGGCTCCACGATCGCCGTCTCCGGCTTCATCACCCCGCAGGGTGCCGCCTCATTCGGCTGGTTCGCTTACGCGCCGCTGTCCAACACCACGTTCAGCCCCGGCGTGGGCGGTGACCTCTGGGTCTTCGGCCTGGCGCTCTCCGGCTTCGGCACCATCCTCGGCGCCGTCAACTTCATCACCACGATCATCTGCATGCGCGCCCCGGGCATGACCATGTGGCGCATGCCGATCTTCACCTGGAACGCCCTCGTGACCTCCATCCTGGTCCTGATGGCCTTCCCGCCGCTGGCCGCCGCGCTGTTCGCGCTCGGCGCCGACCGCCGCTTCGGCGCGCACATCTTCGATCCTGAGAACGGCGGTGCCGTCCTCTGGCAGCACCTGTTCTGGTTCTTCGGCCACCCTGAGGTCTACATCATCGCCCTGCCGTTCTTCGGCATCGTCTCCGAGATTTTCCCGGTCTTCAGCCGCAAGCCGATCTTCGGCTACAAGGGCCTGGTTTACGCGACCATCTCCATCGCCGCCCTTTCCGTGACCGTGTGGGCCCACCACATGTACGTCACCGGCTCGGTCCTGCTGCCGTTCTTCTCCTTTATGACGATGCTGATCGCCGTCCCGACGGGCGTGAAGTTCTTCAACTGGATCGGCACCATGTGGCGCGGTTCCATCACCTTTGAGACCCCCATGCTGTGGAGCATCGGCTTCCTGGCGACGTTCCTCTTCGGTGGCCTGACCGGCATCATCCTGGCCTCGCCGCCGCTGGACTTCCACGTCTCGGACTCCTACTTCGTGGTGGCGCACTTCCACTACGTGGTCTTCGGTACGGTCGTGTTCGCCATGTTTGCCGGCTTCTACTTCTGGTGGCCCAAGTGGACCGGCAAGATGCTCAACGAGCGCCTCGGCAAGATCCACTTCTGGATGCTCTTCCTGGGCTTCCACGGCACGTTCCTGATCCAGCACTGGCTGGGTGTCGAGGGCATGCCCCGCCGCTACGCCGACTACATGCCGCAGGATAACTTCACGTGGATGAACCAGTTCTCCACCATCGCCTCGTTCGTCCTCGGCGCCTCGCTGATCCCGTTCTTCTGGAACGTCTACATCACCTGGCGCAGCAACGAGCGTGTGGAAGTTGACGACCCGTGGGGCTTCGGTGCCTCGCTCGAGTGGGCCACGTCCTGCCCGCCGCCGCGCCACAACTTCACGTCCCTGCCCCGCATCCGCTCCGAGCGTCCCGCCCTGGACCTGCACCACCCGGAGCTCTCCCAGTCCTACACCGCGGATTCGCCTGCTCCGGCAGCAGCGGCTCTCGGTAACGCCGACCAGAAGGACACCGCCAAGTGAAAATCGAATCAAGGATCTTTGGCTTCGGGGTCTTCTTCTTCGTGCCGGTGGCGTTCATCTACGGCTACCTGACTAACTGGACCGAATGGGTGGGCGCGCTGGCCATCCTGCTGGTCGGTGGCCTCGCCGGCATGATCGGCGCCTACCTCGGCTTCACCGGCCGCCGCGTGGGCATGCGCCCCGAGGACCGCAACGACGCCGAGATCCACGAAGGCGCCGGCGAGCAGGGACACTTCAGCCCCTGGAGCTGGTGGCCGCTGATGCTCGGCATGTCCTGCGCCGCAGGATTCCTCGGCCTGGCCGTGGGCTGGTGGATCGTCTTCATCGCCGGCGGAATGGCCGTGGTCGCACTGGTCGGCTGGGTCTACGAATACAGCCGCGGTGACCACGCGCACTAGCGTCCACCCGGACTAAAAGTTCATAACGCACGACGGCGGGCCCCACCAATGGTGGGGCCCGCCGTCGTTTACGGGTTGCTTCAGTTTTGCCCGGCTGGGTTTGGTGCCTGGGCCTGAGGCCCTCAGGCGGCCGCTGCGGACTCCAGGAGGACCCGGAGTTCTTCCAGTGCACCCTCGGCCTCTGCGAGGCTGCGGGCGGCCGGCAGGGCCTCCGCAGCGACGGCCAACTCCACTTCACAGCCGCACTCGAAGTCCTCGGTCATGACCTCCAGCAGCGAGCGGGCGTCGACGCCGGGCCTGCCGTCCTTACTGATGGTCACCGGGAGCCCGGTCGCCGTGACCGCCCTGACAAATACTGCCGCCGGCCGGGCGTGGAGGCCGATGGCGGCCGTGACGATTGCCTTGCAAACTGGCAACGGGACTCCCTCATGCTGGTGTCGGGTCTGTAGGTGGTGCTGGTGGGCGGGTTGACCATGCGAGCGGCGATCCCTCTGAAAGAGGTTCCGTCGGACTGGCCTTCCGTCAGACTGGGCGGGCGCCATTGCCCCGGCTCCGGTCTTTCCCTTCAAGGGTAGCCGCGGGGGAGGGGCCTGCACGACTTGAGTCGGTGCCGTGGTCTAGACCTGCCGGGCCCCGGGCTTACCCTTGAGATATGAGTGTATTTCCCGCGCCGGGCCCCCACCGGAGGCTGAACCATGGCGTCCTCTAACGCGTCCAGAATGATTGGCGAGATCGACCGTCAGAGCGGGGTGCCGATCTACGTGCAGTTGCGGGAAATCCTGCGGGCGCACATCGCTGCCGCCTGTCCGCCCGGATCTGCGCTGCCCTCCGAGCGTGACCTCGCCCAGCGCTTCGGCCTGGCCCGGATGACGGTGCGCCAGGCCATCGACGCCCTGGTGGGCGAGGAAGTGATTGAGCGCGTCGTGGGCCTGGGCACGTTTGTGCGCAAACCCAAACTGGATCTCCAGGTAAAGCTGACCTCCTACAGCGAAGAGATGCAGCGGCGCGGCATGGTCCCGGCCGCCAAGGTCCTGAGCTTCGAGCAGATTGGCGCGAGCGCGTTCCTGGCCCGAGAGCTGCAGTTGGAGGAGGGGACACCCCTGGTCCGGTTCCGGCGCCTCCTGCTGGCAGACAGCGAGCCGATGAGCGTGGACGAGAACTTCATCCCGGCCCACCGGGTCCCCGGCCTGCTGGACGGCGAACCGCCCACCTCCCTCTACAACGTGCTGAGCGAACGCTACGGGCTGGTGATGGAATGGGGCGAGGACATGATCGAGGCGACAGCCGCGTCGCCGTCCACGGCAAGGCTCCTGAACGTGGAGGTCGGAACTCCGCTGCTGAAGATCCAGCGTCACGCCTTCGTGGCCCGCGCCATGGTGGACTACTCCGTGTCCTACTACCGGGCTGACCGCTACAAGCTCTGGGTTCCGCTGCAGCGCCCCGGCGTCCGGCCCACCCGCAACTACTCCTCGGGGTACCGCCCGTAGCACCCCGTTGCCACTTGTTTCTGCAGCTTTGAGGGGACGCAGGAAGGCCCGGTCCCAAGGGACCGGGCCTTCCTTTGTATTGCTTGGTGCCGCTTAGTGGCTCAGCGACTTCGACTCAGCGGTTTCGATCGCTTCGTGGGCGCCGTGGTGGCCGTGAGCGGCCTCCAGCTCCGCGGGAGTGGCCGGGGCAACCCGGTCTTCGAAGAACCAGCGGGACAGCTTTGCGCGGCGCTTTTCCTTGCGGTCAACGACGCCGTGCTCGTTCGGCACCGCGGGCAGCGGGACCGGTGACTCGAAGCCGACCAGCTTGTAGCGCTTGTATTCATCCAGCGGGGCGTGGACCTCGATGAACTCTCCGTGCGGCAGGCGCACGATGCGGCCGGTTTCGCGGCCATGCAGGGCAATCTCGCGGTCCTTGCGCTGGAGCGCCAGGGCGACCCGTTTCGTGACGATGAACGCGATAACCGGGCCGATGAAGAACAGCGCGCGCAACCAGTAAGTCACATCGTTCAGGGCCACGTGGAAGTGGGTGGCGATGAGGTCAGAGCCAGCGGCTGCCCACATGACGCAGTACCAAACGAAGCCGGCCATGCCGATTGCCGTACGGGTAGGAGCATTGCGGGGACGGTCCAGGACGTGGTGCTCGCGGTTGTCCTTGGTGATCCAGCGTTCAATCCACGGGTAGGTGAACATAACCGTGAAGAGGATTCCCGCCGGGACAAGTGCCGGCAGCAGCACGTTGAACGTGAACATGTAGCCGAACCACACCTGCTCGACCTTCCAGTCACCGATCGTGCCCGGCATCAGGCGCAGGGCGCCGTCAACGAAGCCGATGTACCAGTCAGGCTGAGTGCCGGCAGAAACCGGGGAGGGGTCGTACGGGCCGTAGTTCCAGATCGGGTTGATAGTGAAGAACGCCGCCATGATGGCAACGACACCGAACACGATGAAGAAGAAGCCGCCGGCCTTCGCCGCATAAACCGGTCCCAGGGGGTAACCAACGACGTTGCCGTCATTGCGGCCGGGGCCGGGGTACTGCGTGTGCTTGTGCACAACCACCATAAAGAGGTGCATCACGATCATCAGCAGGATGAGCGCGGGAACCAGCAGGATGTGGAGCATGTACAGACGGCTGATGATCATGGTGCCCGGGAACTCGCCACCGAAGAGGAAGAACGAGGTGTAGGTGCCGATGACCGGGATGGACTTGATGACACCGTCGATGATGCGCAGGCCGTTGCCGGAGAGCAGGTCATCCGGGAGCGAGTAGCCAGTGAAGCCCGCGGCCATGGAGAGGATGAGCAGGACGCTGCCCACCACCCAGTTCAGCTCGCGGGGCTTGCGGAACGCGCCGGTGAAGAACACGCGGAGCATGTGCACGGAGACAGAGGCGACGAACAGCAGGGCCGACCAGTGGTGCACCTGGCGCATGAACATACCGCCGCGGACATCGAAGGAGATGTTCAGCGAGGAGCTGTACGCCACAGACATTTCAACGTTCTTCAACGGCGCGTATGAGCCCGCGTAGTGCGTCTCCGCCATGGACGGATCGAAGAAGAATGTCAGGAACGTGCCCGAGAGCAGCAGGATGACGAAGGAGTAGAGGGCCACTTCGCCGAACATGAATGACCAGTGGTCCGGGAAAACCTTCCGGCCGAATTCGCGGAGAATTCCCGAGCCGCCGACGCGCTGGTCGACGAAGTCCGTGATACGCCCGCCAGAGGTCTTTGCGACGAAGACGGGGGCATCAGGAGTTAGGGATGAGGACATGCTGCTCACGCTCCCAGTAAGTCGGTCCAACGGGTTCATGGAAGTCGCTCGTGGCGACCAGGTAGCCCTCGGAGTCCACTGCGATGGGCAGCTGGGGGAGAGGACGGCTGGCCGGTCCGAAGATAACCTTGCATTGCTGGGTCAGGTCGAAGGTTGACTGGTGGCACGGGCACAGCAGGTGGTGGGTCTGCTGCTCGTAGAGGGCAACAGGGCAACCAACGTGGGTGCAGATTTTGGAGTAGGCAACGATTCCGTTGTAGGCCCAGTCCGCGCGTTCGGGGGAGGGGTGGAGCTCCTCCGGGTTCAGGCGCATGAGCAGGACAACAGACTTTGCCTTCTCGTTCAGCTTGCCCTCGTGCAACTCGTTCAGCCCTTCCGGGATGACGTGGAAAGCAGAACCGATGGTGACGTCCGCGGCCTTGATGGGGGTGCCATCGGGGTCGCGGGCAAGGCGCTTCAGCTTTCCGTCCGGGCCCGGCGCCCACATGGTGTGGGCCAGCGTGTTGTCCGGCCGGGGACCGAGGTCACCGAAGATGGCCAGGGCCGGCAGCGGCGCGAGGGCGACGGCGCCGAGCAGGGTGTTGCGAATCAGCGGCCGGCGCTTGATGCCGGTTTCTTCCACAATGTCGTCGACGATCCGGACGGCAGCCTGGCGGTCGTCCTCGGTGCGGATTGCGTGGCGCTCTTCCGAGACCTCGTGGTCCGGCATGAGGGCCTTGGCCCAGTGGACGATGCCGGTGCCGATGCCGAGCATCGCAAACGCGGTGCCGGTGCCGAGCAATGCGTTCTGGAGGCGGATCGTGGCGATCGAGGAATCATTCCCCAGATCGATCGCGAAGTACGACACCAGGAATATCAGGGTGCCAACGACCGAGATACCGAACAGAAGGGCTACCTGCCGTTCTGCTTTCTTTGCGGCCCTCGGGTCCGTGTCAGCCAGGCGCAAACGGTGCGGGGGAATTCCAGGATCCTGGAACTTCTCCACCTCATTCTGACCAGCCGTAGCTACGGTGCCCGAGTGGCTCGGACTGCCGTCACTATGGTTGCCCATAATTCGCCTCATCCTTCTCTCGTCTCGGCATGTGCCGAGTTAGGTTTCAATTCAAACTGCTGACGGGTCAGCAGAAAATTCTTACAGGTGCAAGGTCCGCTTAGGACGTGCGGGATGTGAGCCAGATCGTGAACGCAATGATGACGCCCAAGCCGGCAATCCAGACAAAGAGACCTTCGGAAACCGGTCCCAAAGCTCCAAGATCGGCACCGCCGGGTGAACCGTTGGACTCGATCTGCTTCAGGAAGGTGATGATGTCGCGTTTTCCCTCGGGGGAGATGTTCGCGTCACTAAAGACCGGCATGTTCTGGGGGCCGGTAACCATGGCTTCGTAGATGTGCTGGCCGGAGACGCCCGCGAGAGCCGGGGCGAACTTGCCTCGGGTGAGGGCACCGCCGGCAGCGGCAGCGTTGTGGCACATGGCGCAGTTGGTGCGGAAGAGCTCTCCACCCTTGGCTGCGTCGCCCTTCTCGTCGAGGACGCCGGCTTCGGGAATGGCCGGGCCAGGGCCGAGCGAGGCAACGTAAGCTGCCAGCTGCTTGGTCTGTTCCTCGTTGAACTGGGCGGGCTTCTGTTGGGCCTGCGGGCCGTTCATCTGCATGGGCATGCGGCCGGTGGCTACCTGGAAGTCAACAGCGGCAGCACCGACGCCCACGAGCGAGGGCCCGGACTGGGAGCCGCTGGCGCCCATGCCGTGGCAGGTGGCGCAGTTTGCGGCGAACAGCTTGCCGCCTTGCTCTACGTCGCTCGCGCTGTAGGTGGTGGTGTCGGCCTTGGCCTGGTTGACGGTGGTGGCAACGGCGTACAGCCCACCCGTGACCAGGAGGCCCATCAGCAGCAGCGCAATTGCTGCTAGTGGGTGACGTCGCTTCTGCGAGAGTGCCTTCACGTGGTGGTTCCTTTTTTCGATCCTGCGGTGGCTCCGGGAGCCGCTTCTTGAAATTCTGCCTCTTGTAGAAAAAGAGTCAAGTCAGACTACTTGAGGACGTAGATGACCAGGAAGAGGCCAATCCAGACGACGTCCACGAAGTGCCAGTAGTACGAGGTGACGATCGCCGAAGTTGCCTCAAAGTGTCCGAACTTCTTCGCGGCGAAGGAGCGGCCCATGATGAGCAGGAAGGCAATCAGACCGCCGATGACGTGCAGGCCGTGGAAGCCCGTCGTTATGTAGAAGGCTGAACCGTAGGCGTTGGAGGACAGCGTGATGTGCTCGGAAACGAGCATGGCGTACTCGGTCGTCTGGCCGGCGACGAAGAAGGAACCCATGAGGAACGTCAGGATGAACCATCCGTTCATCCCCCACTGGGTGAAGCTGAAGCGTCCGCCGGTCCGGCGCGGCTGGAGCCGCTCGGCAGCGAAGACGCCCATCTGGCAAGTAAACGAACTTGCCACAAGGACGATCGTGTTAACGAGCGCAAACGGGAAGTTGAGCTTGGCTGTCTCTTCGGCCCACATCAGTCCGGAAGTCGAACGGAGTGTGAAGTACATGGCGAAGAGACCGGCGAAGAACATCAACTCACTGGACAGCCACACAACGGTTCCAACAGAAACCATGTTCGGGCGGTTCAGCGTCGGGTGCGCCGGGGTACTGGGGGCATGGGTCGCAGATGTCACATAGACATTATGTCTATAAAAGTCCGTCCTGCCCAACGCAAACCGCGTTTTCGGAGGACTTTTTCTACAAAGACGCGAATTCGCGCGGAAAAGTTCCCGGAGGGGTTCACATTGGTCTTTGCGGCGCCGACCTCGATAGCATCGGGAGGTGACTTCACAGGCATCTGCACAGGCGGCAGGCAACACCTGGCCGCGGCTCATCAACGCACTCATCAACGGTGCCGACCTCACTGCCGGGAGCACTGAGTGGGCCATGAACTCCATCATGTCCGGCGAGGCGACGCCGGCCCAGGTGGCGGGATTCCTGGTGGCGCTGCGCTCCAAGGGCGAGACCGTGGATGAGCTGGCAGGCCTGGTGGAGGCGATGATCGCCAACGCCAATCCCATTGACATCGCGGGGGAGAAGCTCGACATCGTCGGCACGGGTGGCGACCAGCAGAACACGGTCAACATCTCCACGATGGCCGCCCTTATCGCTGCCGGCGCGGGTGCCAGGGTGGTCAAGCACGGCAACCGTGCGTCGTCTTCCTCTTCCGGATCCGCCGATGTCCTGGAGGCCCTCGGCGTCCGGCTGGATCTTCCCATTTCCCGCGTGGCGCTCAACGCCGAGGAGGCGGGGATCACGTTTTGTTTCGCCCAGGTGTTCCACCCCTCGATGCGGCACGCCGCCGTCGCCCGCCGCGAACTCGGCGTTCCGACGGCGTTCAACTTCCTGGGCCCCATGATCAACCCGGCGCATGTCCAGGCCTCGGCCGTGGGTGTCGCCAATGAGCAGATGGCTCCCTTGGTGGCCGGCGTCCTGGCCAAGCGCGGCAGCCGCGGCCTCGTATTCCGCGGGAACGACGGCCTGGATGAGCTCACCACCACCGGCCCGTCGCGGGTGTGGGAGATCCGCGACGGTGAGGTCACGGACGAGATGTTTGATCCGCGCGATCTCGGCATCCGGACGGCCACCCTGGAGGAGCTGCGCGGCGGTGACGCAGTGGCGAACGCCGCCGTCGTCCGGGCCGTCCTTGGCGGTGCGCCGGGGCCGGCCCGCGATGCGGCGCTGCTCAACGCAGCGGCCGGGCTGGTGGCGTTCGACCTCGACGCTGTGGGTCCGCTGGCGGAGCGCATGGCCGCCGCGTTCAACCGCGCCGAGCAGTCCATTGAATCCGGTGCCGCGGCCGCAGTGCTGGACAGGTGGGTCGCCCTCTCGCAGACCGCCTAGGCGCGCTGCGTAGGCGCACCCGACCGGCGCGCCCCAGGCACGGACACACGGTGCAAATCAACAAGGACGGGCCCGGCAGAAATCTGCCGGGCCCGTCCTTCATGCTGCTGGTATGTCGGTTGTTCGCTACTGCTCGAATCCGAGGGCAAAGGCCGCATCGAGGTCGTGCTGGGAGTACGCGCGGAAGGCGATCTGCGTGGTGGTGTGCGAAACGCCCGGAACTTTCGAGAGCTTGTCCGCGATGACGTCCGCCAGATCGTCGTGCTTGGCGACCCGGGCGATGGCGATCAGGTCCCACTCGCCCGTTACGGAATAGACCTCGCTGATCCCCGGGATGGCCGAGATTTCCTCGGCGGTCTCCGGGATGCGCGAAGCGTTTGTCTTGATCAGGACGAATGCGGTGACCACGTGTGAGCCTTTCCGGATCGGTTGCGCCGTTTGCGGGCCTGTCGGCGGCCCTTGCACGGGCTCCGCCATCTTCTGCAAGCCTAGTGCATTAGCCCTGGCGGCGGCGTGAACGCAACCGCCGCACGCCCGCGGCCACAAGGCGGTAGCCAAGGAGGAAAACGGCCAGGCTCAGCAAGGCCACGATGATGAAGGGCAGCACCACCGTCTGCCCGGTGAGGGCCCGCAGGATCATGCCGACGCCGACGGTTCCGAGCCAGACGGCGACGCCGGCGGGCCACACCCGCAGGGGGTCATGCCACAGCCGGAGGACCAGCCATGCCAGTGCCGCGCCTGCCAGGAACGGCCACGCCGTCGCAAAGACGCCGGTGATAATTTCCCCGCGCTGGTGCGCGTCGCGTCCAATCGCCGCGAAGAGCAGGATCAGGAGTGCATCCGCGCATGCGGCCAGGGCTGCTGTCTGCGCGGGCCGGAGGCCGGTACTTGAAGCGTCCTGGGCGGACGGGCGGGGGAGTTTCGGGGTTGGAGAAGGCATACATCCAAGCCTAGTCCCGTCCGGAGGGGGCCCGGATGGGGCCAAGCGGAAGCCGTTGTGTGCGAAATCACCCGGGGCTAGGCTCGGTCCCATGCCACTGATGGCCGCCGGAGCCACCCGGTGGCACCGGCCAACGCAATGGGAGCGCTGTGAGCGAAAAAGTCACCACCTGCCTGTGGTTCGACAGCCAGGCCGAGGAAGCCGCCGAGTACTACGTCTCCATCTTCGACGGAGGCAAAATCCTCGATGTCGCGCGGTACGGCGATGGCGGTCCCGGGCCGGCCGGCCAGGCCATCACCGTCCGCTTCCTGCTTGACGGGCGCACCTTCACGGCACTGAACGGGGGACCGGCCTTCACTTTCACTGAGGCGGTGTCCTTTGTGATCGACTGCGCCTCGCAGGAAGAAGTGGACCGGTACTGGTCGGCCTTGACCGACGGCGGCCAGGAAAGCCAGTGCGGTTGGCTCAAGGACCGGTTCGGGCTCTCGTGGCAGGTTGTGCCGTCCGTGCTGGGACAACTGATCGGTGGCCCCGACCCCGACGGCGCCCAGCGCGCCATGCAGGCGATGCTTGCTATGCGCAAGCTGGACATCGCCGCCCTTCAGGAGGCCTACGACGGCGCATGACGCCCCCGGCGCCTGGCCCGCCGCGCCCGTCCCCGACCACGGTCGGCGTGGCCCCCAGACTCAGGGACGGTCCGCACATATGATCGAGGCATGAGTAGCGACGCCGTTCCGGAGGCTGTTGTCCCGGTGCAGCTGGATCCTCAGCTGGACGGCCAGCTGAGCATCAACGACATCCTGCTCGAACTCGGCCAGGCTCCCGTGGTGCACCCCTCTCCGGATGCAGCCAGTGAGCTGCACTTCTTCTAGGGCGCCGCTTATGGGCCCGCCATCCCGGTCCGGCTCCCACAGCCCGTTGACGGGCCCGCTGGCGAGCGGCATATGGGCTTCACCTCGGTGAATTCAGGCCCTTTGGTCCTAACGGCGGGCAGCCCCGCGGGCTAATTTGGCGCGTAAGGGATGCCAGCAGGGTTTCCTTAGAACGAAAGGATGGCTCCCGTGGAGCAATTCTGGCACGTCATTTGGCTGTTCTTTTGGGGTTTCGCGTTCGTCGCATATCTTTTCGCGCTGTTTGCAGTTATCACCGACGTTTTCCGGGACAACGAACTCAGCGGTTGGCTCAAGGCTGTGTGGATTATTTTCCTGGTCTTCGTGYCGTTCCTCACGGTTCTCGTATACCTGATCGCGCGGGGCCGCAGCATGGCCGAGCGCCAGGCCCGCAGTGCCCAGCGGGCAGAAGCCGCAACAACGGAATACATCCGCTCCGTGGCCTCGGCGTCCCCCACCCAGGAAATTGCAAAGGCCAAGGAACTCCTCGACGCCGGCACGCTGACCCAGGCCGAATTCGAAGCCGTAAAGGCGAAGGCGTTGAGCCAGCCATAACTTCCGCCGTCTTCAAGTCGGCCGCCTCATCAGCGGAAAACGCAGCCGTCAGTTCGACCGGCGGTGGCTGTCCAAGCCATGTTCGTAGGCGAAAATATCGGCGTGCACGCGGTCGCGCAGCCCGAGTTTCATAAGTACGCGGCCCACGTGGGTTTTTACCGTTGATTCCGCCACCAGCAATTGTTCCCCGATCTCGGTGTTTGTAAGTCCGCCGGCGATGGCCCAGAGGATTTCCAGTTCCCTCGGCGTCAGGGGCGCCACGGCTTCGTCGCCCCCGGCGGGGGAACCGGAGGGAAGCCTTTGGCTGAAGAGATCCAGCATCCGGCGGCTGACCCTGGAGGAAATGGCGGCGTCTCCTCCGGCGACGGCCCTTATGGAGGCGAGCAACTCAGCTGGTCCGACATCCTTGAGCAGGAAACCACTGGCACCGGCCCGGAGCGCCGCGAAGGCATACTCGTCGAGATCGAACGTCGTGAGGACAATGACCCGTGACTGCGGGCACTCCTCGGCGATTAGCTCGGTCGCGGCGATTCCGTCCATGCCCGGCATCCGCACATCCATCAGCACCACGTCGGGCGCCAGGGTACGACACATGTCGATGCCAGTCGCGCCGTCGGCGGCTTCGCCAGCGACTTCGACCCCCTCCTGGGCATCCAGGACCATGCGGAATCCCATTCGGACGAGTGTCTGGTCATCAACGAGCAGCACCCTGATCGGGCGCGGGGGCGGGGCAGCTACCGCGTCCATGCGGCTCCTTCCAGCGGCGGGAACCGGGCGGTCACGGACCATCCACCGTTGGTCAGAGGTCCCGCCTGCAGCGTGCCGCCGTAGAGTGCGACGCGCTGACGCATTCCCGCGAAGCCGTGCCCAGTATGGTCGGCAGGGACGTCCACTGGTTGCCCGTCGTCGGTTACCGAGACCATGATCTCCTGACCGGTAAACTGCGAGCGAACCGTGACTGCTGTTGCGGCCCTTGCGTATTTAAGCGCGTTGGTGAGCCCTTCCTGGATGACCCGATATACAGCCAGTTGGATCCCGGGGTCGGCCGGAGGAACACCGGCAGAATGCAGAACCACCGGAAGGCCCGTAGAACGGAACAGCTCCACCAGCGCGGGAACATCCCCCACCCCGGGCGAAGGTGCTACCGCTCCGGCCAACTCTGCGGTGTTGTCCTCGTTCAAAACTCCGAGCATTCGGCGCATGTCCGCCACCGCAACGCGCCCTGTCTCGGCGACCTGGCGCATGGCGTCGACGGCGCGGGCAGGATCAGTCGGGGCGATTTCCGCTGAACCATGGGCCAGGGAAATCATCACCGCTAATCCGTGCGCGACGACGTCGTGCATCTCCCGTGCGATCGCGTTGCGCTCAGCGGCAGCGGCAATGCTGGCCAGATGCTCCCGTTCGCGCATCAGCCGGTCTGTGCGGTCCACGAGGGCGGCCACGTAGCTGCAGCGTGTGCGTACGTTCAGGCCGGCCAACGCCGCGATCACTAGTACGACAATTGCCTGGCCGGCTTGGCCAAGGTCGACCATCGACCCGGGTAGGAGGACCGCGGCGAGAAGAAGGATTGCACTGGTGCCCAGCAGGGCATAAATGGCATGGCGGGCGGACCTGTAAACGGCGACGGCGTACAGTGCCATGGCTGTGGCCACCGCTGCAAAGCTCGCCGGAACCGAGAACGTGATGAGCATAATGCCGGCCGTGGCAGCCAACGACGCCGTCGGAGCCCGCCGGCGGAACAACAGTGCAATACCGGAGACCACCACGCCGAGTAGTGGGAGAACGAACCCTGGGTCTTCGGCCTCGCGAACGATAACGGCCACTGCCATGGCGGGCACTGTATACAGGGCGGCGACCAGGACGTCTGTAAGCCGTGCACGGGGACGCCATACGTCTCGCCGCAGCGGTTCGTCCGGCGAAACCGGCGCCGTCAAAGCCACTTCCGGCAACGCCGCCACGCGTGCAGTGTCCTCCGTCCCGGTCATGCTCCGGACTCTATCTGTGTGGAGTGCATGAAGGGGTCCTTAGGCCGTCTGGTTGGGGCGTTCAGTGGAGCGCAAGGACCAGGTAGAGGGCTGCGAGGGCAGCTGTGGTGGGGGTCATGATCAGGCGTTCGGGTTTGCTGCGGGAGATCCCGTTCATGATGACGCCGAGCACGAAGTATGCCGTCATCACCCACATGGTGACCGCAGTAAAGGATTCGCTGACCAAGGCCGGGACAAGGCCGGCCTTGGCCAGCGCTGCATAGGCGAAGAGGGCATACACGCCTATGGATACCGCGCTCCCGATCCTCAGTTTGGCAGGGAGGACGCGGTGTTGTCCGCCCCACGCCATTCTGCCCAGCGGAGCTCCAGCGATAAGCGCCCCCTGAAAGATGGCCAGGCCAGCCAGAAGTGCGCAGGCGAGTATTGCGAAAAGCTGATCTAATCCCATTTAATTCCATCCTCTTGTCCTGTCCTGGGCAACCACGTGTGTCTCATGTGCCGCGATCTCGATCAGCAGTTTCACCGGCCTTCGCTGATCCGGTTCCTCCCAGCACTGCGCTTTGCGCTTCGAGCCCTGTCGTGGCGGCTGTGGAGAGCATATTCGTGAAACCGGAGAACATGGCAACGGCCATCAGCGCCACGCCGTCCGACGCCGGATGGCGCTGAGAATGATCGCCGGGAGAGAACCCGCCAAAATGGCGAGCAGCAGGCCGAACGCGATCAGTCCGGGAACCCGGGCAGAGGTTCCTCCCGCCGGAATGTTCAGATGCGCCGTGGGATAGTCGATCATCTTGGCTGCCGATAGAGCCGTGCCACGGTCGGTATGCTGCGCCAGATACTCAAGGGCGCCATCGAATTCGAGCACACCGCCGGCGCCAGCAAAGGCGTCCACGGGGACCCTGCGGGACTCGGCCCAGTCCCTCAACTGCGGGTCAATATCCTGGTCCCGGGCCGCGCCGGGGGCGACGACGCTGTCCACCGGAGGTGCCTGCCGTTCCGGGACGGTCAGGAGAACCAACCCGTGCTTGGTGGTCACTGTGTCCGTGGCGCCTACCGCCACCGCCCGGGCCGCGAAGGACATGTTGTAGACCTCGAATGCGCTGGCAACGTCGATTTCGCCCACCCCGTTGACGAGCCCGACGCCGATCGTCGGCCGGAGCCACGGGATGATGGCGTTGAGTCCGATGGGAATGTCCGAAGCAGCGAAAGACTGGACGGGTATCGATGCCTCCGCCGCGACCGACCAGCCCGGGTAGTTCATCAGCCGGCCGCCTCGGTCGGCTTCGCCAGCGCCTGCCAGGTCCTCCATGACTTTCAGGGCGCCAGGGATGCCGGAGGTAACACCTGCTGTGGTGGTGATCATGCCGTCCTGAACGTATCGGAGACCTCCCGTCCATTGGACCTCGGGATGGCTCTGCTTCAGGGCACCCAGACGTGACCAATGGCTGGTCGCCGTGCGCCCGCTTAAGAGGCCGGTCCCGGCCAGGACGCTCGATCCGTTGCAGACGCCCAGGATGCGGGCGCCGCGACCTGATTGTTCCACGATCCACTCGCGCGTTGCGGTTTCCTCTGGCCCCTCCGGGGCGCCGACGGCGGGGACGACGACGACGTCCGGCTGCGGGGCTCTGTCCGATCGGACGTCCTCGAAGGTGTAGGTGGGCACTATCGCCGGGCCGCCGTCGATTGGCGCAGGGGTGGACTGCGCCGCGATGGTGTAGACGGAGAAATTCGGGGAGCTGGCAAATACTTCGTAGGGAGCCAGAACGTCGCTCCCCACGGTGCCCGACGAATCCAGGACAACGGCGACAACCATCGCGCCGGAGGAGGAGTATGGCCGATTCGTGGGCAGGTGCTTCAGTTCTTGAGCGGACGGGCGGACGTGACTTTCTGCATCCGCCACCTGAGCGCCGGCGAAAGCCAGCGCAGCCACAACGAGCAGGGACAATCCCACCGCGAGGGCGGTGTGAAAAAGACATACTGAGCGGGAAGCCATGAGCGGGTCTCGATTCCGTGTGGACGTGCGGGGCTATCACCGTGTGTGCGCCCTGCGTTGCTCTTTCACGCTACGGATTGGCTGTTACACGTACATCGGCCGACGGGACATTCCCCAAGGGGTACTACTGCTACTCGGGTACTACGCGATCGCTCATTCGGGGCGTTCTTATACGTCGCAGGTTGCACCCTCCATCCCAGCGAAGACCTAATTCACTCCGGTTTCATCCTCGTGCGGAGTAAGCCGGGGTATTGTGAGGCGCATGGAGATGCGCCTCGAGGTCGTACAAGTGCCGGTCGCTGATGTGGACAAGGCCAAGTCGTTCTACACAGACCGACTCGGGTTCGCCTTGGATCACGACGTGGAGTACATACCCGGAATCAGGGTCGTGCAACTCACGCCACCCGGCTCCGCCGCCTCCATAGTCATCGGCACGGGAATGACCAGCATGCCGCCGGGCAGCCTTGAAGGCCTGCAATTGGTGGTTCCCGACATGGACTCCACGCGGGCTGAGCTCCTCCGGCGGGGAGCAGAGATCAGCGAAGTCCAAGACATCGGTGGAATCTCCTTCGCCTACTTCAGTGACCCGGACGGCAACCGCTGGGTCATCCAGGAAGCTACGCCGCCGGACGTGAGGGAAGCCTTTCAGCCTTAGGCACTGACGCTGTCCGACGCACAATGATCGACACCAGCATCCGTGCCGATCTTCCGTGCCCGCTGGGCAGGTCAGTTTTCCCAAACACGCGTCGCGTTATTCATGTTTAGGCCCTAAAATCTAAATAGTAGGGTGACTATTTAGACTTCTGGAGGACCCATGACCTGCTGGCCCGCACACGGCAGCAAGACGATGCAGTGGAAGTCCTCCGGACGGCCGCCGCGCGAAGACCGGGAATTCACCGAGGTTGTGGCCTCGTTGCCACCCATGATCGCCGGTTGCTGGTTCGATCCGGGGCGCGAGACCATTGTCGCCCTGGAGGAGGCCGCCGTTGCCATAGCGTCCCTGGACGTCACGGCGGGCACCCGGATGGCCGCCATTAGCGGGTTCCTGCTCCGCAGTGAGGCCGTCTCGTCCTCCAAAATCGAGCACGTCAACGCCAACCGTGACGACTACGCCCGGGCCATGATCGGGCTCAAGGCCAGTGACGACGCCCGCTCCATGGTGGCGGCAGCCGACGCCGTACAAGGAATGATCGACGACGCCGGACGAACCGGGGAGATCCGGCTGGAGGCAATGCTGGCCGCCCATCACACGCTCATGAAGGATGACCCGATGGACGGCCCGCACGCCGGCCGGCTCAGGGACGTTCAGAACTGGATCGGCGGCAGCGACCATTCACCGCGCGGCGCCATCCATGTCCCGCCCCCGCCGGAGCTCGTGCCGGACCTGATGGAAGACCTGATGGACTTCTGCAACCGCCGCGACGTACCCATCATGGCCCAGGCGGCGATCGCGCACGCCCACTTCGAGTCCATCCACCCGTTCACCGACGGCAACGGCCGGATCGGCCGGGCCCTGATCGGTGCGATTTCCCGGCGTCGCGGGCTCACCAAGAACACCGTCACCCCGATCGCGTCGGCGATGGTCGCCGACGTCGACACGTATTTCAGCCTCGTCAACAACTACCGCTCCGGCGACGCCGATCCGTTCGTGCTGTACTTGGCCCGTTCCGCGGTCCGCGCCTCGGACGCCGCCCGGGAATCCGTCGCCGCCCTCGATGCGCTGCCGGCGATGTGGCTGGAGCTGGCCAGGCCACGCAGAGGATCCGCGGACGAGAAGATCATTCCGTGGCTGCTGGAGCGGCCCGTGTTCGAGGCCCACAGCGCTGCCCATATTGCCGGCGTCGCCGAAAGCTCCGTCTACGCCGCGCTGCAGCGGCTCTCCAATGCCGGAGTTATCACCCCGGTCACCCAGTCCAAGCGCAGCCGCGCCTGGGCGGCGACCGAAGTCCTCGACGAGGTGGACCGGCTCAACAACCGGCTGGCCGAGGCTGGGAAGGCTGGCTGACCGGGCGACGACGGAGCCGGCGTCGGCGGCCGGTCCCCAGGCGGGCCGGAGGGTCTTGATCCTCACGCGGGGTGAGGATCTACGGTTGGTCACATGACACAGACGAGCGGTGCGGCAGGTCAGTGGAGCATCGGCGAACTTGCCAAAGCGAGTGGCGTCACGGTCCGGGCGCTCCATCACTACGACGCGATTGGGTTGCTGTCGGCAGGCCAGCGGACGGCTTCGGGCCACCGCCGCTACACCGAGGAAGACGTGCGGCGGCTCTACCGGATCCGGGCGCTGCAGATGTTCGGCCTCCCGCTGGCCGATATCGGCGCCGCGCTGGGAAACCCAGCCGACGACATGGGCTCGCTGCGCACTCTTTTGGAAAGACAATTGCTGCACCTGCGCCGGCACGCAGAGCAGGTCCAAGCAGTCCAGGACCGGATACGCGACTTGCTTTCACGCATCGACGGGGCCGCCGTGCCGGCGCCGGAACAGTTCATGTCAGCTTTGGAGATGATCACCATGCTCGAAAACCACTTCACACCGGAACAGCGCCAGGAACTGGCCGACCGCAGAGCCGAACTTGGCGGCGGCCGCATCGAGGCCGCCAAGGTCCGATGGGCCGCTTTGGTCGAGGAGGGTCTCAAGCACGTCGAGAACGGGACGGCGGTATCTGATCCGTCCATCCGGGAGTGGGCCGCGGCATGGGACGAAATCGGATCCATGTTCCATGCAGGTGAGGAGACCAAAGCCGCCGCCCGTTCCATGTGGCAGGACAACAGGGCCGCCCTCAGCGCCGATCTGCCGTGGTCCTCAGAGGAGTTGGCCGGGCTCCTGGCCTACCTGGAAAAGGCGCGGACGCAGCCCTGACCGCCCGTGCCCTCTGACGGTGCTTTTTAGCGGTGCTTTTTGATGGTGGCGGATGCAGAATGGAAGGAAGCTGGGCTGATTCCTCAGCCCCCTCCAGCATCGAGGACGGCACATCATGACGAGCAATAGGACACGGACTGCACTTGTGTTGGCCACGGTTTTGATTGGGCTGAGCGGCTGTGCCGGAGGCGGCGGAGCACCGACGTCTGCCCCCGCCACGACGGCCGGGGCTTCTTCCAGTATGTCGACGGAGCCGTCTGCCCCTGCGGGCTCAACCGCTTCAGGGCAGGGAAGCGGGGCGGCAAACGCGGCCGCCGCGACGATTACGATCAGCAACTTCGCCTACGAGATCCCGGGCTCGGTGGCTCCCGGTGCGGAGGTGAAGGTCATCAACATGGACACTGCCGAGCACACGGTGACCGCAGACCAGGATGCGACGCTCTTTGATGTCGAGGTCAAGGAAAACGGCGGTACGGCCACATTTAAGGCACCTTCTGAGCCTGGCACTTACCCGTTTCACTGCACGTACCACCCCAACATGCACGGTTCACTGACCGTCAAGTGAGCAACGCCGCGGGCTGGGACGCATTCTTGACGGTCTCGATCGAGAAAGGTGCCGCGGCTTGGCTATCCGGACCCCCTCACCGTCGCTTGACCCATCCGTCGTTGATGACTTGAGTTCGGCTCTCCGGGGCCGGCTGTTCCGTCCTGGAGAATTCGGCTACGACGACGCCCGGAAGGTCTTCAACGCGATGATTGATCGCCGTCCGGACGTGATTGTCCGCCCGGCTGACGCCGAAGATATCCGCCGTGCAGCGACCTTCGCCAGGGAAAACGATCTCCCCGTTTCCATCAAGGGCGGCGGCCACAACGTGGCAGGGAACGCCGTTGGCGCCCATGGGCTCATGCTGGATTGCTCTGGCATGAAGAACGTTCAGGTCGATGCCGAACGGCGTGTTGCCGTGGCTGGAGCGGGCGCGCTCCTGGCCGACGTTGACGTCGCCACTCAGGCATACGGCCTGGCCACGCCGCTCGGAGTCGTGTCGGTTACCGGCATCGCCGGCTTGACTCTCGGAGGTGGCATCGGCTGGCTCAACGGCAAACACGGGCTCGCTTGCGACAACGTACTGGCCGCCGACATCGTGACTTCGGATGGCAGGCTGCTGACGGTGAGCCCCGACCAACACGCAGACCTCTACTGGGCCATCCGAGGAGGCGGCGGCAACTTCGGCGTTGTCACGTCTTTCACCTATCGGTTGCATCCCGTCGGGCAGGTCCTTGCCGGAGCGCTCTCATTCCCGGCCGAACGCACGAGGGAGGTCCTGGGGTTTTATCCCGAGTTCGCCGCTGCTTGCCCCGACGAACTCTCGATGTCGGCCAGTCTGGGGTGTGACGCCTCGGGGCGCCCTGTTTTCGGCGTCAGCGTCTGCTGGAGCGGCGAGCATGATGAGGCGGAGCTGGCGCTCCGACCCCTGCGCGATCTCGGCCCAGACGTGGACGTAGTCGTGCCAACCGACTACGTCGCCCTGCAGAGCGCACACGACGGGGGCTTTCCGTTGGGCCAGAACCACTATTGGAAATCGAGCTTCTTCACTGACTTCACCGCCGACGCCATCGATGTCCTGCTTCAGTTTGCAAACGAGATGCCTTCAGCGGCGAGTGCCATCGGAATGCAACAACTGCACGGTGTGGCCGCCCGGGTCGCCCCAGCAGCCACGGCGTTTCCCCATCGCCGGTCCCAGAGCGAACTCCTTATCCTGGCCCAGTGGTCCGATCCGGCAGAGACGGAGCGCAACGTCGGCTGGGCCCGCACCTTCTTCGAAGCGATGCAGCCCTTTGCCGCGAGCGGCGTGTACGTCAACGATCTGGGTCAGGAAGGGGAGGAGCGGGTGAGGGCAGCCTACGGCGCCAACTACGATCGGCTGGCCACGGTCAAAACCGCGTACGACCCCATTAACCTCTTCCGATCAAATCAGAACGTTCGCCCGATCACATAGCCACTCAGTGGGCATTGGCGAGGTTCCGCATCAAAATGATGTCCTCGGTCCCCGCAGCGCGGCGGGCGAGTGAAACTGCCATGATCGGGGCAAAGCTGCAGCACCAGAGCCATAACCGGTCTGCGTCGACTGGATCAGCAATATCGGCGAGCCGACGGCACCGGCTGCGGATGGCCGCTTCGCTGGTCGCGCCAGTCATCGCCAGGTCGGTGAGGTCCATCGCTGGATCGCCAATGCACGGTCGTGGGTCGATGGCGACAATCCTGCGCGCATCGCCGACCCGCAGAATGTTGCCGGAGTGAAGATCGCCGTGAAGAAGTGAATCCCCGCCATCTGCCAGATCCATCGCAGCCGCGTGGCATCGACGCCAGACTGAAGCGTCGATTGGTGCGTCCGGGAGAGCGCGCCGTCGGCGGTCCCACAACTCGAACACGAGCTCCACACGCTCACGGGCGGGGGGAACATTCGGTGGCGGTGTCCTGCGCGGTGAGAAAAGGTCCCTTATGAGACCCGTGACCCCCCCGATTCCCCATGTCTTGGCGGTCAGCTCCGTGGCGTCGGGGAGCCACTCGAGCAAGATCGCGCCACGGGTGGCCTCCGCATCCACCAGATCGACGACGGTGGAAGCGGCTGCCCAGTATGTCAGCGCGGCTGCCTCCTGCTCTGCGATCGCACGGTCGGGCGAGAGTTTCAGAGCGTAGCGGGTTCCATCCGCGGTCGACACGCACTCCACAACGGCGCCCGTTCCCCCCGCGCGGACATGGCGAGGCTCCAGTCCCCACTTTTGACAGAGCTCTCCAACGATCGTTCCGAAGTCGTCGATCCAGGCCGCAGCCGCGGGGCCGAATCGGTCGAGAAGTCGGTCGCGGGCAGCAATGGGCATAGCTACCTGTGTCATGAAGCGATGCTATGCGTTGCGGCGCCACCCTTGCGGAAATGTCCCTATAGGATCCCCAACCGGGACACTGCCAGCCACGATCAGGAATAGCTGGCGGTGATCCTCTTCGCTTCTCCGTCGAGTTGGATTCGACCGCCGTAGGGGAGGATCCACTGCGGTCGCGTGTGCCCGAAGGGGACCCCGATGCAAACGACGGCGTCCGGGTTGTATCGTGCAATTTCGGTGCTGACCACATCTCGCTGTGCTGCGCGTAGCCGAGCCCGTTCCGCGGCGGGCGGAACCTGCCCGTGGCTGCTGACGGGAGGCCTGGCGACCATCACGCCGTCGACCGCCCCGAGGACACCACGTTCGCCGAGCGCTCGAACCCATCGCTTGACCCAATCTGCGGGAGCCAGCAGTTCGCTGGTTTCGAGGATCAAGATTGCGCCGCGGAGCGCGTCGACGGAGGGCAGCCTGTCGGCGATGGCGAGCTGGTCGAGGACTTCGATGCAGCCACMCCACGTGTAACCGGCGACCATGCGTTCGGAACCTGTCCACGCCCAGGGTTCGGTGGGTTCGCGGTCGCCGTATTCGACGAGTGCCCGCGGGTCGAGCCAATCCGGCCCGAAGTCCTCTGATTCCCCGGGATCGGTGACCTCGAGCTCGCCTCCAGTGAGCAACGCAGCCCGAAGGGAAGCGAGGTGGACGTCGTCCGCACCCGGCCCGGCGCCGAGGTGGACTTGAGTCGAACCGCCGTAATAGGCGGGTATCCCGAGTGACCACAGCCAGTTGAGAAGGTTGGTGTTGTCGCTGTATCCGATGAAGATTTTGGGATTCGCTACGACCGCAGCCTCGTCGAGATGCGGTACGACCGTGATCTGGTCGTCGCCGCCGATGGTGGCCAGAATCGCCTGGATGCTGGGATCGGCGAACGCCGCATTGATGTCCGCCGCCCGTTCCTCGGGACTGGATCCGAGTTTGCGAGTCGTCGGGAATTCCACAGGGATCAAACCCGTGGCCGCAGTGAGCCGCCGCATCGCCTGCTCATGGACGGCCGGGGCGAACCCGGGCGCGGCGAACGACGGGGAGAGAACCGCGACCCGATCGCCCGGATTGAGCTTCGGCGCGGACAAGTTCAGCTGCGAATGATCCATTCACTCATCGAACCAGATGGGGCCCGGATCGGGGCAGCTTGACGACCCGACGTGCCGGTGGGGGATCCTCCAACGTGCCGGAGGCGCGGCCAGGCCGGCTGACTTCGCCCCGGGCGGTGGGCAACCCGGCAACACGAGAGGGACCAATCCTGGGTTTCCACTTCCGAGGAACCGAGACGCCGAGTCCGCCCTTCGGACCGGCCCATGTGTCCCAGTAAACGGTATGCATCGCCCCATTATCGGCATTCTCTCGGCAGCAGGCCGGAGCTAGACTCAATCCATATTGACAAGGTTGGGGGAACCAAATGTCTACACCTTCGGTGCCAGCTCGCACGAAAACCGGTCGACTGAACAAACTTGCTGTTGCAGCCATAGTCTTTGCGGCCATAGCTGCGGCGGGACTTTTGGTGTTCGGGGTGGCGGTCCTTGCCGTATTCGCCGTGGGTGCGGGACACGTTTCACTGAATCAGATCAAACTGAGGGGTGAAAGGGGCCGTGGGCTGGCAATTGCTGCCTTGGCTATCGGGTACGCCATAGCCACCCTGGCACTATTCACCAGGCTGTCGTTTATTCCGGGCGCAATTCAACAGTTCACCATGTAGTTTCGAGCGGTGACCGAGGCCGGCCGAACGGTCTGGTTCCGCCCGGTCGCGGCGGGGGAGTCGCGCGAGCGTGTAGCGGGGGGACCTGCTCCCGGGACAGCAATACTGATGCTGATGGATTGCCCTGTCCGATTCGCGATGGCTGGAATACTGGGGAAATGACTCTCGCTGAACTGGAACTGCCCAGTGGCCAATTCACCATAAGGAAAGCCGAATCATCCGATGTGGCTTCGATCGTTGGGCTTCTGGCTGCCGACCAGCTCAGAGCCTCTGTCGACTCGATTGCAATCGAGCACCGGCATCCCTACGATCTTGCTTTTCAGGCAATCGATGCCGACCCAGCCCAGCTTCTTGTCGCTGTTGTTTCGACCGAAAATGAGGTGGTTGCGACCATGCAACTGTCATTCATTCCCGGACTCGCACGAGGCGGAGCTACACGACTGCAGATCGAAGCAGTGCGCGTCCGGTCCAACCTTCGGAGCAACGGCCTTGGAGGGGCGATGATCACGTGGGCGATCGCAGAAGGGCGCCGACGTGGCGCAAAACTGGTTCAGCTCACGTCAGACGAGTCCAGGGCCGCAGCGCACCGGTTCTATGAGCGGCTTGGCTTCGAAGCGTCGCACCTGGGCTTCAAACTTTCCCTCTGAGCTGTGAGTCTCATCCTAAGTGGCGCTGTTCTGGCACCGGTCAATGGCATAGGGGAAGCCTCCGCGGGCGGCATCGACCAAACCCGCAGCATATGAAACTAGATCCTTGCTGACCGATTCTTACTAAGAAACGATCGACGCGCTCCAAGCCTCGGCACATGGGGGCGCCCCGATGCTATTGGGGGATGCATCGGGGCGCCTCCCACAACGATATGCGGAGGTTTGTTCAAGTTCAAACGTGACGGCGGCAGCCGCCGTCGGCGGTGAAGCACTTCTCTGCCGGCACGCAACGGGGGGACTCGGCCGGCCTGGGGCGGTGCACCGGCTTGGAGCCTGGTCCACCGGGCCATTGTGGCCACTGCGGACAGCCCCCGGCTCCAGGAAGCTTATGCACGCCTTGATTCAGAGATGCTGCCGCTGCTGGTCAACCTGCGCCCGACCTATTCGGCCGAAGAAGTAGCCAACGACCACAGGGACTACCTGCGGCAGATCCAGGCCGACGGGGAGGACGCCGTCCGCCGTCACCTGGACCACGGCACTCAACAGATTTCTCCCCGCTCATCCCGCTAAACCAGGCAACGGAGCTTTCGCGGGACTGGGCCAGTTGGCCGGCGGGATCGTAAGAGTTCAGTTGGCGGGTGTTGCCACAAAAAAGTCGATCACGGTTGGGGTGACCTGCTGTGCGAACTCCTCAAAGAATCCATGCCTGCTTCCGGGATAGACCTGCAGGCGAGCTCCGGGAATCCGGTCAGAGAGCAGACGGGCGTTCTGCGCCGGCGTCATCAGATCGTCCTCCCCATGCAGGACCAGCGTCGGGGCAGTGATCGAGGGCAGCAGGGCCCCGGCATCGTGGTGCCTGCTCGCTTTGCGGTGCTGCCTGCTCCTGCGAAGTCATCGAAGCATCACCGAGCAGGGAACTGTCCTCGGGCGGATGAGGCCAGGCCGCGGTGTAGAACAGGTCATGCAAAACGCTGAGCCGCTCAGCTTCAGAGGCCCGGGCGAGTTGTGCAGTGACCTCCTGGGCACGGCCGACAGCGTTCGCCCCGCCGGGTGTCGTGCATGCCAGGACCATGGCAGTCACCCGGTCCGGGTAATGTGCCGCGATCATTTGGGCGACCCGCCCGCCCATTGAGGTTCCATACACGTAGGCAGTGGAGATGCCGGCGCTATCGAGAATTTCCACAGCATCGGCCGCGAAACTCTCCGTCGTCCACGGAGTGACGGGGCCGCGGCTCGAACCGGTTCCTCGGTAATCCATCGTGATGGTCTGGAACTCCGACTCAAAGGCGCTTCGAAGGCCATTCCACCAGGTATGGGAATTCGCTTGTCCCTGCAGCAGCAAAAGGGCAGGCGAACCGGCAGCACCGCCCACCTGGGCTGCCAGGTCAAAGCCGTCCCTGGTCTGACAGACAAATTCTGCGGGCAACCCTCTAACTCCCTCTTCGATGTGGATCATGATCGGTTCCATCTGAGCACAGATCACGCGAAGGATGCACGGAACCCACCCTGATCAGAGGCGGAGCCCCGGCAGGTCAAGGAGGCGGGCGCCGTTTTCCCAGAGGACGGCGCGCAGCCAGTCATCGCCGAGACCCAGCCGGTCCAGGGCCTCGAGCTGGTGGGCGTAGGCGTAGGGGATGTTCGGGAAATCGGAACCGAGGATGATGCGGTCCTGCAGCCCGGAAAGACGGTCCAGATAGCTCTCAGGCATGGGGGCGAATCTGTTAGTGAAATCCGTGCCCACCATGGTGGTGTCGAGAAAGACCCTGGGATAGTCCACGGCAAGGTCTGCGAAGGCGTCGTACTCCGGCATGCCCATGTGCGCGATAACCAGCACCAATCCAGGAAACTTGGCCAGCAGGCGACCAACGTGTTCAGGTCCGGTGAAGGCCCCAGCCAGTGGAGCCGAACCGGCATGGATCACGACCGGGACGGCCGACGCCTCGAGCGCTTCCCAAGCCTCGTCAAGGAGCGGACTCTCGGGAGCGAACCCACCGACTTTGACGTGGACCTTGAACAGTCGGGCGCCGCTGGCCAAGGCCTCGCGTACATACTGGCCCACACCGGGCTCGGGATAGAAGGTGGCACAGTGCAACGCGTCCGGAACGCGCCGCGCGAAGTCCAGACTCCATTCATTAAGCCACCGGGCCATGCCAGGCTTATGCGCATAAGACAACGCCGGGATCGCTTTCAGCCCGAAGTCGCGCAAGCGTGCCACCCGAGACTGCTCATCAGTGCGGTATTGGATCGGCCACGGCCGCCCATAGTTTTCCTCTGCACGGTCAAAGTACGCCCAGACCTTGCGCATCATCGGTTCCGGGAGGAAATGGACATGTATATCCGCCAAACCCGGCACACCCAACGCGTGCAGATACTCCGGTATCTCATTGTCATCAAGAGGCCCCGTGACTTTCATGCTCCGTCCACGCTGCGACTCTACATCCCTGGATATCAGCTGATACGCAAGCTCCGTCGCCATCAATCAGAATTGCACTTCAGGCGCCCGTAAGCCGGTCAGCTTGAGGGGCGCACCCACACTGCAGCCCTAGGGCCATGACTTAGCGCCGGCGGGCTGCCCGTTCGCGCCGCCCGCACGTTGCCCGATGATCGGGAGCTGAAGGCATCTGACCGGCGATTCACAAATGACCGTCTATGGGACTCCAAGGAGGCTGTCGGTTGCCCGGTCAACGGTGCCTCGTGACTCATTTCCGCGGTCTATGTAGTGAAAGCAACGTTTGGGCCTAGGTCCCCTGGTTGTGAAGAGGTGCTGCCGAGAACATCAATAGCGACCATTTTTCGGGTGGTCTTTTCGGCACTTGGAGGTGGTGACGCCACTCCCCTGGGACGGATCTTTGGCTCGGACGCCTCGTTGCGGTTGATCGGAGTAACTGCCATCTGAGGTGGATGAACGATGGATCGCAGCCAATGGTATCCGTATGGGTCAAGGCTTGATTTGGCATCGATCTCCGCTGCGTCATATTCGCGCACCTTGTCCATGAAGGAGAAGTCGTTCGTGCTCCGGCTACGCAGGCGGGGTCTTACGCCGTCGGCCTTCCAGCAGGGTGAGAGTGGCCCAAGACACGAGCGCCGGGACCAGGATCAGCAGGACGAAAGCCCACCACTGGTAGTCGGTGCCCCACAGCAGGGCAAATCCGCCCACGAAGAGTCCGATTACAAAATAGAGCACGAAGAAAATGATCCCTAGCCCTATTGCGCGTCGATTCATGAGTACACGCTCCCATGGACCACCGCCGTTCTTGACCTCGACGCAGCTGATTGGGGCGAACTTGTTCCGCTTCTGGGCCGATGAGCTTGCTGAGGCTTTGGGTAAAGGCGGTTACTCGGAGCCGGTTTGGATGATGGTTCCGGTGTCAGTGTCGGCATGCGTGGTCGACGGAGTTGTAGGCGTTCTTGCGGGAGGCGTCTATTCCAACCGGATCGTGGCTACACTCCATCGGCTACCGGATGAAAGCGACACTGGCCGTTTCGGCCCTGCACAACGCGATAGCCCTTCGGGAGCCGGAAGCAACCGTGATCCATAGTGACAGCGGCTCCCAATTCCGCTCCAACGCCTTCGTGCGGACGTTGAAGGGCAACGGGCTCACCGGATCGACGGGACGGGTCGGCACGTGCCGATAACGCCGCCATGGAGTTGTTCTTTTCGCTCTGCAGGTGGTCGGCCATACTATCTTTGTCTGGATCCCAGGTTCTTGACCGCGCAGTTGTCGGCAGGGATGCTTGGCGCATGACAACTCGATACGTTCGAGGCATCGCGGCTGCGGCTACCGCCTTGGCGGTGTTGAGCGGATGCGCGGCGCCGGCAGCGCCGCAGGGCAACGTCCCGACAAGCCCGACAGCCACCGCCGTCTCGGGTGTCCCGTTCGCTCTCCTCACGCACTGTGGCATCTACGAGGCACAGGTGCAGGACACCTTCTTCGCCGCCGACCAGCCGCTGGACGACGGGCACGGCAATCCGCCTGCAGGCTGGGGCAACCCCTACCAGTCGGGCACCATCACCGTGGCAGGCTCACAGGCGGTCTTCCATGACGACAACGGCCACACCGTGACCTTCCACGAACGGCCTGGTGCCACGAGCTTCCTTAGAACTTGCTCCTGAGGCGTCGTCCGAGCGAAATGCTGACCGCAAGCCCACCCGCTCACCGGACGCGCGGGGATCGGCGGGCCATGCCAAATAATGCTGCGAAAACGAGCCAGATAAGTCTGCGGCTCACACCGCAAAGGGTCGCCTGGCCTAAAATTCCGAATCGAACTCTTAGGGGGTGCGCATGACGAAGGAGCCCAAACCGTTCGAAGTCCACGAGTCAGGGGCCCTGTTTCACGGGACCAAGGCGGATCTGGCGGTGGGGGACCTGTTGTTGCCCGGACACGGCTCGAACTTTGAAGAAGGCAGGACAGCGAATCACGTCTACGTGACGGCAACCTTGGATGCCGCAACGTGGGGGGCTGAACTCGCCGCAGGGGAAGGCCGTGGACGGATCTACATCGTGGAACCGACGGGCACCCTCGAAGACGAGCCCAACGTGACGGATAAGAAGTTCCCCGGCAACCCGACCTGGTCTTACCGCACCCGAGAGCCGGTGGAGGTCGTCGGTGAACTCGTGGATTGGATAGGACACTCGCCCGACCAGTTGCAGGCCATGCGAGAGGGCCTCGCCGACCTAAAACGCCGGGGCCTCGCGGTCATCTACGACTAGCAGCGTCCTCGAAATCCTTCGTGGATTATGGCAGCGAAGGGCGCCGCCCCAGCCGCGCGGGACGATGCGTGGGCGATGCCGCGGAGCTCGGTCGTGTGGGGCGGGGGCCGCGGGCCGTTCGTACAGATCCTGTGGGCGGCCTCGCCTTCGGCGGCCTGACCTGGTGGTTAATGGTGGGCGGAGCCCACGAAGGCAAAGGCCTCACGCGCCAGGGCGAGCCACGACTCCTCGTCCTCGGGCGGGACGCATAGCCACTCTTTCATCGGGCGGCCCTTGCCGGCGTCGAACGGTGTGCCGGCTCCGGCCTCGATCAGTCGTTCGACCCGATCGCGGGGCAGTTTCACGACCAGTGTGCCGCCGGAGATCATCGCGAAGATCGAGCCGTTGACTTTCAACGCGGAGGAACCGAATCCGCGCCGTCCAGATTCGCCCGGCACGGTGACCCCCGGGCTGGCGGTGAATTCGTCGATCAGCGTCGCGAAACGCTCCTCAGCAAGCATGGGCAACATCCTGCCCCGCGGGAGCTCCGCGAACAACACCTTGCCCGGACCCATGGGCTGTCTTGACGGGGGAGAAGTGCCCCTGATCGGCCAGGTGCGTCGATTCAGGGTCTCTTGGCGGTTCGGCGGCCCCGCCTCCGGGTCCTTCGGCGGATCGGCAGTAGCCATGCAAGGAACAGGACCGCTCCCAGAGCATTGAGGTAGCCCAGAAGAGATGCGACGAGGAGGACGAAGTCGTCGCCGGGAAGATCCCGCTCCGCGGCGCCGGAGAGGTTGTGCACGAGGTAGAAAAGCGTCTCGATCACCAGGAACGACACCATGAGGGTGAAACCTCCGCGGCGTCGGGCTATCAGAAGGGCTGTGCCCGCGAGAGACCAGACGAAGGTCAACAGCAGAGGGACGGTCAGACCGCCGGGGCTGTTGCCGAAGCGGCCGTAGGAATGCAGGTAGTACGGACCCCCTGCTGTATCTGGTCAGCGAAATGCCCTGCGAAATAGCGGTCACTCCGCTCTGAAACTCCCGGGTTACCGGAATAGTGCGAAGACGCGCACGGGTTCCGGAGCGAAGTTCAACCCCTCGGTAAAACCCATGGCCTCGTAGAAGGCGCGTTGCCCTGGTTCATTGTCAGTGATGAGCACTGTTTGCCGGACATGCGCGTATCTCGCCGTGACGTGCTCAACCATAGCCCGCCCTACTCCGGCGCCTTGGAAGGACGGCCGTACGAGGATGTCCTGTAGGTAGCAGATGGTCGCATCATCGGACACGACCCGCGCGAGGCCAACAAGCTCACCATCCTCAGCCCGGGCCGTCACGACAAACGAGGAACTTCGGATCGCCCTTGTGAGCAGTTCTGGATCCCGGGTATAGGCGGCCCACCCCACAGATTCGTACAACGCCAGAACTTCGTCATCGGAAAACTCGCTGGAAGTGAAGATGCTAAACGCCGACATCGGACCAGTGTTGCATGGCCCTGCCGTTTTCTTCATGACCACCGCGTACGTCGGGAGCGGGACGGGTCACCAGGTCGGCACCGCGCTATCTGTTCGCCAAAATATGTCAGCCGGCTGCGATTTGGCCCCCATTCTCAGCAGAGGGCGCAGGAAACGTACGAAAGCGATTAGCGGCTCCTCGGATTAGGATCGCGCTATGGGGACAACAGGGGAAATGTTCGAAGGGAAGCCGAGCGCATTACCGGCGCCCGTGGCACGCGGCAGAGCGCTATACCAGCAAGACGACGGCCCTGCGGCGGTCGTCCAGCACATCGGGGGCTATGGACCGTTCGTTGAATTCTGTGCCGGACAGGGAGTGCGGGCCGAAGAACTGGCCTCGGACTCCGGGCGGCTCATTTGGTTCCTGCGCATGTTCGGCTCCCAGATTGAAAGCAGCAGCACTCTCAGGGCCGCGGCGGCCGCATTCGCCGGGAATACTATCGCCCGACTGAGGCCGGATGCACAGTGGTACGCATACCAAGGAGCCTCTCCCACGGTGGGGAACCGGGAGAGGCAGTTCGAGATTGATGGCCTACTCGACGCTGTCCGCAGCGCGGACGACGAATCGGTGCACGGGCTCGCTTCTATGCTGTCGGACTGGGCCCGGGAAGAGCCGGACGAGTCCGCGGCAATGCAGCCCCTTCCGGTAGCCCGGGCTGCCGGACAGCCCCGCTATGTCCGGCCCCACCTGCCGCCTACCACCTACTATTCCCGGGAGGGGGAGCCCATTCCATATGGCCGACAATGGGGCGAAGACGGTCCCGACGCAGATTCCTACAGCGTAGACAGCCATCCGGAGCGTTTCGCCGGGCTTCACATCGTCGCCCGGGCTCTCATCGATCATCTCACGGCCGTTTACGACGTCGACGTCCATGAGGATCCGCTGCATGCCGGGGAACTGGTGATGGAGGCTCAAGACGTGCTGCAAGCCGTTAAGGTCACCCCGTGGCGGTCCGGAACGGCGCCCCTGACGTTTGTGCTGACCGGGTACCCGGGACTCATTGTGCACGCCGGTGTGCTCCATGACTTCCCGTTTCCGGTATGCGGCTGCGATGCCTGCGACGAAACGGCGGAGAGTGCGGCGGAACGATTGGAGTTGCTGGTGCTCGCGGTCGCGGCCGGAGGATACAGCGAACGCTACCCGGTTGGTAGGCGGCGGTGGAGCGAATACGCAGTGACCGCGTTCGACGGCTTCGGATCTGAAAGCGGACAAGGCGAACCCGGCCCCGTCAGCGCCGCCCGACTCCACGACGCTGAGATCCGTCTACGGGATGTAGCGGGCGCGTGGAGTCCCTGGCCGCTGCGCGCAGGACAGTGAGCGACGGCGGTATCAGGCCGGGTTCCGGTTCGTCTCGCGACGGCACCTCGCTGCGCTGATCGCCTGCCTGCCGCACGTGGAGCGGGCCCCGGGGTGTCCCTGCCTCCGGGGCGTACCCCTCCAAACCGATGTCGGCAAGGGTAACCGCGGGCGGCGAAGTTCCGTCGATGTCCAATACGCCGAGCTCCTTCGCAACCGCGGCGGCGACAAGCACCTGACCGGTCCGCGCCATCGGGTTCGGATCGTGGAATAGCGCGTTGATCACGCGGCCGATGAACTCGGGGCTCTCGCTGGTCGAGAGATCGAACGCGCCACTTTTCGCCGCGGCCAGGACCGCCTCGGTTCGAACCAGCCCGGGGTAGAGCGAGATTACCGGAATGGCGAACGGTTTCAGCTCGACGGCCATATCGGACGTCATCTTGTCTGTCGCCGCTTTGGCGATGCCGTATATCGTGTTGCCGAGGTGGCGCTGCGCCGACCAGAAGCTGATGTTGACGATGACGCCGTGGTGCCGCGGGGTCATCATGCGTGCCGCGTGCGCCGAGCACACAAAGGCCGCGCGCACGCCTGCGTCCATCATGCCGGTCCAGCGATGCGGCGGCTGTTCCCAAAACGGCGCGGGCCACGTGAACGCGCCACCTTCGACCATGTTCTCGTAGCCGCCCCAGGCGCAATTGACGAGCAGGTCGAGGCCGCCGCACTCGGACCGGATCGTTTCAAAGACGCGCGCCGTCTCTTCGTCTTTGAGATGGTCGCAGCGCAGTCGTCGTATCTCCCGCGGCAGGTCCGCCTGATCGATCGAGCGGCCCGAGCCGTAAACCCGGAACCCCCCGGCCAGGAGGCCAAGGGCGATGCCCCGGCCGACGCCCCGGCTCGCACCGGTCACTAGCGCAACGTTTCCCGTTGGCGCCTCAGTAAGTTCGCGTTCGCTGGTCATTTTGGGCCGACGTCAGGGGTGAGGATGACGAGTTGCTGGGTCGCCCGGGTCATCGCGACATACCGGTCGACCGCCCCWTCGATGCCCGTGCCGAACGCGTCAGGGTCGACGAGGACCACCAGGTCGAACTCGAGACCCTTCGACAGCTCCGGGGCCAGCGACCTGACGCGGGGCGTCGCCTGGAGCGGGCCGTTGTCGACGTCGGTCGTGCCAATGACGCAGGCGGTCCCGTCGGCATGCGCGGCGAGCCAGGTCTCCAGAATCGAGCCCAGCTCCGACGTGGATCCGTGGACGACGGGGAGGCCGCTGCCGCGGATCGACGTCGGCACGTTGGCATCCGGGAGCACGGCCCTGATCACCGGTTCGGCTTCCGCCATGACCTCCTCCGGCGTCCGGTAGTTGATGCTGAGGCCCGCCAGCTTTACGTTGGCCAGGCCGACCCGCTCGAGGCGTTCCAGCCAGGACTCCGCGAACCCGTGCCTGGCCTGGGAGCGGTCCCCGACGACGGTGAAGCTGCGGGACGGGCAGCGGAGCAGCAGCATCTGCCACTCGGCGTCGGTCAGTTCCTGTGCCTCGTCCACGACGACGTGTGCGAACGGGCCGGCGAGCTGGTCCGGGTCGGCGCTCGGCACGGCTCCGTCGTCGACCAGCTTGTCCTGCATGTCCTGCCCGCGCAGCATCGACATCACCATCAGTTCGGAGTCGTCGCCCGCGATCAGGTCCTCGACCACCCGGTCCATGAGCTCCCGCTCGGCGGCCGCGGCGGACTCGTGCCGGCGCTTACGCCGTGACACGTCGGGGTCGCCGAGTCGCTGCCGGGCCGCGTCGAGGAGCGGCAGGTCGGACGCGGTCCAGGCTTTGGGGTCCCGGCGCTGCAGTTTCGCGACCTCGTCGGGCTGAGCCAGGGGGCGCACAGGCGCAGGTAGGCGGACACCGTCCAGAGGTCGCTGACCAGGTCGGTGTAGTCGAGCAGCGGCCACGCCCTGCTGAACGCATCGACCAACTCAGCGTTCTGCGCCAACGCCCGGCGGAGCAAGCCGTCGGGGACATGATCGCCGTCGTGCTTGTCCACGAGGATAGTGAGCAGCTCCTCCCAGACTTCGTACCGGGCCTCGTTGTGCGGCGTGCCTGGGGCCGGTGACTCGAACGCCCGGGCCCACTCGTCGGCGCTGAGCCAGATGTCGGCGTACGGCGTCCCGACCTCCAGCCCCTTGGAGGGCGGCTCCTCGTAAAACCTGACGGCTGGCTCGATCGCCTTCACCATGTCCGCGGACGACTTCAGGGCTGCCACCGTCGGTTCGGTCTCGGTCGCCGCTGTGGCTCCCTCCGGGACGAGGTCCCGCAGGGTGCAGGTCAGCACGCCCTCCTCGCCGAGACTGGGCAGGACGTCGGCGACGTAGGCCAGGTAGGGCCGGTGCGGACCGATGAACAGCACGCTGCTTGTGCTGTGCGCACCACGGTGACCAAGGCGGGGGTCGGAGTACAGGAGGTAGGCCGAGCGGTGCAGGGCGACGACGGTTTTCCCCGTCCCCGGACCGCCGTCGACGACGAGAGCACCACGTGAGGACGCGCGGATGATGGCGTCCTGGTCGGCCTGGATGGTGGCGAGCACGTCCCGCATCCGGGCAGACCGGCTGCTGCCCAGGCTGGCGATGAAGGCGGACAGGTCCTCGAGGGCGTCGTCCCCAACAGAGCCGTCCGGGGTGAAGACCTCGTCCCAGTAGTCGGTGATCCGACCGCGGGCCCAGCGGTACCTGCGGCGCCTTGCCAGACCCATCGGGTTGGCGTGGGTAGCTCCGAAGAACGGCTCAGCGGCGGCGGAGCGCCAGTCGATGAGCAGCCGGCGTCCCGCGCTGTCCGTGAGGCCAAGCCGTCCGATGTATATGGGTTCGGCGTTGTCGGCGCTGACGATGTGCCCGAGGCACAGGTCCAAACCGAAGCGGCGCAGGGCGCGCAGGCGGGCGGTCAGCCGGCGGATCTCCACGTCCTTCTCCAGCGCCTCCTGGCCTAAGCGGACGGGGGCCCGGCGCACGGCATCGAGACGGTCGGAGAGGTCGGCGATCGACTGCTCGAGGCTCTCCGCGATGGCCACGAAGTGCTGCTCGTCGTGGGCGATCAGCGTCGGGTTGGCCTTGGGCGTGAGGTGGTCGGGAAGGTTGAACGCGCTGGTTGTCAGGGGCACGTCATCAATTCCTTTCTGGCGATGCGGCGGGGAGCCGGAGAGCGCCTCGCGCGGCGGGCACGGCGGTCCCGGTGGGCCGCTCGACGGCGACATCCACGTGTCGCTAGTCCCGTCCCGAAACTTCCGGCCTTGGCTCCCAATTCTGCGGCCCGACCCGGGGCTTGCGGCAAGCCCCCCGGTGCCCTATAGATTAAAAGTGAGGGGGAATGTGCCGCCTCCATTCCCTTCTACCGCCGCCGGCGCCTGGCCCCAATACTCGTCTGTGCTCCGTGGCAGACTTCTGCCATGGAGCCAATGGAGTGTCTGGTCATCTACGTCCCCACTGACGCTGCGCCCGCGGTCCGGCAGGCCATTGGCGACGCCGGGGCGGGCAGGCTGGGCAACTACTCGCACTGCTCGTTCAGCCTCGACGGCACCGGGCGCTTTACCCCGCTGCCGGGCGCGAGCCCGGCCGTCGGCGCCGTCGATTCCCCTGAGGAGGTGCCGGAAACCCGGATTGAGGCAATCTTTCCGTGTTCCCGGCGAAACGCCGTCGTCGACGCAGCGCTGTCCGTGCATCCATATGAGACGCCGGCGTTCATGACCTTCCCGGTCGATGCCAGCCTGCCGGACAGGGCGGGATCGGGGGAGTAGCGCGCGGGAGGAGGTTAGGTCAGCTGCGTCGGGTGGCCCGTACGACGACGTCGTGCAGCGGGAAGGTCCGGTCACCGGGTCCGAGGACTGTCCGCGTGGTCTCCTCGGCACTCGTGATGCTCCATGCGGCAGTGTCGAGGCTCCCGGTGACGTCCGCGAGGGTGACAGTCGCCGCGGGGGGAGGGTGATGCCCGTGGCCCGGGGAGGCGAGGCGGTGGAGGTGCCCGATGATCAACAGTGTGCCGCCTGGGGCTACCCATTCCGAGATGCGTTCGTAGAAAGCCAGCTGCGGCATCGCGGGGTGCGCGTAGTTGGTGGTCACAAGGTCGAACCGACCTCCCGGCGCCCAGGACGTCAGGTCCGCCTCGACCCAGGTCACCCTGCCGGACACGGACTGCCGTTCGGCACGCTCGGCTGCTTGAGCGAGAGCAGCACCGGAGATGTCGGCGCCGGTGACCTGCCAGCCGTGCGCGGCCAGCCATGTTGCTTCTGCCCCTGTCCCGCACCCGGCATCCAGCGCTGTACCCGTTGCGAGTCCGCTGGTTTCACGGATGAGATGCGGGTTCGGGGCACTCCATCCCGAGTCTGCCTGCGCAGCACGCTGGGCCTGTTCCCAGTGCTGTTCCCAATAGTCCTTGTCGAAGCTGTGCGTCATCGCGTCACCGTCGCGTGCGCCAGAGTCCCCTGATGACGTCTCTGCCGTCCCGGCCATGTCGAACCCCTTCCGATCTGATTTGCGCTTCAGATTCGATGGTCCCCACCAGCCGGCAGATGTGCAAGCCGTATTGCCAAATGGCAAAATGTCTCCATGAGCCAAGATCTCGACCACACTCTCGACGCCGTAGGGCCTCGCCTCAAGCGCCTCCGGCTCCGCCGGGACATCACACTCGCGGACCTGGCCGAGCAGACAGGCATCTCAGCCAGCACACTCTCCAGGCTCGAATCAGGCCTGCGGCGGCCCACCCTCGAGCAGTTGCTTCCACTGGCCCGCGTACATGGGGTCACCCTCGACGAACTCGTCGACGCGCCACCGACCGGCGACCCTCGATTGAATTTGCGATCTGTCGCCGGTGCAGACGGGTCGACGATCCTGCCTCTCACGCGCCGGCCGGGGGGTATCCAGGCCTACAAGTTCATCCTCCCCAAGGGTGAGGATGGGCAGGAACCCCAGCTGCGTACTCACGACGGCTACGACTGGGCCTATGTCCTCAACGGCACGTTGCGCCTGGTGCTCGGTGAACACGACTTCATCCTCAAGCCCGGCGAAGCCGCTGAGTTCGATACCCGAACCCCGCACTGGTTCGGCGCCACGAGCGCCGGTCCCGTCGAATTCCTCAGCCTCATCGGGAAACAGGGTCAGCGCGTCCACGTCCGCGCAGCACCCAAACTGAAAGACTAGGCCTACCAGCTGACGGGCTCACGCCTCAGGTGCCATCCGGAGTGCCAGCATCCCGCCTTCGAGGAGTTCAAGTTCGACGATGTGCAGCGTGTGCCGGGTTCCGTCCTCCGGCAGCATCTTCTTGCCACTCCCGAGCACGATGGGGGAGACGAGTAGAACGTACTCGTCGACCAGATTCTCGGCCATGAGCGTCTTGACGAGCGTCGGGCTTCCCCAAACGATTACGTTCTCCCGTTCGCGAAGCGCGCGGACCCGGCCGGGTACGTCGCCGGCGATGATCGTGCTGTTGTTCCAGTCCGCGTGGTCCATGGTGGTTGACACGACATACTTCGGCATGGCGTTGAACTTGTCGGCGGTGAAGTCGCCCGACCGCGACGGCCAGGAGGCGGCGAAGCCGTCATAGGTGACCCGGCCGAGCAGCATCGAGTCCGCCGCGGCCAGCACTTGTTCGTTGAAGGCCGCGGTGGCGTCGGTGAAGAACGGGCCCGTCCAGAGCTGGGGCTCCTCGGCGACGTTGTCCAGGGTGGTAAAGGCGGTGACAGTGAGCTTGCCCATGAAGATCTCCTTCAGGTCGGTGGCGCTTGGCTGTTATCCGCGGCTTCGGAGCCGGAGTGTTCGTGCCTCGTGGATGGCAGCCAGGGCAACAGCGCTGGCTGTGAGTCTGAGGGCGTGGACCCTGTACCACCGCTTCAGCAGGGGTTTGCGGTCCGCCTCGCTGAGCGGTTCTGGGCTGAAGAACAGGTCGGGGTTGATGGACCGGAGCAGATACGCGGTGGCGGCCGCACCGGTTGTCGAGCCGGCGGCAGCGACTATCAGCCATGGCCTGCTGTCGGCATGATTCCAGCCTGCCACGAGGGCAGCGATGGCCGCCGGCGCGTTGACCGGGGCGATCGGGGCGTAGTAGCGGCCGGGGCTGCCCGCTCCAAAGGGCGAGCGGGGGAGTTCGCGGCTTGCTTCCGCGGCCGCGACGCGGTGAGGGACTTTGACGAGGGCCTCATAGAGATTGCCGAAGAACCAGTGCGCATGGCTGAACTCCGCCACGCCCAAGATCCGATCAGTGAGTAAATCCCGGCGGACCGAGGAAGTCTGTCCCATGCCCACAATCTACCGCCGATGCCCATCGCCGGGCCATGGAGTCCAGCCTCAGGGTCAATTCTGAACCCGCTGACGATAGTCCCGGGGAGTCTCGCCGGCGTCGTTGCGGAAATGCCGGTTGAAATTGGACAGGTTGGTGAAACCCACTTCGTAGCAGATGTCGGAGATGGATTTGTCGCTCCGCTCCAGCAGTCGGCGGGCATGGGCCAGACGAAGTTTACGCACCAGATCGCTGAAATTCTGGCCGGTTGCGCGCTTGAAATACTTCGAAAATGTCGGCTCCGACATGCCCACCAGCGCCGCGGCCTCGGACATCCTGACGCTGCCGGCGTGATTGCTGAACACGTACTCGAGGACTATGTCCACCACCGCCGCGCCCTGGCCGTCCAGCTGTGGCCGGAACCATTCGTCGGCGAGGTAGCGCCGTTCCTCCTGCGGTGCGCGCGCAAGAATCGTAAGGAGCTCAAAAAGGTGATGCAGCCGCTGAAGCCCAGTGCAGGTTCCCATAGCCTCGAGTGAAACGGCGCCGGCCCTGGCTGATCGTCCCAGGAACTCGATCCCGCGCGAGGACTGCTCCAGCAGCGGTTTGACCTCGGCCATTTCCGGCAGAATAGAGGCAGCCTGCTCAACCCATTTTCCGTCGAACTGGATGAGGGCGTCCCTGCCTTGGAGGACTTCTCCGGGCTTCAGGTCGCTGACCCAGTCGTGCGGCAGCCCTGAACCCACCAGCGCCAGGTGTCCGGCCTCAAACGTGCCGATGTGGTCTCCCACGATGAACTTTCCGGTGCCTTTTCGGATCAGGTGCAGCTCATATTCGGGATGGTAGTTCCAGCGGGCCACCGGGCTGGGGTAGTCGTGCTCGTGCCACCGGACGGAGTGGTTGGGGTCCTCCGGAATGACCTCCCGGTTGGCCCGCATCCCCAGCAGTCTTTCGGCGAGTCTGGCCGCTGCGCCATCAATGGGGACTGTGCCGTCGGTCGGGTCCGCCGTGCTCATCGTGGTTCTCCCATGCGTTCTGATCATGAAATATGGACCTCACCGTGGTCGCCTCCTCCCAGAGTAGCGCCCGGCCGGGGCCCGCCCCGGAAAATTAGTATCAGAATCCAGCAACCACGACGCTAGTTGTGCCCGATGCCACAAGCCTAATCTTGAGGAAGATCAGCGAGGCACCCGGCATCGAGCCCCTCGTCCCGCTCACCGCCCCGCACCCGACGCAGCAGTCGGATTGGGCAGCATCGCACCCCCTGAAGAACAAAGGAGTCCTTAATGCGCGCAAAAATACGCGTCGCCTCGTTGGCGGCAGGTGCCCTGTGCGTGGCACTCAGCGCCTCGGCCTGTGCAGGCGCCGGTGGCGGCAATTCCGCTGGCGACCCGAACGCCATCAATGTCCTGATGGTTAACAACCCCCAGATGGAGGACCTGCAGCGGCTCACCGCTGATAACTTCACCAAGGAAACCGGTATCAGGGTCAACTACACCGTCCTGCCGGAAAACGACGTCCGCGCCAAGATCAGCCAGGAGTTTTCGAGCCAGGCCGGCCTGTACGACGTTGCGTCGCTGTCCAATTATGAGATTCCGTTCTATTCCGCCAACGGGTGGCTGGCGCCTCTGGACAGTGTGGCCAAGGATGCCGAGTTCAACCAGGCGGACATCCTGCCGGCCTACACGGCGTCGCTGACGGGCAAGGACGGCAAGCTGTACGGCGAACCGTTTTACGGGGAATCGTCCTTCCTGATGTACCGGAAGGACATTTTCGATGCCAAGGGCCTGACGATGCCGGAGAAGCCCACCTGGGATCAAGTCGCCGATCTTGCCGCCAAGGTTGACGGCGCAGTCCCCGGCATGAAGGGTATCTGCCTGCGCGGCCAGCCCGGCTGGGGCCAGGTCTTCGCGCCGCTGACCACGGTGGTGAACACCTTCGGCGGAACCTGGTTCGACAAGGACTGGAACGCGAAGGTCGACGCACCCGAATTCACCGCGGCTGTTGATTTCTACACCAAACTGGTGCGCGACCACGGTGAAGCGGGGGCCGCCCAGGCCGGGTTCACCGAGTGCCTGACCAACATGAGCCAGAGCAAGGTCGCCATGTGGTATGACGCCACCTCCGCGGCCGGTGCTTTGGAAGCCGAGGACTCCCCGGTGAAGGGAAAGATCGGCTATGCCCAGGCCCCGGTGAAGGAGACCAAGTCTTCGGGCTGGCTGTGGACCTGGTCCTGGGCTATGCAGGCGGCCTCCAAGAAGCGGGACGCCGCCGGTAAGTTCATCGCCTGGGCCAGTTCGAAGAAGTATGAGGAACTGGTCGCATCCAAGCTCGGCTGGTCCAAGGTCCCGTCCGGCAAGCGCATCTCCACCTACGAGAACGCCGACTTTCAGAAGGCCGCGCCATTCTTCAAGGCCGAACGCTTTGCCATTGAGAACGCCGATCCGAAGAACCCCGGAGTCCAGCCTCGGCCGGCTGTCGGCATCCAGTTTGTCGGAATTCCCGAGTTCGCGGCCCTCGGCACCAGGGTTTCCCAGGGTGTCAGCTCCGCCATAGTCGGCCAGGGAACTGTCGCAGACGCACTGGCCAAGGGCCAGGAAGCCGCCCAAAAAGTCGGCGACAAGTACAAGTAATCACCACCGAACCGCAGGAGAACATCATGACTACCGCAACGGCGCGCGTCTCCCGGCACGGGAGCAGCACAGCGAAACCTTCCAAGAACGCCAGGGCGCGCGAACGGGCCGTGGCCTGGGCACGGCGCGCACCGCTGCTGCCGGCCCTGATCTTCCTCATCGTCGTCACCCAGCTTCCGTTCGTGGTGACCCTGATCATTTCGTTCCTGAACTGGAACAGCCTGAGCCCGGACAAGACCGGATTCGCTGGCGTTGAGAACTACGTCCAGGTCCTCACCGACCCCTACATGCAACAGGCGATCGTCACCACCATCATCGAGACGGTCTCCGTGGTCCTGGTCAGTCTGGTCCTCGGCCTTGGCCTGGCTCTGCTCCTGGACAAGAAATTCATCGGCCGCGGACTGGCCAGAACCATGCTGATCGCACCGTTTCTCATCGTTCCGGTAGCCGCGGCGCTCATCTGGAAGCATGCCATTCTCAACCCCGTCTACGGCCTGATCAACGGCTCGCTTACCTGGGTTTGGGCGCTCTTCGGCAGCGACACCCCGCCCCAGCCGGACCTGCTGTCCTCGGCGCCCCTGATGGCCATCATCATCTCGCTGGTCTGGCAGTGGACCCCGTTCATGATGCTAATCCTGCTCGCCGGTCTGCAGTCCCGTCCGATGGACACGGTTGAAGCCGCCCAGATGGACGGCGCAAGTCCCTGGGATATTTTCCGCCACCTCACGCTGCCGCACCTGCGCCAATACCTGGAACTGGGCGGACTGCTCGGCGCCATCTACATCGTGCAGAATTTCGACGCTACCTTCGTCATCACTTCCGGCGGCTTGGGCACGGCCAACCTGCCCTACGCCATCTACGAGACGTTCTACTATGCCAACGAATATGGCCTGGCCTCCGCCGCCGGCGTCGTGGTGGTCATCGGCACCATCATCGTGGCGACCTTCGCACTCCGCACCGTATTCTCGCTATTCAAGAAGGAGGCAGCACGATGAGCACCCTCACCCCGGCCGAGCCCAGGTCATCAGTCCCCGTCCCGCTCGCACCGAATCTGGGTTCCCGACGCCGCGGCAAGTCGCGCATGGACCCCACGCGCAACAACACGGCTGCCGGCATCGCCGCATGGCTGCTGGCCCTGCTATTCGCGGTGCCGGTCCTGTGGATGATCCTGACCTCGTTCCACTCGGAAGTTGACGCGGCGACCAACCCTCCCTCCATCGCCGCCGACCTAAACCTGGACGCCTACAAGGAGTTCTTCGGAGCGACGTCCGGTGTCAGCCCGTGGCCGTCGCTGATCAACTCCGCCACCGCCTCGATCTTCTCCACCGTGCTGGTCCTGCTGCTGGCCATTCCGGCAGCCTACGCGCTGTCAATCCGGCCGGTGAAGAAGTGGACCGACGTCATGTTCTTCTTCCTCTCCACCAAGATGATGCCCGTGGTCGCCGCCGTCCTGCCGCTCTACCTCTTCGCCAAAACCGCCGGGGCCCTGGATAACATCTGGTTCCTGGGCCTGATGTACACCTCGATGAACCTGCCCATCGCCGTATGGATGATGCGCTCCTTCCTCGACGAAGTGCCGGTCGAAATGCTGGAGGCCGCGCAGATCGACGGCGCAGGCCTGCTGCTGACGCTCCGGAAAGTGGTCGCCCCCGTGGCGATGCCGGGCATCGCCGCCACCGCGCTGATCTGCTTCATCTTCAGCTGGAACGAACTTCTCCTGGCCCGGGTGCTCACCGGGGTGGTCGCCGGCACCGCCCCGGTCTTCCTCACCGGCCTCGTCTCCAGCCAGGGACTGTTCCTCGCCAAGGTCTGCGCGGCCGCCGTGGTGGTGTCCCTGCCGGTGCTGTTCGCCGGCTTCGCCGCCCAGGACAAGCTGGTCCAGGGCCTCTCTCTCGGCGCCGTCAAGTAGCGGCCCTCTGCCCCCCGATTCTCAAAGGAAAACTTCGATGACAACATCAACCGCACAGTCCCGCACCTCCGGACGTCCCGAAGTACCCGCCACCATGCGCGCCGCCGTCCTCAAACGCCAAGGCGACATGGCCATGGAGACCCTGCCGGTCCCGCAGCTGGACCCGGACCAGGTCCTGGTCCAGGTCGCCGCCGTCGGCGTCTGCGGCAGCGACGTCCACTACTACGAACACGGAAGGATCGGCGACTACGTCGTGGACCACCCGCTGATCCTGGGCCACGAGCTCTCCGGCCGGATCGCCGCCGTCGGAAACGCCGTGGACCCCGCCCGCATCGGCCAGCGGGTCGCCGTCGAACCCCAGCGGCCCTGCCGCAAATGCAAGCAGTGCAAGGCTGGCCGGTACAACCTCTGCCCCGACATCGAGTTCTACGCCACCCCGCCGATCGACGGGGCCTTTGCCGAATACGTCACCATCCAGAGCGACTTCGCCTACGACATCCCGGACAGCGTCAGCGACGAGGCGGCAGCCCTCATCGAACCGCTCTCCGTCGGCCTCTGGGCCTGCGAACGCGCCCAGATCAAGCCCGGCAGCCGGGTCCTGATTGCCGGAGCCGGCCCCATCGGCATCATCGCCGCCCAGGCAGCCCGCGCCTACGGCGCGACCGAAATCTACATCAGCGACATCGCCGAAGACCGGTTGGCGTTCGCCCTCGGACACGGCGCAACCCACGCCCTGAACGCCCGAACGGACAGTGTAGAAGGGCTCAACGTCGATGCGTTCATAGACGCCTCCGGCGCCCCGCAGGCCGTCCGCTCCGGGATCAAAGCCGTTGGACCGGCCGGCCGGGTCATCCTGGTGGGACTCGGGGCCGACGACGTCGAACTCCCCGTCTCCTTCATCCAGAACCGCGAAATCTGGCTTTCCGGCGTCTTCCGCTACACCAACACCTGGCCGCTGGCCATCCAGCTGATCGCGGACGGGAAGGTGGACCTGGACATTTTGGTCACCGGCAAGTTTGCACTGGCCGACTCCGAAGAAGCACTCAAAGCGGGCAAGCAGGCCGGTCAGCTCAAAGCCGTCGTCTACCCGGGCCGCTGATGCACGTCACCGACGCTACGCCCGCACCGGGCCCCGCCGCGGGGGAGAGCATCCTGACGGTCATCGGCGAATCACTCGTCGACATCGTCAGCGACCCCCGCGGGGCCGCTGGCATCCGGACCCATCCCGGCGGCAGCCCCCTCAACGTGGCGGTAGGGGCTGCGCGCCTCGACCTCCAGACGAACCTAGTGACCCACTATGGCGTTGACCCCCACGGACTCATGCTCGAAGAGCATCTGCAGGCGAACGGCGTCCGTGTGATCAACGGCGGAACCACACCGACATCATCGGCCCTCGCCACTCTGGGTTCCGACGGTGCCGCCGAATACGCCTTCTCGATCACGTGGGCACTCAATGGGACGTCCCTGCCAGCCCTCGCCGCCGCCAAAAGTTCCACCCACGTCCACACGGGGTCAATCGCCACGGTGCTCGTGCCAGGGGAGCGGGCCACTCTTGTCTTGGTACAGGCCGCCCGGGAGAACGCGACAATCAGCTACGACCCCAACTGCCGGCCCGCAATCAGCCCCAATGCGGCTGCGGCACGCCGGCAGGCGGAAGTGTTTGTGGCGGCCAGTGATGTGGTCAAAGCCAGCGACGAAGACCTGCGCTGGCTTTACCCGGACCGCACCCCGGAAGAATCCCTGAAGGCCTGGCTGGAGCTGGGGCCGGCGGTCGTGGCCTTAACGCGCGGAGCCTCCGGCCCCGTCATCCTCTCCGGCAGGGGGCGGGTGGAAATGGCAGCCGAACCCATTAGGGTGGCGGATACCGTGGGCGCCGGCGATTCCTTCATGGCGGGGCTTATATCCGGACTCGCCCAGCTTGAAGCGCTCGGGGCGCAGGGAAGACAACAACTGCAGGCCCTGACCCTGGGTCAGCTGCACGCACTCGCCTCGTACGCGAACCGCGCGGCGGCCATCACCTGTTCCCGGAAGGGCGCGAATCCACCGAGGTGGGCGGAACTCGGGCCGCTGTCCTGATTCCGTGATTCGACCGCCAGTAGCACCAAGGCTTCCGCGCGCACTGGTTGTACATCCACGGAGGGCCGCCGGTCTATGGCCCCTGCGTATCGGCCGGATCCTGGATTGTGACGGTGCCGGCGTCGCCGTCCACGCGGATCCGCTGGCCGCTGGCGAGCCGCTGGGTGGCCACCCCGGTGCCGAGCACGGCCGGGATGCCATACTCGCGGGCGACGATCGAACTGTGGCTCAACGGTCCGCCGACGTCGGTGACCACGGCGGAGGCCATCGCGAACAGCGAGGTCCAGGCCGGGGTGGTGATGCGGGCCACCAGGACGTCGCCCGGCTCCATCAGGGCGAAATCCTGAGGCCCCCTCAGGACGCGGGCCGGAGCGGTGACCCGGCCCGCGCTGGCGCCGACGCCTTTGATGATGTCGCCGAGCTGGTCCTGTGAGCCGGCGGGCATCATTTTTCCGAAGGCCCGTTCCATCCACCGGCTTTCCGGGAGCAGTTGCGGGGCAGCGGCCTTCGCCTGGCCTCGCCACAGCATCTTGCGCGCCTCGACGGCATCAGCACGGACGGGCCGGTCCGCGCCGGTGATTGCCGCTGCCGCCGGTGTGTCCGGCGCGGCGAGGCCGAACTCGACGGCGCTTTGCAGCTCCTGGCGGCGCAGCCAGAACACGTCGGCGGGCTCGGCGATGACAGCGGAGTCAACCAGCCGTTGTCCGAGTTCGAGCAGCATCCGCCGCAGCAGCGGCCAGGCCAGGCCGACGTCGGCCAGGGCGTCCTCGCGGATCGGGGCGGCGCGCTGAGCCCACCTGAGTAGCCGGAGGAACGCGGCCCTGCGCTTCGGCCCGAGCCGGTTGATCGCTTGGTTGGTTTGGTCTTCCCGGCGGGCGGCCGACACTCTCTGGCGCTCGTGCGGGTCATTGCCGTGTCCGCGCAGGTAGAACTTCACCGTCTCCAGCAGGGTCGAGGGATCGTCGGCCGGCACCGGGCTGACGAAGTCCAGGTTGTAGACCGCGTGGCCGAAGCGGCCGAGGTGGTCCTGGAAGCGGGACTGCCATTGCTGCCAGAGGGTTTGGTCCACTCCGGCAGGGGGTATCCCGGTGCGCTGCGCCTCGACCAGTGCCGGCGTGGGTGCGTCGAGGATTGCCGATGCCAGCCCTGGAACTTCCCGGGCCCAGGCTGCGAGGTCGTACAGCGACTTCTCGGCCCTGATGGGTTCGCTGTCGTAGCCGAGGAGGAAGGTCTGGGCGGGCGGATCTCCGTGGCGCCGAACGACCCTGTCGTAGTAGGCCCCGAAGGAGATTTCGCTTGTCGCGGCGATCGGAATGATTGACTGCACGGCCGTGTAGTACACGGTGCCGGCGTCGAGCAACGCCTGCACCCCTTCGAACAGTTCCTCGCCGGAGAGCTCCCGGAGAGGCCTGGCCGACCAGTCCTTGATTGCCTGCTCGTAGCGGGGATGCGAAAATTCCCGCCAGCCGGCCACCCCCATGTGCGCCTGGCCGCGGACCAGCGCCCGGACCGCGGTCAGCGACTTGCCCATCACCCGCCACATTCCTGAGGTGCGGTAGTAGTAGTAGGCGTAGCCGTTAATGGTCGGCAGTCCCACGTCGTCCTCGCGGATGACGTTCTTGCCGACGGCCTCGGCCATCAGGGCCCGCAGCGAACGGGCCACCGAGCCGTCAATGAGGTCGGCGAACAGCGGAGAGAGCGGGTCGGGCAACTGTTCCACGATGCTGGCCCGGAAGTACATCCCCTTCGGGTAGGGCACCGTCCAGACGTCCGGGGTGTCGGCCGCCGGTTCTGGCAGCGCGGTGATGGGCCGGGATTGCAGGATGAAGAACCCGCGGCCGGCCCGTGCCCATTCGATGTCCTGCGGTGCCCCGAAATGATCGGCGATCCGTGTCCCGTAGCTGGCCAGCGCGGCCGCCGCCTGGTTATCCAGTACGGGCTGACGACGGCGCGCGGCCGGCACCGGCTGCTCCTGCGTGCCGCGCTCCGCATAGACAGTCATGACGTCTTTGTCGGCTGTGCGCCGGGACAGTACCTGCCCCGTCCCCGCTTCGACGACGACATCATCCGTGGTCACCGACCCGCTGACCACAGACTCGCCCAGGCCCCATGCGGCACTGATCACGGTCTGGTCGCGGCGGCCGTTGGTCGGATTGGCCGTGAACATGACCCCGGCTGCCTCGGCCTCGACCATCTGCTGGACCACCACCGCGAGCCGTACCTCGTCCGGACCGATTCCTTCCCGGGCCCGGTAGGCCATGGCACGCGCCGTCCACAGAGAAGCCCAGCAATCGGTCACGGCCGCGGCCACAGACTCCGTCCCGCGGACATTAAGGTAGGTTTCCTGTTGCCCGGCGAAGCTGGCCGAGGCGAGGTCCTCCGCCGTGGCGGAGGAGCGCACTGCCACGGCCGTGTCCCCGTTGCCGAGACGCCTGTAGGCCGTACCGAGTTCCGCTGCGATCGCGGCCGGCATGGTGCCCCCGGTGAACAGGGCGCGGATCCGCTTCGAGGCATCCTCGTAGTCCTGGGGCGCCGCCTGCGGCGACACGGCCGCCAGCTCACGGATGCTGGACTCGAGGTGGTTGGCCGCCACAAAATCCGCGTAAGCGGCGGTGTTCAGTACGAACCCCGGGGGGACAGGCAGCCCGGCCCGGATGAGGCCGCCCAGTCCGACGCCCTTACCGCCGGCCAGGGCGACGTCGCCTTGCCCCACATCGCCGAGGTTATTGATGTAGGTCATGACCGCGAGTCCTTTCCGCCGGAGCCGGGCCCCTTTGTTGGGCCCGGCTCCCAACATACTGGCACTGCGGCAGGCCGGAGGCTATAGCGGCACGGGGCCTGCCGGGACCTCGCTGAGGCCGCGGGCCGAGGGCTACGGCCGGGCTGTGGTGGCGCCGCCGAGCCTGGATGAGACGTGACCTCCGCCCCGCCGGAAGTGCCGGTCAGTTCACGAAGTTCTCAGGTGCTTCCGGTGACTGGTTTCCACCGCGGGAGACGTGGACTTTCGTGGGGGACGTTCCGGACTGCTCCGGCAGCTGGGCGCGGATTTCGAGGACGCCGTCGATGTAGCTGGCCTCGACGGTGTCAGGGTTCGCGCCGCGGGGGAGCGGGACGCTGCGCGAATATTCGCCGTACCGCACTTCGCTTCGGTAACCCGGCTGATCCTTGTGCGAAGGTTCCGCGCGTCGGGCAACAATGTTCAAGTTGCCGTCGGTGACGGTGATATCGATGTCGCTGTCGGGGTCGATGCCGGGGATATCGGTTCTGACCACCAGAGTGTTTCCGTCCCGGTATTCCTCGACTCTGAGCCAGGCATCTGTCTCGCCCTGCAGGAAGCGCCGGACTGGTTCGGGCATGTCGATGCCCGTGCGGCGGAACAGGTTGTCCATGTCTATCTCCTTGCTGTTTTGCATCGCTGGTCCCGTGGTGTCGGATGGACATCCAGAGTCTGTGCTCAACGAAGGGTTGCGGGGCAGAGGGCCGGTCATGAGATTGGATTCGGCGGGTGCGGGCCGAGAAACTCCGGGACCTTCCCGGGTGTTCCAGAACCGGCCCGCAGCCGCCTAGCAGAAGTCGCAGGACGCCCGCCCGGGAAGCCCTGCATCCGAAGGACCGAGGCGCTATGCCCTGCTTCGGCGACCGGCAAGGGCGCCATAAATCAGGAGCACAATAACGGCCCCGAGGATGGAGAGGAGCCAGGTTCGCAGGTCAAAGAAGTCAGCGAGGCCTCCGCCAAAGATCAGCGAACCTATCCAGCCTCCGAGGATGGCGCCCACGACGCCAACAACGAGTGTGATCAACCAGCCGCCTCCCTGACGGCCGGGAAGGATCGCCTTGGCGAGAGCTCCTGCGATAAGGCCGAGAATGAGGAATGCGAGAATTCCCATTGCTGTACTTCCTTTCGGTAGACCGGTCGTGGAATGCGGCCGTAACGGCGATTTAATCAGCATGCGTAGTGTCGTGCAATACCCGGTTTCGCGGCCTGCTGTTGGGGCTGTCCCTTCGCCGGTCTTGCCTGCAATGGAACCTGCCGCTGGCCGCGCGTGTCGGGGAAGGAGGTCGGGCGGGATCCAGCCGCGGGAGGCTAGTTCATTGAAGCTGCGGGGCCAGGGTTGGGCCCCGGACGGGCGCTGAGGTTAGGTCGTCCCGGTTGTGGAGTCTGGAAGAAATCCACAAACCGGGCGAGTTGTTCTGACAGGGTCTCCCACCCGTCGAAGTCGGCAGGTACGGCCGCACGCTCAGCCTGAGAGGCCGCTTGCAGTGCGGCGTTTCCGGAGTCGGTAATTTGGACCTGAAATTGGCGCCGGTCGGCGGGGTTTCGTGTCCTCGTGACCAGCCCTCCGTCCTCGAGCCGTGCGAGGACGCGACCGAGCGTCTGGCTTTGAACATGAACCTTTGCGGCGAGCTGTTCCTGGTACAGGGGACGGGGTGCTACGGCTTCCAAGGCGATGACGGCGGCACGCGTCAATCCCAGCGGCGCCAGGGCGTCGTCGTGGAGGCGTTGGACCAGGCGGGCCGCTGTAGTCAGAAGCCGGTATCCGTCCCGGGCGTGGGGCTCAGGGGCGAGGATCACTACGAGAGCCTTCCTGATTGGGGTGGCAACGAAATCACGTTGTCAGGGACGGCGCCAAATGGGCCGACGTCCACCTCCACAGTAAGCATGCCGCGCATCCATTTGGCAAGCATGCTTATTATTTTCTGTCACCAAGCCCGCTCCGCATACTGTTCGCGATGAGTCCCCATCCGACTTTTCGCAAAGGGCTTGCGTTGTCGATAGCAAGTGTGCTTACTATCTAGTTAGTAACCGTGCTTACTAATTTCATCCGGTACCGTCAGCCACGATCCCAAGCGGACCATTCCTGAAAGAGAGCAACGATGACAGAGAACCCATGGGCCCAGGCAACACCCCAAGCTTCCACGGACCGGTACGCCGGCGTGGGCGTGGTGCCCCCTCAAGGTGCGGAAGGCGCTGGCTCCAAACAGGAGGCAGCCAAGGATGAAGCGGCGGACGTAACGCGGCACGCGGCAGATGCTGCCCAGAACGTCGCCGAGACGGCCAAGACGGAGGCAGTCAACGTCGCCGCCGAGGTCAAGACCAATGCCCGGGACCTGCTGCACCAGGCCAAGTCTGATCTCACCGAGCAGGCAGGAACCCAGCAGCAGAAGGTCGCCGAAGGCCTGAGATCCGTTGCCGGCGAACTGCATTCCATGGCCGCCGCATCCGACCAGCCCGGCGTGGCCACCGACCTCGTCCGCCAAGCCGCCGAGCGGTCCTCCGCTGTTGCGTCCTGGCTCGATGGCCGGGACCCGGGTTCGCTCCTGACCGAGGTCAAAACCTTTGCCCGCCAGCGCCCGGGCACGTTCCTCCTGCTCGCTGCCGGAGCCGGTGTACTGGCCGGACGTCTCAGCCGCAGCCTGAGCGCCGGGGCCCCCGAAACGACGGGCACCACCGCCACCGGAACGTCCGCCGCCGGCCGGATCCCCGATACCGGGGTAGCGGTTCCGCCGCCGCCGGTGCAGATGCCCGCTCCGCAAACCACGACGGCGGGCTTCGCGGACACGTACCCTCCGAATCCGCTGGACTCCGAGTTGGGCACCGTTGATCCGCTCCGCGACGCCGGACCGGGCCGCCGGGCCTCAGAGTCCGTGGTCGGTGAGCCCTTCCGGCCGGCCGACCAGCTGGGCGATGACCCCTTCAACGGCGGCCGTCGATGAGCAGCGAAATGCCTCCCACCGCCGCCCAGGCAAAGGCGGAATCCACTTCGCTGGGTGACCTTCTGGGTGAGGTCACCCGGGACATGTCCACCCTGATGCGGCAGGAAGTGGAACTGGCCAAGGTCGAACTCAAGCAGTCAGCCACACGGGCCGGCAAAGGCACCGGCATGCTGGCTGGCGCCGGCGTCGCGGGCCACTTCGTGCTCCTTTTCCTGTCTTTGGCGCTCTGGTGGGCGCTGGGGACCGTGATGGGCCTGGGCTGGTCCGGAGTTGTTGTCGCCGTCATCTGGGCAATCGTCGCCGCCGTCCTGGCAACCAGGGGCCGCAAGGAACTCAACGCGATCAAGGGCATGCCGAAGACCGCCGAGACCCTGCAGGAAATCCCGCCCACACTTAAACCCAACTCTTAGATCCAGCGAGGAAACACGATGAGTGAAAACCCGGAAGTCATCCGAGCAGATATTGAAGCAACCCGCGCCCGCCTGGGGACAAACGTGGACGCCGTCGCTGACAAGGTCACGCCGTCGCACATCGTCCAGCGGCAAACGGACAAGGTCAAAGACGCCGTCTTCGGAGTGAAGGAGAAAGTCATGGGAGCCGCGGACCACACCACCGACCACGTCCACTCGGCCACCGGAAGCGCCGGCGCGCACATGAGTGACGCCGGTTCCGCAGTTGCCGGCGCTCCGGCACAGCTGAAGACAAAGACCCAGGGAAACCCGCTGGCTGCAGGGCTGATCGCCTTCGGCGCCGGCCTCCTGGTGTCCTCCCTGATCCCGGCCAGCCAGAAGGAGCGTGAAGCCGCTGATGCCCTCAAGTCTGCAGCCGAGCCGCTCACCACGGAACTGACGGACGCAGCGAAGCACGTGGCCGAAGGACTCAAGCAGCCCGCCCAGGAAGCCGTGGAGAACGTCAAGGCCACGGCCGCGGACGCCACCGATCGTGTCAAGGCGGACGGCCAAACCGCTGTGGCGGACGTCAAGGACCGGACTGCCGAAGCCAAGGACAACGTTCAGCAGGCCTAAGGCCGCATCTGAATACGGCCGGCTGCCCTCGCTGACGCGCTGGGCGGCCGGCCACTTCGCTTAACCCCAAGAAGGATTTCCGATGGCCAAGAACCCTGCCAAGGCAGAATATGATCCCATGACCGACGCCGAAACGGACGAGAGCAGCACCGCCAAAGCCCGCACGGCGCCCGCCCCGGACGACTCCCGCAAACCGGACAGCCCCGCCGACGTCACCAAGCCCTCGTGGAAGTACATCGCGAAGAAGACCCTGCGTGAATTCACGAAGGATCAGTGCCCGGATCTCGCCGCGGCCCTGACCTACTACTCGGTCCTCTCCATTTTCCCGGCGCTGTTGGCCATTGTGTCTTTGCTCGGGATTTTCGGGCAGGCCGAAAAGACCACGTCGGCGCTCCTGGAGATTGTCCAGGGTTTCGCGCCTGGTGAAACCGTGGAGGCCATCCGCCGGCCGGTCGAACAGCTCAGCAATTCCTCTGCCGCCGGACTTACCCTGGTGATCGGCATCCTCACCGCCCTCTGGTCCGCCTCCGGCTATGTCGGTGCCTTTGGCCGGGCCATGAACCGGATCTACGAAATCGACGAGGGCCGGCCGTTTATCAAACTTCGGGGCACGATGCTTGCCGTCACTATTGCCACCGTGCTGATCGTGCTCGTGCTTTCGGCCATGCTCGTCCTGAGCGGGCCGGTGGCTGAGTCCGTCGGCAAGGCGATCGGCCTGGGCACGGCCGTCCTGACGGCGTGGAACATTCTCAAGTGGCCGGTGATCCTGTTGCTCGTGATTCTTGCGATCGCCATCCTGTACTACGCCACTCCGAACGTGAAGCAGCCGAAGTTCCGCTGGATGAGCCTGGGGTCCGCTATCGCCTTGGTGATCTTCCTGCTGGCGTCCCTGGCCTTCGCCTTCTATGTGGCCAACTTCAACAGCTACGAGAAGACTTATGGTGCGATCGGCGGCGTCATCGTCTCGCTGCTGTGGCTGTGGATCCTGAACATGTCGCTGCTCTTCGGTGCCGAGTTCGACGCCGAGATGGAGCGTGGTCGGCAGCTCCAGGCCGGCATTGAGGCCGAAGAGACCATCCAATTGCCGCCACGGGACACGAAACAGAGCGACAAGCTCCAGGCCCGCGAAGAAGATGACATTCGCCGCGGGCGTGAACTGCGGGAACAGCACGGGAACCAGCCTGAACCGCAGGAAGCCAACAACCAGCCCCGGGACACGGATCCAGTGGAGCGCCCCTAGCCCGCGGAAATGTCAGGCTTCACTGATGGCGGCGAGTTTGACGTTGTTCTTTTGGTTCTCCCAGGTGCCGGTCAAAACAAGTGGGCCAACTGATTGTTCATTCAGGTCCAGTCGCCGGATAACGAGCAAGTGGAGGTTGGCAGTCTCGATGGCCGTGCCGGCTCCGGTGGTGCGTGGTGTGGCTGAAGGGACGTCAGGAACTGCATCGCGTTTCGGTCCGGTGCTTTGCACGAGGACCGACTGGGCCAGGAGTTCCAGATTTTCCCCTTTTTGGAGGTATTGCTCTGCCTGCGGCCGGCCCAGCATGATGCTCGCCGCCAGTGCGGTCACGTAGATGGGATCGGCGCAGGCATCGTAAACCCGCCTCGGGCCCAAAACCGAGTGCTGCATCGTTCCGACCAGCCAAGTTTCCGCACCGGCCAGGGGCTGGGCTCTGTACGTCAGCGGAATTTGAAATGTGGAGCTGCCCGCAGCGACGATGATCGTTTCTATGCCGACCTCGCCGGCAGGGTCGTCGAACCGGTAGGAGCCTACTTTGTGGAGCGCTGCCGTGCCCGGCTCAGTGAACCATGGCTGGTGGGGCAGCCACGCTTCCAGAAGTTCAAGTTTTGTCGGCTGCAGTTCTGCTTCGTGGATGATCGCCATGGCTGCAAGCCTAACCGCGGCCCCCGGGAATTATTGGCGACGGACCGGTAATGATTCGTGAGGTGACTGCGTGAACGAGGTCGTCCACCGCCCTGGAGCTGTCCAGTCGAACGACGGGGCAGGAGAGCATCGCCAGCCACTGTTCGTGTCGACGAAGGTTCCTGCCCGCGAAATCTGGGTCGTCATATCCTCGCGCCCAGGACAGGAACTCCTCATGGGCTGCCTCGTCGGTCCCGCCGGTCCTGGCCAATTCGAGCAGCCTGACTCTCTCCCTCGCCCGCAGCCGCGACATGCGCGACTCCGGATCGAGGGTGAGGAGTACCACTGCATCAATCTTCCTCACAGCTCGCGTCCCGCGGGCTTGAGCACGGGCGGGGTGTGGGTACCAGCGCCGTGCCTTAGCTCTCCCGGTCGATCTGAAGGTAGCTGAGTCCACTGATATCGAGCCAGAATTTGGTTGGAGTCTCTACGAGACGCAGCAGGACGCCGCCGCAGGAACTGCAGCGCACAACTATTCCCGGGGCATCGGCATAGACCGCTGCTTCCCCGACGACCCTGACGGCGCCACAGTTCTTGCACCGACCGATCGCTGCGATGATATCAATGCGGAACAGTTCCCACAGCGGTCCTGCCGCCGCGTTACCGTCAAGATGAGGTATTGGATTGCCTGCGGTTCCGGCGATGTCCTGGTCCTCGAGGCGCGGGTCCTCAGCGCCAGGCGAGGCGGAGCCGTTGTGGCCAGTCACCGTATTCCTCCCGTTCCGCCGAAGCGTTCGGTTTTGATCGAGGCGACCGGATAGCCCGCCTGCACCAGCCATTCTGTGACCGTTTCGACAAACATCGTCTGACCGCAGATGAAAATGTCGGGGGCAGCGTCCGCTGGCAAGATGTTTGCGAGCAGCGTTTCTGCGGTGAGCCGTTTCGGGGCGCGTGGCCAGCCGTCGGGCACTTGGCGTGTGTAGACGTAGTCGACGGCGAGCTTGGGAGAATCCTGGCTCAAGGTGAGCAGCTCCTCCCGGTAGAACCTTGTCTCGGGCGATTTGAGCGAGTACAGCAACCGGAACTGTGAAGGATTCTCGGATGCCTCATGGGCGCGGATCATGGACATGAGCGGGACGATGCCGGATCCTCCGGCGATCAGCTGAACCGGATTCGGGTCCGTCGGACGCCATACGAACCAGCCGCCGACGGGGCCCCGGATTTCCAACTGGTCTCCGACCATCAGGTCTCTGACCAAATAGGGGGAGACCTCCCCGTTGGCCAATTCGTCGACCGTGATCTCCAGGATTTCGTCCATGCCTGCTGTGGCCACGGAGTAGGACCTCACTGCCGTATAGCCGTCGTCCGCCGTGAGCCGGATATCGATGTGCTGGCCGGCAAGGTTGCCGTTGAGACCGTCCACGCGCAACCCGATGGTTCTGGACGATTCCGTTTCGGGAACGCCGCTGACCACCTCGGCGACGCGCCACAGGGCGCTCATCTGTCCTGCCTCATGAGTAGCGCTCCTCGCGCCACGGGTCGCCGTAGATGTGGTACCCGTTAGATTCCCAGAAGCCCGGAACATCCTGCGGCATCAGCTCGATGCCATTGATCCATTTCGCGCTCTTCCAAAAGTACAGGTGGGGTACCAGCAGGCGGGCAGGGCCGCCGTGGGCCCGTTCCAGTGGCTCCCCGTCGAATTCCCAGGCCACCCAGGCCTGGCCGTCCAGTAGGTCCTGCAAAGGGACATTGGTCGTATAGCCGCCGTAGGAGTGAGCCGTAGTGAACTCGGACGTTGTTTCCACGTCCTCGAACAAGGTGTCCAGGGACACCCCGCGCCACGACGTGCCCAGCTTGGACCAGCTGGTCACGCAGTGAATATCGGTCCGGATATCAACCTGCGGCAGCGCCTGGAACTCATTCCAAGACCACGCGCGGCGCTGCCCCGTCTCTGTTGTAATGAAGAATTCCCAGTCAGCCGGGGCGATATAGGGCGCAGGGCCCGCCGTCAGCACGGGAAAACTTGCTGTCTCGTATTGGCCGGGTGGTAACGCTGGACTGCCGGTGCGCCGTTTTCCATGAAAACCAGACGAGATGATTCCCATCTTGTACCTCCGATGCCGAGCTTCGCCGGTCGAATGTAATCGGTGCCCCAACGATATGGCAACGGCGGGACCGAGACCAGACCGCCCCTTAGGCCTTCTTGCTTGCGGGGTCGTTCGGGTGCGGCTGCAGGGGGATGATTTCGACCGTCATCCATACGTGCAAAGGCAAGCTTGAGAGGACGCCCATCAGCTCGCTCTCATTTTCCGCACTCCAAAGGCCAAGACTTCGCCACTCACCCGGTGCTGCCGGGGGCTTCCACAGCCGGAGAAGATGGCCTTCGGCTGCTAGTTCTGCCGCCCTGATCGCTTCCCGCGACCTGGTCTCGTCCACGGTCGCGTCCGGTGTTCCGTCGGGAACATTGGTAACGAGGTGGGTCAGGAACTCCATTTCGGGCTTCCTTCTTCTTTCCTGCCAAATGTTTGTGGTCCCGCGCCTATGAGCTTGCGGCCGGCCGCTATCTCGCCCCGGAGGGCTTTGAACGCGGCGATGTAAATCTCCGAGAACGTCGGGAATGGTTGGATGGTGTCGCTCAGGACGTCGACGGGGATGTGCGCCCGGATTGCCAGCGTTGCCTGCTGCAGCCATTCACCCGCCTCCGGGCCAAGAGCGTATGCACCCGTCAGCCGGTCGCCGTCGCTGAGGAGGGTCAGGAAGCCGTTGCTCTCGGCGTAGGCGCGAGTGTAGGTTGCAGTCTTTGACACCTGGGAGACCGGCACCGTCGCGCTGAAGCGACCGTCGGCGGCGCCCACCGCCGCAGCCTGCGGGTCCGTATAGGTGACCCGCGGTACGGCCTCATAGTTTGCCTCCCGCGCCTCCCCGAGGATGTTCGCGGCGACGACATCGCCCTGATACTTCCCCACGTGGGTCAGCGGCCAGATGCCGGTGACATCGCCGATCGCCCACAGCCCATCCGCGGCGCGCAGGCGCGCATCGACAGGTACTCCATGGGCGTCCGGCTCGACGCCAACGGTCTCCAGGCCGATCCCGCTGACCCGTGGGCGCCGCCCGGTGGCGACGAGCAGCCGATCACCGCGCAGCTCGCGCCCGTCGTCGAACTCCACCACGAAGTCCTCACCCTCGCGCCGCGCAGCGGACGCGCGCGCGGACAGGACGAGCTCGACGCCCTCCCGGCTCAAGACCTCGACGAGGGCCTCACCCAACGGCGCCGGCTCCCGGCCGAGGACGTGCGCGGACATATCCGCCAATGCCACCTCGCCGCCGAGCCGGCGCACCGCCTGGGCCATCTCGACGCCGACCGGGCCGCCGCCGAGGATGAGCAGGCGGCGTGGAATGGCCTTCATGGAGGTCACCTCGCGGCTCGTCCAGACACCCTCCAGCCCGCGCAACCCTGGGATCGGGGGGACGACCGGATCGGCGCCGTTGGCGAGGACCACATGGTCGGCGGTGTGTCGCACGCCGTCGACCTCGACCACGCCCGGACCTGCCAGGCGGCCGGTGCCGCGCAGCAGGTCGATGCCGTGATCGGCCAGCCAGCGTTCCTGCCCGGCATCGGAGTAGTCCGAGACCATGAAGTCGCGCCACGCCAGCGCCGCCTCGACGTCGACTTCGGCAGTGGCGGCCGCCCCTCGTGCCGCATGGACCGCCTCACCGGGCCGCAACAGCGTCTTGGACGGGATGCACGCCCAGTATGAGCACTCGCCGCCGACCAGTTCACGTTCCACGACGGCCACGCGCAGGCCGCCCTCGGCGAGCGCGCCCGCGCAGTGTTCGCCCGGCGAGCCGGCGCCGATCACGATCACGTTGTAGTCGCTCATGTCGGCAACTCCTCCCCGGCATGTTCGCGCACCATGTAGAGCGCGTACCAGTCGGGCCAATCCGGATCCTCCTGGCCCGTGAGTTCCTCGTGCCTGCCGTGTGCTTTCGCGGCCCGTCTGAGGGCTTCCGCAAGGTCGCCCACGGACTCGTACGTTGTGGCCATCATTTTCTCCTTTCAGCGTTGAGCGCTTCACCGGCCCGGAAGCCGGGTCTTGATCTCCTGGAGGATCCAGCCGTTGCCGTCCGGGTCGCTGAAGGAGGCGAACGAGCCGTAGTCCCTGTGTGCGGGCGCCGGGCCGTCAAGGCGTCCCTGGGTCCCGGCATGATGGAAGACGCCCGTGGCATCGTGGAATATCTCGCTGACCTCGACCCCGCGCGAGACGAGGTCGGCTCGGGCCGTGTCGATGTCATACACCGCGAGGTGCAGGCCCTGAACAGAACCCGGCGGCGCCAAGGTGACGCCCTCGCCAAAGATTATCGAACAGCCGGAACCAGGCGGGGTCAGCTGCATCAGCCGGTAGCCGGCCTCGACGGCGACTTCGGCGTCGAGCCGCCAGCCCAGCGACTCGTAGAAACGCTTGGCCCGGTCGACATCAGAGACTGGCATGACGATGACTTCGAGCCTGAATTCGCCGGGCTTTACCGGCGGGCTCGCGATGGCGCTGGTGCTGTTCATATCGACACTGTTCATCTCGGCTTTCCCCTGAGTCGGGCGCGCCAGAGCAGGGCGGCGGCAGGGGAATGGACCCGGGACCGAGGCCTAACACCGGCGGATTTCCGTCGCTGAGGGGTCACGTTGAGGGGGTCGCCACAAGCTCTCCTGGTCGCCCCCCGGCCGATCCGCGGCCGGGGACGCTGCCCTCGGAACCCCACGTTTGTCCGCTCCGGGGCGAAAGTCAAGGACAAATTCCCGTCCACTCCGGGCACCCTTGCTGGCCCTCCGGCGTCGGCGTAGGCTCGCCCGCAGAAGCGGCGGTCCCAGTCGGGCGCTGGCCACTGAAACCCCCAAGGGCGCCCTCCCCAGGGATGGCACCAGCGGGCGCGGGCGGACCGAGATCGAAGAGGCGGTGTGCAGTACGGAAGGACCTGCGATGGACGCAGTTGAAGTTCCCGGCGCCAGTAGCGGATGGCCCCAACTCCGGGTCGAGGATTGGATTCAAACCCGGGACACGGTGCACATGTGGACGCAGATTGTCGGCAAGATCCGCATGGCGCACACTCCGATGCTGAACCACTGGTGGCACGTGACGCTGTATGTCACGCCGCGCGGGCTGACGACGTCGAAAATCCCCTATGGGCGGGGGGCCTTCGACATCGAATTCGATTTCTGTCACCATCGGCTGCACGTCCGCTCCAGCGACGGAACGGCCGGGAGCATCGTCCTCGAACCCAAGTCGGTGGCCGAATTCCATGCGGAGGTGTTCGACACCCTCGGCAGGCTCGGCATTGAGGCTTCCATCCGTGCGGTCCCGAACGAGGTGGAACCGGCCATACCCTTCGCTGAAGACCATGGGCACGACTCCTACGACCCGCGGGCCGTGTGGCTGTTCTGGCGGCAGCTAATCCAGGCGGACCGGGTCCTGAACGAGTTCAGGTCCCACTTCAGAGGCAAGGCCAGCCCCGTCCACTTCTTCTGGGGAGGCATGGACCTGGCGTATGCACGCTTCTCTGGACGCGTGGCGCCAACCCACCCTGGCGGGGTCCCGAACTGCGCCGACTGGGTGATGGTGGAGGGCTACTCCCACGAGCTGAGCAGCTGCGGGTTCTGGCCTGGTGTGGGGGAGGAGGGGGCCTTCTATGCCTACGCCTACCCCGAACCGGCTGGCTACGCCGGGTATGTGGGCGAAGCCGACGGAGCCGCATATCTTCAAAGCGGCAGGCTGTACGTTCTTCCGTATGAAAACGTCCGTTCCGCGCCGGACCCCGACGGCCTGGTGTCGAGGTTCCTCCAGTCAACTTATGAAGCGGCCGCGGAGACGGGACACTGGGACCGCTCGGGCCTTGAGGTGGACCGGGACCGCTGGACGGGCACTCGGATCCGAGGGGAAGCCAAATGAACGCCATACCTGGAATTGAGGTTTCGATTCCACCCAGCGGGACCGGTTGCGTTGAGTGCCTGGCCGGCGGAGGGTGGTGGCTGCATCTTCGCCGTTGCGCCCAGTGCGGCCACATCGGGTGCTGCGACACTTCGCCGGCCCAGCACGCCACAGCGCATGCGCAGGCCACCGGCCACCCGGTCATCTGCAGCTTCGAACCGGGTGAAAACTGGTTCTTCCACTATCCAAGCTCCTCCTTTATCGACGGACCGGACCTTGAACCGCCAGCCCACCACCCTCTTGATCAGACCGTCCCCGGCCCAGCCTCGCGCGTCCCCAGGGACTGGCAGCGACACCTGCACTGATGACGGGACGGTTGCTTGGTACGGCCATCGTGTGAGAGTCCGGCAACCTCGGGTGTGGGTGTTAACTTGAGGGGTGAGTTCCCTACCGTCGGCGCGTACGCAGAGGCTCGTACTTTGGATCGCGATTCTCGCGTCCTTCGTGTCGTTTCTGGACAGCAGCGTCATCAACGTCGCGCTGCCGGCCATTTCCCGTGAACTGGGCGGCGGACTTACCACGCAGCAATGGGTTGTCGACGCCTACCTGATCACCTTGGGTTCACTGATCCTGGTCGCCGGTTCGCTCTCTGATTTGCTGGGCCGCGTTGTGGTTCTCCGGGCAGGCCTGATCGGGTTCGGCGCGACATCAGTCATGTGTGCGCTGGCACCCACAGCGGAGTTGCTGGTCTTGGCCAGGGCGCTTCAAGGCGTCGCGGGCGCCTTGCTGGTGCCCAGTTCCCTGGCCCTGATCACGTCAAACTTCGACGAGGCCCCCCGGGCGAAGGCAATCGGCCAGTGGACAGCTGGTACAACCGTGGCTTTCATCGCGGGACCCCTGCTCGGCGGAGTCCTCGTCGATTCGGTGGGCTGGCGTTGGGTATTCGGAATCAACGTCCTGCCCATTGCTTTGACCTTGTACCTGCTAACCGGGCTGCGGGCCAAGGATGTTCGCGAGGAGGGCGTGCGCATCGACTACCCGGGTGCCGTGCTCTGTGTGCTCGGGTTGGCGGGGCCGGTCTACGCGCTGATCGAACAAGGCAACTACGGCTGGGGGAGCCCGCTCATTCTGATGCCCTTCGCCCTCGGCATCCTTTGCCTCGCCGGATTCATTTGGCGGGAAAAGACCGCGAAGCAGCCGCTCCTGCCGCTCAGCCTCTTCTCCGTCCGAAACTTTGCCGTCGGCAACGTGGCTACGGCCTTCGTCTACGCCGCGCTGTCGATCGGCGGATTCATCATCGTGCTGTTCCTGCAGCAGGTTGCCGGTTTTCCGGCGACGTCGGCCGCTCTGGCGCTGCTTCCCGTCAGCCTCGTCAACATCCTCCTGGCGTCATGGTTTGGCTCACTGGCCGGGCGGTTTGGCCCGCGGTGGTTCATGGCCTTAGGACCTGCCCTCGCCGGAGTTGGCTACCTCCTGATGCTCGCGGCTGAAATCCCGGTCAACTATTGGACCCAGCTGATGCCCGGGATCCTCCTGTTCGCAGTCGGGCTCTCGGCGACAGTCGCACCGCTCACCGCCGCCATACTCGGCTCGGTCTCGGAACAGCAGGCCGGAATCGGCTCGGCAGCAAATAACGCCGTCAGCAGGGTTGCCGGTCTGATCGGCATCGCGCTGGTGGGCCTCGTCATGGGCGGCCAACTTGATCTCGACGGATTTCATCGGGTGGTGACCGTGACGGCGGTGCTGCTCATCCTCGGGGGCATAGTTTCCGCCGTCGGTATCCAGAACCCGCGCAAGCGGCCGGCAGGCCGGGCAAGACAGAAAGCCCCATCGCAAAGTACTCGGAGCTACCGTATTTTCAGACCTGGCCGATAGAGCTGCGGAATTGTGCGGACGCGGTGCCTGCGCGGCGCCCGTGGCCATCCCATGGCTCTCGCAGGTTCACGTAGTGCCCGTACGGGTAAGGGCGAGGCCCCCTTCTCGTCCTTGCCGCGCGTAGCCTTGAACTGGGGTCACCGGAGGTTTGTGTCCCTCTCCCAGGGAAATATTTGCCCCGGGGAACCGTACTGAAGAGGGCTCCCTCATGACCAGAATCACCACGAAGTTCACTGCCACCACCACGGCCGACGAAGTCGTCGCCGGTGTGGATCTCTCCGGGAAGCGCGCCATTGTCACCGGCGGGGCCTCCGGAATTGGTGTCGAGACGGCCCGTTCGCTCGCCCGTGCCGGCGCGGACGTGACCATCGCCGTCAGGAACCTCGAAGCGGGGACGGCGGTGGCCAAGGAGATCATGGAATCCACCGGGAACCCGGCCGTCCATGTGGCAGCGCTCGACCTGCTCGATCTGGGCAGCGAGAACGCCTTCACCGATTCCTTGCAGGTCCCGCTGGACCTCCTGATCAACAACGCCGGAGTCATGGCGATCCCCGTGCTGCGGCGCACGTCCAACGGCTGGGAGGAGCAGTTCGCGACCAATCACCTTGGGCATTTCGCGCTCTCCCTCGGACTGCACGATGCGCTGGCTTCGTCCGGGAAAGCTCGAATCGTTGCGCTGAGCTCCAGCGGCCACCTGGCCTCCCCGGTCGTCTTCGATGACATCCACTTCGAGCGTCGTGCCTACGATCCCTGGGCAGCCTACGGGCAGTCGAAGACCGCGAATGCGCTGTTTGCCGTGGAGGCAACCCGGCGCTGGTCCGGCGATGGCATCTTCGCCAACTCGGTCATGCCGGGCGGCATCGAGACAAACCTGGGGCGACACGCCTCGCCGGAGCAAATCGAGCAGTGGAAGACGCTGCCTGGGATGAAGACCCCGCAACAGGGCGCTTCCACCACGCTGGTGGCGGCCGTTGCCCCCGAATTCGAAGGGATCGGCGGGCGCTACCTCGAAGATGCCAACGAAGCGCGGGTCATCGCCAACGACGCCGAACCCGGCGCCCTGACGGTTGGCGCCGGTGTCCGCGAGTGGGCGCTGGACCCCGTGGCGGCCTTGCGGCTCTGGGATGTCTCACTCGCAATGATTGCCGAAGCCCAGACACGCTAGCACTGCGATCAGGCGTGCTGCGGCCGGGGGAGCGTCGGCAAAGCCATTTCCGCGGCGGCTGCCGTAAAGACGTAGGGGTCCCTTGGTGCCGCGTCGTCCAGCTTCCACCGGACCGCCCGGACGTGCTAGGAGTTTCTCAGCTCTGGTCCTCGCGCGGGGCGCGAGTCGGGGCGTCGTTGCGTCACCCCGGGCACTTGGGTGGCATAGGCTTTCGGTATGGGACTAATAATCACACTACTTATCATTTGGCTTATTCTTTCGATCCTTGGCTTCGCCGTGAAGGGCCTGCTCTGGTTGGCCATCATCGGCCTGGTGCTGCTGGTGGCTACGGCTGTTTGGGGCTGGATGAAGCGTAAGGCCAAGGCCTGACGCTCAACCTGATGTCCATTCGGCGGCGGCCGGTCCCACTCAGGACCGGCCGCCGCTTTCATGCACCCTGACTGGACGGCCTGCGGGCCACTTCACCTCATCTCCACTCGTGCCCGAGGATCTGCACGACGAGTGATATCGAACGGCTCAGTGACGGACGCGGTAGCGGATGTGGGTGGCCTCGGGCGTGTCGATCACCCGGACGATCTCTAGCTCGATCTGCGACGGCAAGACGTCGAACAATCGCCGACCCCGGCCGAACAGCACCGGGACCTGATGGATCTGCAGCTCGTCCAGCACTTCCGCCTCGAGCACACGCTGCGCCGTGTACGCACCATGCACCATCACATTTTTGCCCCCGGCCGCGGCCTTCGCCTGCGCCATCGCGCTCTCGATCCCGTCAGCCACATAGGTCACCAGCGGATAGTTCGCCACCGAGGGATCGGGCGGCCGATGGCTGGGCACCACGATAGGCACTCCGTGATGATCACCTTGCCAGTGGTCGACCTGCTCCACGGTACGCCGACCCGCCAGCACGGCACCGGTCAGGTTCCATTCGTCCCATAATTGTCCAGGCGGCCCCGACGGACGGCCGAAGTCTCCGTCCGGGGTTGCGATCCACTCGTGCAACCGGGCGAAGCCGTCGCCGCCGGGGTTGGCGGGTCCGTCGTTCGGGCCCGCGATGTACCCGTCGAGGGACATCGACATGTACAGCACTGATGAGGACATATGCCTGCTCCTTGTCGTCGTCGGCGAAGCTCCTCAGCCGCGCCTCCTGGTCCACGACCGGCTAGATGGCTGCGGCCGCTCCGCTCACGCTGATGCTGCTTCCCATGTGAACCCGTCCGGGTCGGTGAACGGGCCGGCGTCGCTGGCGATCGCGAGTCGGTGCGAGCCGCCGCCGTCGGGGGAGACACCGGCGTCCTTGGCCAGGGCGCGGCGACCGTAGAGCCCGAGCTTGATTGGACTCGACGGCATGGCGAACTCGGTGTATTTCCCGAAACTCTTTCCGACCGTGAGGCCGCGGTCGACGTAGAAGCGTTTGCTCGCAGCGACGTCGGCGGCCGCCACCAGGAGCACGATCTGGTCGACCTGGCGGCTGGCCGGACCGGTGTCCTTCCTCGCCGACGTCGCTACCTTCCATATCGCTCCGTCCGGAGCTTGTAGGACGCCGCCGTAGCCCCACAAGGACTTCTGGACCGGCTTCAGCGTCGTGGCGCCGGCCTCCACGGCGGTGTCGATCAGGCTGCTGACGGTGGAGGGCTGAGACACGATGAGCGACAGCGTAAACCCGCGGAACCCGTCCGTCGGCGCATCGGCGGCTCGCACGCGCACCCGTGTGCCCAGTCCGAAGGCTGCGGTGTAGAAGACGGTGGCTGCTGCGGGGTCAGGTACTTCGAGAGTGACTGATTCGATGGAGGTCATGGCACGTCCTTCGGTGGGGTGGGCAGGTCGTGCTGTTGAGTTTATGCTGGGGCCTCGCCTCTCGCTTCTCTGATCCTGATCGGTCTTCCGCATCAGGAACGGCCTTCCGGCGCGAAAAGGCACCGCGCGTGTCCGGCGCGGGCTAGGAGCTGGTGGTAGATGCCAGGACGCCCAGGCCGAGTGCGGCGATGATGCCGCTGCTGCCGCGTTCGAGCCAGCTGCTCACCCGGGGGCGCTGCAGCCAGGCCATGGCCTTCGCTGCCGCGACGGCTACAGCCGCCAGATAGAGGAATCCGATGGCGCTTTCGATGGCACCCAGCACCATGGCGGTGTCCAGCGTGTTGCCGCCGTGCGGAATGAATTGCGGCACTACGGCGAGGTAGAACAGGCCGACCTTGGGGTTGAGCAGTGTGGAGAGCGCGCCGGCGCCGAACCCTGTCCTTCGGCTGTAGCTCCGGCGGGGAGCGTGCCCGGCCGTTGCGGAGGTTGTTGTGCGGCGGGCCCGGATCAGCGACGAGATTCCCAGATACAGCAGGTACAAGCCGCCTGCGATCTTTAGCCAGCGGAACACTTCCGCGGAGTCCTCCAGCACCGCGGCAAGCCCCACGCCCACCAGCGCGGCCCAAACCAGGGATGCCAGTGCCGAGCCCAGCGCCGCGGCCAGGCCGGCCCCGGCATTCTGCAGCGAGATCCGCAGCACCAGGAAGGTATCCGGGCCGGGGGTGACGGAAAGCAGCAGGCACAGCCCGGCAAAGGCCAGCAGGGTTACGGCGGTCATGGGCACCATTGTCCGGGCGCTGGCTGCCCGACTGCAATCCGTGGCGATGGTTTGCTGCTGTCCGTGTTCGTATATGACGTCAGCGGGACGCCGGGGGCCTGCGGTGTCCACCAGATGCTGTGCTGAATCGAGCCGAAGGCGTCGAGGCACTGCCTGATCAATGGACCCTAGCGGCGCGAAGCGCCCGGGGTTAGCATCCGGTTCATTTGCGGCGGACGTGCCGCCCGGGGTCACCTGGTCTGTGTTCGATGGAGCCATGACGCAGGGATCCTTCCGCCGGTATTCGTGCCCTGCGGCCCACTAAGTATTGCCGCCGAATGACTCACGCACGCGCGTGAGCCATTCGGCGACAAGGGCTTGGACGAGGCTGGGCTGCTCGTGTAGCAGCGCGTGGCCGGCGCGATCGAGCACGGCAAAGGTCGCGCGGGGGTAGTGCCCGATCAAGTCCCGCGGGCCTGTGTGCCCGGAGGTGGCATCCTGTCGCCCGGCAAGGACCAACACTGGATGGGGATAGGCTTTCGCGGCTTCCGGGCGATCCCGCAGCTCCCAGTGAGAAAAGATTCGCATCAGGCTCGACTCGTCAGCGAGTGACGTTGCGGGAGCCACATACTCCTGGAACCGGCGCAGCGTTTCGGCCGTCTGCACAACGAAGTAGTCCCGGTAGGTAGCCTCGAGATCCGAGTCGAGTTCGCCGGTCACACCGGCCGACGAAACAAGGACCTCGTGCTTGGGCACATCGCGCGTCTGCGCGCCAACCGGGCAGATTAGTGCCAGCCCGACGGTCTGATCCGGTCTGCCATTGGCAATCGCACCGGCCAGGTACCCACCGTAAGAGTGACCCATGACAAGAAACGGTTCGTTTCCAATGGTGCTGTCGATAAGTCCGAACAGTATGTCCAGGACGTCATCGTTGCTCGTGATCGTCTCGGGCGCCGGGGTGCGTCCCATCCCCGGCAGGTCCGGATACAGGCGCCGATAGCCAGGCACGTTGGCGAATATCGGTTCCAGGGCGGCGGCGATCTCGCGATGATCCACACCGGCCCCGTGAAGAGCCAGAACCGGCGTCCCGCTGCCGTTTTCGGCGTAATGCACAGGCACTCCGCTAACGGTGGACTCCATCTCCATATGGTAGAACGCGTCGCGACCAAGGCCACATCAACGCCTCGGCGGCTTTGGCCCGGCCCTGATACTCCGGCGGTGCCGTCCTGGGGGTTCTCATCGAGGATGGCGAGCGGACGGGCCCAGGCTTCTGTGTGACTCCGATTTCATTGACGCCGGAATCCGGCGCACTCACAATGAAGCGATGAGCGATGCGGAGAAGGAACCGACGATCGATAGGGTCGCGGATCGGCTAGCGGACCGCTTCCCGTCAGCGCCGCGGCACCATATAGAACGCATTGTCGGGGAGGAGTACCACTCTCTGGCAGCCGGTCGGATCAGTCCCGACGCTGGTTGAAAACTGCGCCCGGACCCGGCTCCGCCGAGAAGTAACACAAAAGGTAGTCGACGACTGAGGCCGTGGACTTGCCGGATCCGACAGATGGCAGGGCAGCCGGCCCGGAATCGACGTACACCACCTCGAACTGCTCTGGTGATACCAAGAAGTCCCGCGATCATCGACGGCACACAGGACCGCGCCCATAAGGCCGTGCAGCAGATTTCTGACATCGGTGCCGGCGGCTTCGGACACGACATGGCACCGGCCGTCCTGTGTTCGATGGTGCAAGGATGATCGGATGATGCCGACTGCGGACGTATTTCTGTTGGGACCCCGAGGGCGTCGTTTGTGTCTTGAGCTGGCGATGCAGCTGGATCAGGAGGTCAAAACCGCGGCCTTCTGGCTGGGTTACGAACTTGATAGTGGATCTGGGACCTTGACGGTCCAGCTGAACGCTGTTGCCTCCGGTGGGACCGCGACTCCGCCTTTTGCTGCGTCACCAGAGCAGCTGGCGGCCAGGCTCGCTTCCCTGGACTTCATTGACCTTGACAGTGAATTGGTGCGGGCGGCCCTCGCTCGGTCAGTGGACGCTGCAAGGTACTGGCAGGAGCCCGATGGAGAGGACGTGCTCGCGGATCTCCCGATCGTGACTACGGCTTTGTTGCCCGTCGCGGAACAGGTCTTGGCGCTACCCGACATCCAGTGGTTCTGGCAGCCTCGCCGGGCTGAGCAGTGGGCCATTGACTGGCGATCGTCAAACGGTCCGGCACCGCTGCCGAAGAATCCGCGACAAACACTGACCGAGTGGGGCCGAGAGGAACGCGCGGGGGAAGTACGGGCTGCGCGCGAACGCCCACGGGACCCTCGCGCTAACGTCTCCGGATCTTGGTGGTCGATCCCGCACGGGCTGCTGCACACCGTTGGGCAGGTCCCGGCCGCGCTGAGTCTCGTGGAAGACCCCTTGGGGTGGGAGCAGGCGACTACGGTTCCGGTGCGGGGAGCGGGCCGGAGTCTTGAGATCGGCACAGCAGATGACTGGATATCGCTGTGCCGCAGCTTCCCACTGGAGGTCACTGCATCCCGGCGGCACGACTGGTTCCGCGTGACCGGACGCCATGGGCGATGGGTCATCCCGGATTGGGAACAAGTGGCAGGTGAGTGGGACGCGGTGCACCTCTCCGTCCTGGGTTACCTTACCGGCGCGACGCGCTCCCTAACGGTCGACGCCGAAACGGCAACGGTTATCGCCGGATGGGCCCCAGACAGCACGATCTGGCTCACAGATGTCGCGCGCGAATCGGATGGCCAGCGGCAGGCGTGGCACCGCGCCTCGCACGGCGACCGCTGGACTCCAGCGTTGTAAGTCGCCCGATCTTGCAGACAGTCGCCGTCGTCCAGACGACGTCCCCGGGCGGCCGTGCCGCGTGGCGGTCCGCTAGTCGCCGGCGGCGTCGCGGCCGCGCCGCACGATCAGCCGGTCGGGGCCATGGACCACTGATGTGTCCTTGTCCTCGTAGTCGAACTGGTTGAGGAAGAAGCGCATAGCGTTGATCCGCCCCCGCTTCTTGTCGTTGAACTTGATGGTGATCCACGGCGCATGGTCCGTGTCGGTCCGCAGGAACGTCTCCTCCTTGGCTGCCGTGTACTCCTCCCACCGGTCCAGAGAGGCGAGATCTATGGGGGAGAGCTTCCAGCGCCGCACGGGGTCTATCTGCCGGATCGCAAAGCGGGTGCGCTGCTCGTGGCGGGTCACCGAGAACCAGAACTTGGTCAGGTGGATCCCGGAGTCCACCAGCATTCTCTCGAAGACCGGCGCCTGAACCATAAAAGTGTCGAACTCCTGCTGCGTGCAGAATCCCATGACCCGCTCCACATTCGCCCGGTTGTACCAGGAGCGGTCGAACATCACGATCTCCCCGGCCGTGGGCAGGTGCTGGATGTAGCGCTGGAAATACCACTGGCCCAGTTCACGGTCGGAGGGTTTACTCAATGCCACAGCACGGGCCGAGCGGGGATTCAGGTGCTCGGTGAAGCGCTTGATCGTTCCGCCCTTGCCGGCCGCATCCCGGCCCTCGAAAACGATCACGTGCCTGAGATCCTGGTCCTGGCCCCAGTACTGGAACTTCAACAGTTCAACCTGCAGTTGGTATTTCTCCAGCTCGTACTCCTCACGGGACATCCGCTCGTCGTAGGGGTAGTCCTCCCGCCACGTCTGCACGGCCGAACCGCCGGGGTGGATCAGTTCCGGATCCTCGCCTTGACCCCCGCGCACCGTGTACCCCATCTCCACCAGATGGTCGATGGCCTCCCGCAGGTTTTCCCGGAGCCAGCCCTGATCCTCGGGTGTCCACGTCCTGTCCGCCTGCGCCATCCCCGGTCTCCTTCCGGCCCCGCTGAACCGTCGCCGGCCTTCTAGGGTGCCGGCAGCGTTCGATGCTCAACTGAGTTCATAGAATGCGACCAGCCTAAGCCGACAGGTGGAGCTCACGATAGGGATGGGCTGAGAAGCCGTCCTCCGTGCTTGCAAAGTAGGGGAAATACATCAGGAGGGGCGACGACGTCCTTCGGGGGCAGCGGGGGGATTACGGGCCGGTGCTGGGTTGGTCAGAGTGATCCGCCCGCGGCTTCCGGCGTTCCGGAGTCTTGGCTCCCTCCGGCCTGGCCGGTGTGATGCACGCCGGTTCCCCGGTGCCCGCCGCCACCGCCCTGGTCGCCGACGCGTTCGCGGGCCAGGAAGTTTTCGATGTCGAAGAGGTTGTCCGCGCGCCGGGCAATGTTCAGCAGGGTGGTCATCGAGGCGACCTCTTCGACCTGTTCCTTGAGGAACCAGAGCATGAATTGCTCGCCCAGGGCGTCATTCTCAGCCCTGGCCGCTGCGAAGATGGCCTTGATGTTCTCGGTCACTTCCTGTTCCTGCGCGAGGGCCAGGGCAAGGGGTTCCTCAACGTTCCCGAAGTCGTTGCGGACCGGATCGATGCCGGGGATGGCGACTTTCAGTCCGCGGTCCAGGATGTAGCGGACCATCATCATGGCATGGTTGCGTTCTTCCAGTGACTGGCGGTAGAAGTGTTTGGCCAGCTGCGGAAGGTCCTGCCCGTCAAACCATGCGGCCACGGCGATGTATTGGTGGGAGGCAGCGAATTCGTTGCCTACCTGGCGGGTCAGCAGTTCGGTGAACTTAGCGGATTCCATCGGGTCTCCTTACGCGGGTTGGTGTGGGCAACTGCGGACAGGCTGGCACGGGACGACCGGCTCCCAATTAACAGGGCTCTTGTTTCGAGATTCCCCGATGCGTGCTGGTCGGTCAATACCCTGCCGTTCCCGGCAGCTACACCAGACAACGAACGACGGCGCCCGCCACCTCGCAAGGTGGCAGACGCCGTCGTCGTTAGCTCCCGACGTCGAACCGGCCTTACGACCCGGACCAGGACCGGCCGCCTCCCTATGCGGATTCCAGAACGTTCTTGAGATTGGTCAACTGCGCCACTTCTGCATTCATGGTGCGGACAATCACCGGGCCCACGAGCTTCATGAGTCCCTTGGGGTCCAAGTCCAGAGTGAAGCGGACAGTCGTTCCGCCCGGCGCTTCACTGAGCCGGTACGCACCGGCCGGCCGGGCCGGGCCGGCCACTACCTGGAAGCCGAGGTGCTTTCCGGGGTCCGCAGCCGTGATTTCGTAGTCCCCGACGATCGGCCGGCCGCCGGGTCCCGAGAGGGTCTGGCTGTACACGGCACCGAGGTCCCCCGGCGTTCCACTCTTCAGCGCGATGTCCTGAACCCCCGAGCGCCATGCGCGGTTGTTCAGCCCATCCGCGAGGAACGCATAGACATCCTCCGGTGAACGGTTGATGGTGGTCTCGTTCTCGGCGTGAGCCATGTATACCCCTACTGGTTTCTTGGTCCCGGACGATTCCCGGCCGGTCGATCGATGTTGTCCACACTGTACGGCGGGCGCCGGCACCTAGCGGATTGCCTCTTCCGGCTCTTCAGCCATGGGGCTCAGGGCCAGGCTCGTGGTGTGGAAGAGAGCGCCGAGCAGGGATCGGGCGGCCGCAAGCAGGGCGTTCACCTCGGGGCTGGCCAGTTCATAGAACAGCCTGCCGTCGCGTCGTGAGGGGACAATCAGGCGCTGGCGGCGAAGCAGGCTCAGGTGCTGGGAGAGGTTCGACGGTTCCAGGCCCGTGTTGTCGCGGAGTCTGCTGACGGCAACCGGCCCGTCAGCGAGCATTTCCAGCAGTTGGATTCGCGCAGGGTGCCCCATGGACTTGAAAAGTTCGGCCTTCCCATCGGTCAGGACCAGATTTGCGGGAAGATCATCCGGCATCGGGACCTCCCTCCTTCACATTCATATATTCTGAGCCGCGCGTCTGTGCAGAACCCGCCGACAGGAAAACTAGCACGTGCGAGACAGAAAAGTCTGTCTTACCGTGCCCCCAATTGGTCAGCCCGCTTACTTATCGTAGCGCCGTGCCGCTGCCGTGTCGCCGCCGCATCCGGATGTTGGGCCACCTCTTGCGCAGACGGAAGGCATAGTTCAGACTTTCATGAATTCATCAAGTCGATCCGGCCGCTTCGAGTGACTGGGATCGTTCCGGTGGATTCAGGCCGTTCCCGGTGACAAAGGCGTCGCCGGGAACAACCGGGTCCCGGCTTCCAGGAGGGTTCTATGACAGGCATGTTCGAACTGTTCACCGATTCCGATACTTCCTACCGATTTCGACTCACTGCCCCGGACGGGACCGTCATGGCCCTCTCCAAGCCCTTTCCAGACCTGCCAGCGGCGGTGGCTGGGATTGCCGCAGTACGGGAGTACGCCGGCATGGGGCTGGTGACGGAAATTCCGGCACCGCAAGCGACGCCGCAAGAGGACACACCGCTCCAGGCCATGGCGGAGACCACTCCCGTGCCGCCCGGCGTGGAGACGCGCGGGGACCGCGAGGCGCACGCCAAGGGGCCGCGTGCACGGGTGAGGCCGGCCCGGGACGGAGTGCCCAGGTCCCATGAGAGGCCGCCGCGCCTCCGCATCCCGTCCGGGGCCCGCTTCCTGGGCGGACGTGCCGTCACCCGGAACCAGCAGCTGATCGTACGCTGGCGGCAGGCGCTGGAGGCGCGAACTGCTCAGGTCGGGCTCGGCTCGTGCTGATCCTGTTCGGCGGCGGGGCACCTGCCGGCGGGCCGGGCAGGCGGGCCTGGCCATGACCGAACTGAAGGCGTTGCAGACCTACTCCAGTGCACTGCTCGCCGAGGACTGCCTCGCGGGCACCTTTCGCTACGAATTGGTGTCGGGGGAGCTGCGGTGGTCCGAGCAGATCTACCAAATCTACGGCTATCACCGGGGCCAGGTGGTGCCCACGGTGGGTGTCCTGATGCAGCACGCGCATCCCGATGACCGGAAGCGGTGCAGGGAAATCTTTGAGGATGTGTGCCGTGGCGGAGGATTTTTTGCCAACTATCACCGTCTATTCGACGCACGCCGGCGTGAACGGCGCGTCCTGACGGCGGGCGAGGGCGTGCTGGACAGCGACGGGAACCTGCGGTTCGTCGACGGATTCATCCTGGACCTCACCAGGACAGTTCAACTCGAAACAGACCGGTCCGCCCGCGAGGCCGTCGCCGGAGCCATCGGCACCCGAGGCCTTATCGAACAGGCCAAGGGCATCCTGATGGGCATTCTTCACATCGGTTCCGAGGCCGCCTTCGAACGGCTTTCCGCCTACAGTCAGCATCACAACATCAAACTGGCCCACACGGCGTCGGCAATCGTCCGGCTGGCCAACAGCACGCACGAATCCGCCACCCTCCGCGGCTTCGTCCAAGCGCTGGACGGGCGTTTCCCGGAACGCCGCGATGGTGACCGGGTACTTCATCCTTAGGGGTAACTAGGGCGAGGGGTACCTAGGGCGCCGGGCGGGTCTTTGGCCGGCCCGCCGGCGTCGTACCGGCCGAAAGCGCCGGGTTAATCCATCGGAGCGCAATAGCACACTCCGAGGCAGACCGGTCTGTACGCCCCGGGCCGGTGTAAAATTTTTTCATCATGACTGTCAACGACGCCGAGGGTCCTACACTGCTGCCCGCCACAGCCATGGCCGGACGCGATGAGCCGGTGGACCGAATCCTCGCCACCGCCTACGAGTTGTTCTCCCGCCGCGGCATCCGCGGCGTTGGGGTCAACGAGCTGATCAGCAGTTCAGGGGTCTCCAAAGCAACGTTCTACCGGCACTTTCCGTCCAAGGACGCCCTGGTGCTGGCTTTCCTGGAACTCCGCGACCAAGTGTGGACCGTGGAACTGATCGTGGCCGAGGCCAGCCGGCGGGGCAACACCCCCGAGGAAAGGCTGCTTGCCGTATTTGACGTGTTCGGTGACTGGTTCCAGCGCGAGGATTTCGAGGCGTGCGCGTTCATCAACGTCCTACTGGAGATGGGAGCCGGGCACCCTCTGGGGAAGGCGAGCATCGATTACCTCAGCCGCATCCGGGGGCATATCCAGGCTTTGGCCGAAGAAGCCGGGCTGGACCGGCCCGAAGAATTTGCCCGGTCCTGGCACATCCTGATGAAAGGCTCCATCATCTCCGCCACCGAAGGGGACACGCTGGCTTCCAAGCGCGCCCAGCAGATGGCGCGATGGCTCATCGAGCACCACCGGGGCCTCTAGCCGCTGCACCGGGGGATTGCCCCGCCTTCGATGCCAGCTCCTCTGACCCGGCACACGCCCCACCTTCCTAACAAGCCGCCCAGCACAGCGCTGCGCCATGCCCAGGCGCCGGCCCGCAAAGGTGCCGAACTCCGATCACCCAACCCCTCCGGTCGCTGAGCGCTTGCGCAATGCGTTAGTGACCACTAACGTATTAAATGTGTTGGATGCCTTGGAGATTGCTGCGGAGCCGAACCGGCGACGCCTGCTGCATCTTCTCGCCAGCCACGAACAGGCGGTCGGGGAGTTGGCCGCTCATTTCACGGTTAGCCGCTCCGCGGTGTCCCAGCATCTCCTGTTACTGGAGCAGGCCGGCCTGGTGGCTGCCCGCAAAGAGGGCCGGAACAGGTACTACAGGCTCGACCCAGGCGGCATGAGCCGGCTGCGTGCACTGGTCGAACAGTTCTGGACCTACGAACTGGATCTGCTGGCATCAGATGCGGCCGCACTCGCCGCACAGCGTCACGGCCCGCCGCTACATCACACGACCACTTCAGATACTTCGCCTCAAGACAAAGGACCACTCTCATGACGTTCGATAAAACCATTCACCTGCCCGTCGGCGCCGACGAGGCCTTTGCGCTCATCACCGAGCCGGAACGGCTTCGCCGCTGGCAAACGGTGGCGGCCCGGGTGGACCTTCGGATTGGCGGCGAATACCGCTGGACCGTCACTCCCGGCCACCACGCCGCCGGCACGTTCCAGGAGATCGAGCCGGGCAAGCGCATCGTCTTCACCTGGGGCTGGGAGTCCGGAATGGATCTGGCGCCGGGCGCTTCAACGGTGACGATCACGCTGGAGCCCGACGCCGAGGGCACCACGCTCCGCCTGGTCCATGCCGGCCTCAACGCCGAACAGGCCGCAGCACATGCCGAGGGCTGGAACCACTACCTCGACCGCCTGATCGCCGAAACCTCCTCCCCGGCCGGCGCCGGTCCGGACGAGTGGTCAGCGGCCCCGGACTCGATCGACCACATCAGCTCTGCTGAGGCATCCCTCGCCGTGCTCCTAGGCGTGCTGCGCAAGCTCACCCCGGAGGACCGGGAGAAAGCCACTCCGTGCGAAGACTTCACGGCCCACGAATTGCTGGAGCACCTGGCCGGGTCGCTGAAGCATGTCGGCGGCGCCCTCGGCGCTGACGTGACAGACGACGCCGGGGCAGGCCCGGAGGTGCGCATCGCCGGACTCGCGCAGGCCACCCTGGAGGCATTCAGCCGCCGCGGCGTCGAAGGCACCATCGACATGGGCTTCGCCGAACTGCCCGCCACCGTCGTCGCCGGGATCGTCAACCTCGAACTGCTCGTCCACGCGTGGGACTTCGCGAAGGCCACCGGCCAGGAACTTGTCGTCTCCGACGTCGTCACGGATCACGTCGAGGCCCTGGCCCTGGTGACCATCTCGGAGCAGGTCCGCGCCAGCGGCAGCTTCGCCGCGGCCCAGCCGGTCGCGGAAACCGCGGGCAGCCTGAAGCGCCTGATCGCGTTCACCGGCCGGACCGTCACCGTCTGACATTTGCCTAGCCACTACGCGTCAAACTCACCCCCAGGAAAGCAGGAACAATATGTCCAAGTTCGTCTTCATCTACCACGCCCCCATGACCCCCGCCGAGGCCGCGCCGCCCGCACCGGAGGACATGGCAGGCGCCATGGAACAGTGGAACGCGTGGGCCGCTAAAGTCGGCAACGGCCTGATCGACTTCGGAACGCCCCTGGCCAACGGTGTCCGCGTTTCTGCTGGCGGAGCCACGGCACCGAGCCAGCGCGAAGTCGCCGGGTACAGCATCATCGAGGCCGAAAGCCTTGACGCTGCCGTGGAACTCGCCAAGCAGCACCCGCACCTGAACATGCCCGGCGGCTGCGAAATCGAGGTTCACGAGGCCCAGGAGATCCCCGGAATGTAGCAGCGGCTCGACCCGATGCCCAWGGCGTGTTCGCCGCTGCTTCACGGCAGCGGCGGACACGCCTTCTGCGTCCTGGCTGTTCCGTCCGGCCGCCCCGGGGCATGGGTCACCAGCACCGCGCCGGGAACGCAACATTCGGCCACATCCGCAGGAATTCTTTCGTACGTTGCCCGACGGCGGCGCGCCGCTGGCCCCGTCACGCGCTGTCGCCGGGCGTCACCACGACGTCACAGTGACTTCACAGAGCCGGTCCGGTGAGGCGCGGACATGTCCCGGAATGGCCGCAGATGACCGCGTGAGTCTGCCCTGTTACGGACTGCTTCCCGATGCGTCCGCCTGGGTAGAGAGTGGCCTCCACGGCTGTTTTCGTCGCCGGATGACGCACGGTTTCGTCGGGTGTCGAGGCACCTGCCACGACGGATTCAACTCTGTTCTGATGGTGGACACGGTCCGGTAACCCCGGTCCGCCCTCGAATCCAGAAAGAATCCGCTATGAAAAACCGACTCTTACCCGCAGGACTTTTCCCCACCTTGGGCGTTGCAGCCGCCGTGGCGGTCTCGCTGGTGGTCTCCGGTTGCGGAGGCCCTGCGAGCGCCCAGTCCCCGGCCGGCAATACCCCCGGGACGCCCGAGGTGACCGAGCTCCGCTACGAGGGCTCGGCCAACAACGTGAGCTTGCCCGAATTGGCGGAGGACCTCGGCTACCTGGGCGACGTGAAGCTGAACTGGGTGGGCAACACCATCAGTGGACCGGCGAGCATCCAATCAGCCGCGACAGGAGCCACTGACTTCGGCGGCGCCTTCTCCGGCGCCGTGGTCAAGCTCATCGAGGCCGGAGCCCCGGTCACTGCGGTGATCAACTACTACGGCGAGGACGAGAAGACGTTCAACGGCTTCTACGTCACCCAGAGCAGCCCGATCCGGACACCGCGGGATCTGATTGGCAAGAAAGTCGCCGTCAACACCCTGGGCGCCCATGCGGACGCGGTGATCAACAGCTACCTGAAGAAGAACGGTCTGTCGCAGGAGGAGATCAAGCAGGTACAGCTCGTCGTCGTTCCGCCCAATGACACCGAGGAGGCCATCCGCCGCGGACAGGTCGACGTCGGGGCGCTCGGCGGAGTGCTGCAGGATAACGCTGTCGCCAACGGCGGCCTGCGGTCCCTGTTCAACGACTTCGAACTCTTTGGCACCTTCGCCGGCGGCCAGTACGTCCTGCGCAAGGACTTCATCGAGAAAAACCCGGAAACCTCGAGGATCTTCACCACCGGTGTGGCCAAGGCCATCGAATGGGAACGCAGTACGCCCCGCGACGAGGTGATCGCACGGTTTACGAGCATCATCGACAAGCGCCAGCGCTCCGAAAGCACCGCGGCCCTGAAGTACTGGAAGAGCGTCGGTGTCCCGTCCAAGGGCGCCATCAGCGACCAGGACTTCACCCGCTGGTCAGCGTGGCTGAATGACACCGGCATCGTCAGTGGCGACATCACCCCCTCCAAGTACTACACCAACGACTTCAACGACCTGCTGAAGGGGGCGGCATCATGACCCGGGCTACCGCTCCGACGCCGAAAATCAGCCTCCGGAACGTCGGGAAACAGTTCACCGTCCGGCCCAGCAAGGACCAGCCGGAGGGCACCACCCTGACGGCGCTGGACGGCATCACCCTGGACGTCGCCGCCGGCGAGTTCATCACTCTGGTTGGTCCGAGCGGATCCGGCAAGACCACCCTCCTGGACCTCCTTGCCGGGCTCACCCGGCCGGACACCGGCCAGGTGCTGGTGGATGGCAAGGAGGTGACGGGACCTGGCCGCGACCGTGCCGTCGTCTTTCAGCAGTACGCACTCTTCCCGTGGCGCACCGCGGCCGCCAACGTCGCCTTCGGCCTCGAAGGAACCGGCAGCGACGGGCGCCGCCTGAGCCGGAGGGAGCGTGCCGACAAGGCCCGCCAGTACTTGGAGCTCGTTGGCCTGTCCGGCTTCGAGGACCGGTATCCCCATGAGCTCTCCGGCGGCATGAAGCAGCGCGTTGCCATCGCCCGGAGCCTTGCGTACGAACCCGACGTCCTGCTCATGGATGAACCGTTCGCGGCGCTGGATGCCCAGACCCGGGAACAGCTCCAGGAGGAACTCCTGCGCATCTGGCGCTCCACGGGCAAGACCATCATCTTCATCACCCACGGCATCGACGAGGCCGTGTACCTGGGCCAGCGCGTGGCCGTGCTCAGTTCCCGCCCCGGCCGGCTCAAACAAATTGTCGACATAGACCTGGGGGAGCGGAGCGGTGATGGGGACGTTAGGTCCGACGCCGTCTTCGTCGAACACCGCCACAAGGTCTGGTCGCTGTTGCACGACGAGGTCCGGAAGGCCCAGGAAGCCGGGCACGCCAAAATCCGGCCCGATGGGTCCGCGCCCGACGAGGCGCCCCAGCTCAGCAAGGTCCAGCTCAGCAAGGGAAGGGCAGCCTGATGACCGCACCAACACTGACCAAAGACGCCGCTGCACCTGCCGCCGCGGCCGCACCCGCACCCGGCACGGCCGACGCCGGGCGGCCCTCACAGCCCGCAGGACCCAGCCGCCTTCCCGCCCTGGTCCGGTCCGGAGCCCGCAGGGCGGGGCGCGGGATCTGGGCCTCGGGCGCCATCGTGCTGTTCCTCCTGCTCTGGGAACTGGGGCCCACCTATCTCGCCTCGGCCTCGACCAGGGTATTCCTCCCGCCGCTGCACGAGGTCCTGCGGGCACTGGGCTCCCTCATCGCTAAGGGGCAACTGCAGAACCATTTGGCGGCAAGCCTGACCCGCTCCGCCAGCGGCTTCGGCATCGCCGTCGTGGCCGCCGTCGCCCTTGGCCTGCTGGTCGCCTGGTACCGGTCCCTGGACCGGTTCCTCAACCCGTTGCTGGAGGTCTTCCGGAACACGGCGGCGCTGGCCCTGCTCCCGGTCTTCACCCTCCTGCTCGGGATCGGGGAGACGTCCAAGATCAGCATCGTGGCCTATGCCGCGTTCTTCCCTGTGCTGTTGAACACCATCGCCGGCGTCAGGACCGTTGATCCGCTGCTCATCCGTGCCGCCCGCTCCCTGGGGCTCTCGAACTTCCGGCTGTTCCAGAAGGTCATCCTTCCCTCGGCGGTGCCCACCATTTTCACCGGCATCCGGATGGCGGGAACGTCCTCGATCCTGGTGCTCATCGCCGCGGAAATGGTCGGCGCCAAGGCCGGACTCGGGTACCTGATCGTCAACGCACAGTCCAGTTTCCTGATCCCGGACATGTACGCCGGGATCCTCACCGTCTCGCTGCTCGGCCTGCTGGTCAACTACCTGCTGGTCGCCGTCGAACGGCACTTCTCCCGGTGGCGGACCGCCGTCGGATCCCAGTCGAACTAACCCCACAGACCAAAGGACAAAACCACCATGTCGACAACCACCGAAACCCGGCTCGAATTCCGGAAACTCAGCGCCCGCATCGGCGCTGAGATCCGCGGCCTGGACCTCAGCAGCGACCTCAGCGACGCCACCATCGCCCAGATCCGTGCGGCCCTGAACACCCACAAGGCCCTGGTCTTCCGGGACGCCAACGTCCACGACGACGAAGCCCAGGTCCGCTTCGCCGCCCGCTTCGGCCCGCTCACCCAGGCACACCCCACCGTGGCCTCCGTCGAGGGCAAACCGGCGGTCCTGCCGGTGGACAGCGAAAACGGCAGCGCGAACAACTGGCACACCGACGTCACCTTCGTCGTGAACCCGCCGCAGGCCTCCACCCTGCGCAGCATCACCCTGCCGGCCTACGGCGGGGAGACCCTGATCGCCTCCTCGGCAGGTGCCTACCAGGACCTGCCCGAGGAACTGCGGAACTTCGCCGACACCCTGTGGGCCGTCCACACCAATGACTACGACTACTCCGTGCCGAAAAACCTCGAGCACGCCAACGCCGATGAGCGGCGGAAGGAATTCACCCGGATCCATTTCGAGACCGCCCACCCCGTGGTCCGGGTCCACCCCCTGACCGGGGAGCGCGGCCTCTTCATCGGCGGCTTCGCCCAAAGGCTGCGCATCGTGGGACTGTCCAACACCGAATCCAAGGACATCCTGCGGCTGCTGCAGGCCTACGTCACCCGCCCGGAGAACGTGGTCCGCGTCAACTGGGAACCGGACCAGCTGGTGCTCTTCGACAACCGCATCACCCAGCACTACGCCCCGGACAACTACGACGGCCAGCCCCGCCAGCTGAACCGGGTCACGGTCGCCGGCGACGTTCCCCGTGGCATCGACGGACGCCGCAGCACGTCCATCCAGGGCGATTCCTCCGTCTATTCCGAGACGGTGGAACTTCGCGCAGATGTCTCCGGAGCACCGCTGTGAGCGGGGCGCGGCAGCTGCACCTGAACGCGTTCCTCATGAGCACCGGACACCACGAAGCCTCGTGGCGGCTGCCGGAAAGCGACAGCTTCGCCGGGACGGACGTCACCCATTTCCAGCGGCTGGCCCAGACGGCGGAACGCGGAACCTTCGATTCGATCTTCTTCGCGGACTCACCGGTGCTGCACGGCGACGTCGGCCAGCGTCCTTACGGCACGCTTGAGCCGACCGTCCTGCTCGCCGCCATCGCCGCGGTTACGGAACGGATCGGGCTGATCGCGACGGCGTCCACCACCTACAACGACCCCTACAACCTGGCCCGCCGGTTCGCCTCCGTGGACCACATCAGCGGGGGCAGGACCGGATGGAACGTTGTCACCACCGCCGGGGACGCCGCCGCGCGGAACTTCTCGCTGCGGGACCAGCCGGCCCACGCGCTGCGGTACGAGCGGGCCGCGGAATTCCTCGACGTGGCCCGCAGGCTCTGGGACAGCTGGGAGGACGACGCTCCTCTCGGCGACAAGGAAGCCGGAACCTGGGGAGACAACACCCGCGTCCACCCGGTCAACCACGCCGGCACGTACTTCAGCGTCCAGGGCCCCCTGGATGTGCCACGCTCCGCCCAGGGCCACCCAGTGATTGTCCAGGCCGGCTCCTCGGAGGATGGCAAGGACTTCGCCGCCCGCTACGCCGAAGCAGTATTCACCGCCCAGCAGACCTTGCCCGACGCACAGCGCTTCTATGCCGACTTGAAGCGGCGAACCGCCGCCGCCGGCCGGGACCCGGACACGATCAAGGTGCTCCCGGGCATCGTTCCTGTCATCGGCTCCACCGAGGCCGAGGCGCGGCGGCTGGAGAAGGAACTCGACGAGCTCATCCACCCCGAGCACGCCCGAAGGCAGCTCCCCGGGGTGCTGCGGGTCTTCCCGGAATCCCTGGCCCTGGACGCCGAGCTGCCGGCAGACCTGCCCTCCGAGGACGAAATCGAGGGCGCCAAGAGCAGATACACGTTGATCGTGGACCTCGCCCGGCGCGAACGCCTGACCGTGCGCCAGCTCATCGGCAGGCTCGGCGGCGGCCGGGGACACCGCACCTTCTCCGGCACCCCCGAGCAGGTGGCCGACGCGATCCAGGAATGGTTCGTGGCCGGGGCAGCCGACGGCTTCAACATCATGCCGCCCGTGCTCCCGTCCGGCCTGGACGTCTTCGTGGACCACGTCATCCCGATCCTGCGGGACCGCGGACTCTTCCGGCGCGAATACACGGGACGGACCCTCCGCGAACACTACGGGCTGCCCCGGCCGGTCAACACCTTCGCCGCGGCTGCCCGCTCCGGCCCGGCGGACTCGAACCCGGCGCCGGCGCCCGTCGAAGCGGTCCCGCGACTCCGCTAGGCGTGAAGGACTTAGTTCACATGACGCAGGGAAGCGCGCAATGGTGTACGTTGGCTTCCCGTCAGAACTAAACATAGGAATGAGAGTCACCCCCGTGGCAACCGATTACGACGAAGTCCGATCCGACGTCAAGGAGTCGCAGGATAATTCCCTGCAGGCGCTGCAATCCGCCAACGCCCCGGATGCCCGCAGCGTTGTCCGCGAGCTGGATGAAGCTGACGCTTTTGACGATGCGATCAGCCCGGGTGGGGAGATTGTCGCCGAGGAACTCGTCGTGCAGGTCATCCCGCAGGCGCAGGACGAATTCACCTGCTACTCCTGTTTCCTGGTCCGGCACCGGTCCCAGGTTGCACGCGAAAAGAACGGCCACGCTTACTGCGTCGAATGTGAAGGCTAGGGCAATGGCCTCCCGCGTGTCCGGCGTCGGCGCGGTTTTCCGCGCCGCGCCGGATAGGCGGGCCAGCACCGTCCACGGCCGGCCCGAATAGTCCATGCTCCGTCTGAAACGCCTTGCCGTGCTCGGCCTGTTCGTATTTTGCGTCATCACCGGGTTCTTGTTTTGGGCCCTCCGGGCTTCCGGCGCGGAGACCCGCGTAGCCCTACCCGCGCCGCCCCGGGCGGACGCGAAACTCGAATCGCTGTCCGCCGGCATCACCTCCGCCGTGAACATCACCCGGAGCACGGATGCTGAGTGGCTCAGCCATGCCGCCGCGCAGACCGGCATCCCCGCCCGTGCGCTCCAGGCCTACGTGGCTGCGGCCGGCGCGGCCAACGAATCCGCTCCGGCGTGCGGGATCGGCTGGAATACGGTGGCCGGGGTCGGCTTCGTCGAATCCGGCCATGGAACCTACGGCGGCGGAAGCCTGACCACCACCGGCCAGGCGAGCGGGCCAATTGTCGGTCCAAGCCTCAACGGCGACGGTTTCGCCGCGATCCCTGATTCGGACGCCGGCGCCCTGGACGGCGACGCCCGGTGGGACCACGCCGTCGGACCCATGCAGTTCATTCCCTCCACCTGGYAACTCGCAGGCCGGGACGGGAACGGGGACGGAAAAGCCGACCCGTTCAACATCGACGACGCCGCGCTAAGTGCCGCCTCGTACCTGTGCGCCCACGGTGGTGACCTCACCACCGCCGCGGGCTGGGCCGACGCGATCTACTCCTACAACCAGTCGGATACCTACGTTGCCCACGTACGCGACCGGGCCACCGCCTACGCCGCACAGTCGGGCACTGCCGGATAGTGCCACGCTGCTATCCGTTGATAACAGGGGATAAATGCTGTCGGCTGCGGGTGATATTAGGTCACAGAATTGGGCCTTTTTGATCGGGCGTCGTCGGCCTACAGTGAGCCGAGGAAGCGGCCCGGTGCGGGGCGGCCCGGCACCACGGAGGTTCTCCATGACAACCCACGTCGCTGACTCCTGAACCGTCCGGATAAGCACCTTGACCAGTTCTAGGAGGAGCTGTGAACTTGCAGAATTCCGTAGTCAACGCCATAGAACGCTTCGACCGGCTGGACGGAGTGGCCTCGTCTCTGTCCAGGATCGTAGGACAAGCGGTTCAGGCGCGCCCGATCCGAAATTTCCTGAGCGGCACCTACATCGGCCATCCGCTTCACCCGGTGCTCACCGATCTGCCTATTGGGGCCTGGAGCATGGCTGCACTTCTGGACACTTTCGGAGGCACGGAGTCAGAGCGGGCCGCCGACATGCTGGTGTGCGTTGGTATCGCCACGGCGGTCCCCACTGCCGCTGCCGGGCTGAACGACTGGTCCGACACCCAGGGGAAGTCAAGAAGAACGGGTCTCGTTCACGGCGCAGCCAACGCCACAGCCCTCTGTCTCCACACCGCGTCGGCCGTGGCCCGTGCTACTGGACATCGCGGCCTCGGGAAGGCCTTGGGGAAGACGGGCCTTGGCTTCCTGATGTTCGGGGGCTTTTTGGGCGGACACCTCACCTATACCAACGCCGTGAACGTCAACAAAACGGCGGACCGGAACGGTCCTTCGGAATGGCAGCCGGTGCTAGGCGAGGGCGAGTTGCCCGACGGCGAGCGCCGCAAGGTTGAGGTTGGGAACGTGTCCCTGCTGCTGCACCGCTCTGGTGCGATGCTCTACGCCGTGGACAGCGTGTGCAGCCACATGGGCGGCCCCCTTGACCAAGGAGAAATCGCCGATGGCTGCGTCACGTGCCCCTGGCACGGCAGCACCTTCCGGCTCGAGGACGGGAACATTGTCCGGGGACCCGCATCGCACCCACAGCCTGCCTACGAGGCCCGGGTCAACGAGGGCCAGATCGAGGTACGCCGGCGTCGCCAGTAGCCGGCTTCCGCGTCGCCGGTTCTTCGCTGCACCGACGCCGGTGTGCTGGGTTCTTGGAGGCCTGCTGTGATTCGGCTGGACCGTTGGGACCCTGGGTCTGTGGGCTACAGTCGGCGCGTCCTCCGCGCTCGGATGCATTGCCGTCAGAAAGAACGTCGATCTGGCGCAGCTACTGCCACACCACTAGCGGCCCCGTTCCCGTGCAGACGGCAGCCCTTGCTCTATTTGAAGTCGCACAGGCAGCCAGCACTGTAGGCAGAACTAGTCTTGGCTCCTGATGGAGCCGGGTACCGCCGTCGAGCTGGGGCCAACAAGGCTGACATAGTCATGCGTAGAATCGGCCGTTTCGTAACCGCGGTTTAGTGGCCCGTCCGCCCGCAGGGCAGAATGGCAGGCATGACCTTTACGACGTTCGCCCTTGTCCGCCATGGCCAGACGGACTGGAACGCGGAGCGCCGGCTGCAGGGATCCACCGACATTCCGCTGAACGACGTCGGCCGCGGCCAGGCGCGCGACGCCGTCGCCGCCCTGTCTGCCTATGAGTGGGACGCGATCGTGTCCTCGCCGCTGAGCCGTGCCGCGGAAACTGCCGACCTGATTGCCGCCGGGCTGGGGCTCAGCGTAGCCCGGCGCGTGCCGGAGCTCACCGAGCGCAGCTTCGGACTCGCGGAGGGCCTTCAGGCCAGCCCTGAGCTGGATGCACTGCGCACCCCCAGTGGTTTCCACGGCGCGGAAGGAGAGGACGAGGCAGCCGCCCGCGGTTTGGCCGCGCTGGAAGCGCTGGCCGAGGAGTTCCGCGGCCGCCGCGTCCTGGCCGTCGCCCACGGCACGCTCCTGCGCGTGAGCCTCAGCCGCGCCATTGGCCGAACCCTGGAAAGCATCGACAACGCCGTGCTCAACCTGGCCCACCACCATGCCGTCGACGGCTGGCAGCTCGAATACTTCAACGGCGAGCGCGTAATGGCTGCCGTCTAGGTCAGGCTCCCCACTGTCAGGGGCGTGTAGTCGGCGCGGGCTCGGAACGCGCACGGGACGCATACGTTTCCGCTACCAGGCCTTCGCTTGAAGCGACGTGGGTCTGCATCCCGGGAATTGCATCCGTGTTCTGCGCACTTACCGCGAGCCACTGTCCGCCGTCTTGCCGGACCGTCGTGAAGCTGATGACGCCTTGCCTGGTCCCCGCTCTTTCCCCGGCGGGGGTGATCTGGCCGTTCATGGTCCAACCCGCGTGAACCACGGCCACGTCGGGCCCGAGCTCGCGGACCGTGACGCGGTCCAGCACCATGACAGTGTCCGGAAACATGTGCCGGAAGCCGTAGGCATGGTTGTCCCGGATCTGCTCACGGGTGTTCCACCATAGGCCAACAACATTGACGAAGTCGGCGTCCTCAGTGAAAGCGCCGCCAAGGCCACCGGATCCGCAGCGTTCCATGCGGCGGCGAACGCGTCAGCGATGCCCCGTGGGCTGGATGGCATTGGATACGGCCTTTCGCGTCACTGCGGTCAGGAAATCTGCAGTCCTCCGTTGATGTCATACGTCGCGGCCGTGATGAATCCGGCGTCCTCGCCCATCAGGAACACCATCAGCGCGGCGATGTCGCGCACGGTTCCCACCCGGCCCACCAGGATGTCGGCTGACATTGCGGCCTTCCGCTCTTCCGTCAGTGTTCCGCCCATGATGTCAGTGTCCACGGGACCTGGAGCCACACAGTTGACCGTGATTCCGTGCTGTCCCATTTCCCGGGCCAGAGCCCTGGTGAAGCCGATGATGGCAGCCTTCGAAGCACTGTAAGCCACCTTGGAGTAGGTCCCGCCTCCACGCTGGGCGGAGATGGACGAGACGCTCACGATCCTGCCTAGCTTCCGCTCGATCATGCCCCGAAGCACCCGCTGCGTGACCAGGAACGTGCCAGTCATGTTGATCTTGAACACCCGCTCCCAGGCCTCGAGGGTCTCGTCCATGAACTCCGTGGGTGAGCTGATGCCTGCCAGGTTGGCCAGGCCAATGATCGGCGGCAGCGTCGATTCGACCTCGTCGATGGCAGCGTTGACGGCTGCAGGATTGGACACGTCCGCGCCCACCCCGACCGCCTGGACGCCGTAGATGTCGGTGATTTCCGCCGCCGCCTTCCGCGCCGCGTCGCCGTCGACATCCAGAATCGCAACCGCCCAGCCTCCGCTGGCGAGCAATTCCGCCGTCGCCCGTCCGATGCCGCGGGGAGAGGCGGCGCCCGTCAGCACCGCGGTCCGCCCGGACGGAAACGCTTGTTGCTGGGTCATGTCCCTTAGCCCCTTGTCGCCTGATGGTCAGTTCTGGATGTCGAAGTCGTCGGAAGCTACAGCCTCCTCACCAACTGTGGCCGGCGTACCCGTCCCTCCGGGCGCTTGCGTGCGTAGAGATAGGTGGCCACGGCCGTGATGGCGAGGCAGGCCGACAGGAACACGAGGCCGGAACGGTTGTCTCCCGTGGCGTCATTGAACAGCCCCACGGCGTAGGGAGCCACGAACCCGCCCAGATTACCGAGCGAATTCACCATCGCCAGCCCGGCTGCGGCCGCAGCGCCGACCAAGGCAGTCGCGGGCATGGCCAGGAACGGGGCAATAGCGGAGTAAATACCCATGGCCGCAAGCGTCAGGGCCAACAGTGCCAGGACGGCGTTGACCTCGACCAGGTAGCCGGCAGCCAAGAGGCCAATGGCCGCCATGACCATGCTGATGGTCGCATGCAGAACCCGGTTTCCGGTACGGTCCGAGCGCTTACCCCAGAAGTACACGAAAACCGCCGCAACCGTGTAGGGAATGGCAACGATCAGACCGACCTGCGCGGTGCTGAAGTCGCCCAGTGCGGCAACGATCGTCGGCATCCACAGCCCGAGGCCGTAGATACCGCAGACCAGCCCGAAGTACAGCGCTGAGTAGGCAATGGTCCGCGGGTCCTTGAGGCCGGCCAGGAAGTGATGCGGCCGCCCCTTCTGGTGTCGGGCAAGCTCCTCGTCCATGGTCGTAGTCAGCCATTCGCGCTCATCGTCAGCCAGCCAATGCGCCTGGCTGGGGCGGTCGGTCATCAGGATCGGGGTCAGAATCCCGAGGATAATAGCCGGGATGCCCTCAATGATGTAAAGCCACTGCCACCCCTGCAGGCCCCAGATGCCATCCATCTGCAGCAGCAGGCCCGACACCGGTGCGCCGAGGGCGTTGGATACGGGCTGCGCCAGGATGAAGATGCCCAGCACCGTGACACGCTGGGCAGACGGGAACCAGAGCGTCAGGTAGAACAAGATGGCCGGGAAAAACCCTGCCTCGGCCGCACCCAGCAGGAACCGGACGATGTAAAAGCTGGTCGCGCCGTTCACCAGGCACATCGCCGTGGCGAAAATGCCCCATGAGATAAGGATCCGGGCGATCCATTTGCGGGCGCCAAACCTGTACATGCCGGCGTTGCTCGGGATTTCCAGCAGCGCGTAGCCGAGGAAGAAGATGCCTGCGCCGAGGCCATAGGCCGATGCACTCAGGCCAATGTCCTCGCTCATGGTCAGCTTCGCGAAGCCGACATTGTTCCGGTCCAGATATGCAACGAAGTAGAGCAGGACGATCAGCGGCATGATGCGGCGGCGCGCCCTGCGCAGAGTGCGCTGGCCGAGCTCGTCGAGTTGATTAGCAGGATTCATGGAAGTCATGATGCACCTCGCTGACAGAAACGAGCCCGCCGGGTTCCTCAGCGGAACAGTTCATGTTTACCACTCTGTGGCCCAACAGTCACCAGACTTATTACACCCAGACGTGCCCGGTTGGGCCGCGAGGCCGGCCCGATGGGCCGGCCTCGTGGGTGTCAACGCCGACCAGCATGATCCTTCGCCCAATCGCGGAAGGGCCCGCTCCGGTCAGGGCAGCCGGACAGGCTTCAACTCGTCGAAGCGGTCGCCCGGTCCCGGGTTCTCCGGATGGGTCTTGCCGCCGAGTTGCGTCATGACGCCCCACACCGCGTTCAGGCCAGTGGTCACAGCCCCGTCGGCCCAGCCGCCGGTCCAGGAGACACCGTCACCCGCAAGGTAGATCCCGCGGTGCGCCGCATCCATTCCGTCCTGCATGAAGTGCGTGTACAGCCGTTCCTGGTAGCGGTAGTGACCGGGAAGGTTGTCGCTGAAAGCGCCCATGAAGTTGGGGTCGTCCTCCCAGGAGACCGTAATGGGGTCACCGACGATGTGCGAGGCGATGTCCACGGTGGGGTAGATCTGCTTCAGGGAGTGCAGCATGAGCCGGACCCGTTCGTCGGCGTCCAGCGGCAGCCACTTCAGGGCATCATCGTTCCACGTGTAGGACAGGCAGATCAGGGCAGGCTGGTCCGGGCCGTTGTCCAGCAGGTAGGTTCCGCGGGTGAGACGGTCGGTGAGCGTGGTGCTCATGACCTGGCGGCCGGTCTGCGGGTCGATGTCCTTCCAGAACGGCCGGTCGACGACGACGAACGTCTTGGAGGACTGCATGTAGTGGCTGCGCTCGATCGCGGTCCAGAGTTTGTGGCTGAAGAGCGATTCGTCGACGTCGATCCGCGCCGAGAGCAGCCAGCTCTGGCACGTCGCAATGACGGCCGCGTACTGCCGTGACTGTCCCCATTTGTCGGTGACGGCGATGGGTTCCTGGCTGCCAGCCGTTCCGCGGTCATTGCCGGGCACCCGCCGGATGGCGGCGACGCCGGGCCGCGGGTGGCCGCCATGCAGGGAGGCCAGGCTGGTGCCCTCCGGCCAGTGCGCCAGGCCCGGCGGGGCATAGTTCCAGAGCCGTTCGGGCAGGAGCTGGGCGCCGCCGATGATCCGGTGCTGGTCGGCGTCGGCATCCACGTACACGACCCGGAGGATCTCCAGGATGCTGTCCGGGAAATTGGTGTCCCAGCCGCCCGTCCCGAACCCGACCTGTCCGAAGGCCTCCCGGTATTCGAACGGCAGGGAGGAGAACGCCTTCGAAGCGGCCAGATAGCCCGAGAAGGAGGTGTCATCGAAGCGCGGAACCAGCTCGTTCCAGAGCTTCTTGATGGTGGCCAGGTCGCGGGTGCGGATGGCCTCCTGCATGGCGCTGAAGTGGGCGCGTTCCTCCAGACAGTCGTCCCAGGCATTGGAGACTTCCCCGAAGAAGCCGGGAAGGTCGGCGGGTGTCTCGGCGTAGTGGGCCTGGCCGCCGAGCTCGATCACCGTGCTACCGGCTGCGGGGGTCAGCGGGTTGGGAAACGGCTGGGTTTCGATGCCGACGAGGTCCGCGTAGTGGAAGAACGAGGCACCGGACTTCGGGAAGCGCATTCCGCCGAGGTCAGCGACGGGGCCGGACTGGCCCGGCTGGGTTCCTCCGCGAAGGCGTCCGCCGATCCGGGAGGACTCGTACACAACGGGCTTGAGCCCCATCTTCATGAGTTCGTAGGCGGCGACGAGTCCCGACATCCCGGCACCCACCACGGCCACTTCCGTGCCATACATGTCGGCCGGGACGGAGCCGATTCCCGCCGTATGGGTGATGAAGTCGTCGTAGGGGAACGGGAAATCGGGGATGAGCATGCTCAGGTTTGCAGTCGGCGTGCTGGTGGCTGCGATGGTCACAGGGGTCCTTTACTGGGGGCGTGCGCTGGCTGCGCTGTGAACGAAGGTGGAAAGGTAGTCGGTGTCCAGCCGGGCCTGGCGGAGGATGGACACGGCAACGTCCGCGACGATGAGCTCCGCGTCGTCGCTGGCCGCCGCGAGGCGGCGGCCGTACGGATCGGCGACGGTACTCAGGCCGGCGAAGTGCGGGCCGGCGTGGTTGGCGTACGCGATGAAAAGCTGGCTTTCCAGCGCGCGGGTGGGCACCACCATCGCCGGGACCAGCCGGGTGTCGAAGGGGTGCGCGTCGGTCTGGCCGCCCGCGCGCAGCGGAACCGCCGTTGGAACGCAGAGCAGTTCCGCGCCTGCGACGGCCGCGGCGCGGACAAACTCGGGGAACTCGATGTCGAAGCAAATTCCGAGGGCAACGTTGACCCCCTTGAAGCGGACGACGGCGGGATCCGCCTCCCCGGCATCGAAGGCGCCCTTCTCCTCGGCCCCGAAGAGGTGCTGCTTGCGGTACCGGGTCAGTTCGGCGCCATCGCGGTCGAAGAAGGACGCCGAAATATAGTGCCGGTCCCGGTCGTGTTCGACCGTGGAGCCCACGATCGCCAGGCCGGCGGACGCAGCGATGTCCGCGAGCTGCTTCCGCTGGGCTGCGCCGTCGGTGGTGTGGACCAAACTGGGCGCATAGCCGCTGACGAACAGTTCGGGCGTCACCAGCAGCTCCGCGCCCTGCGCCCGGGCTTCCTGCGCGCGGGAGGCAAGCCGGTTGAGGTTCTCCTGCGGCGAGTTGACCAGCCCGGTGCCCTGCAGGACGGCCACCCTGATGCGGCCCGTCACTGGATGCCCCGGACCCCGGCGCCGGACTCGGGTGCTGCGGCGCCGTCGAGGTCCCCGTTGCATAGCCGTTCCACCACACGGGTGAGCATGTCCACGCCGGCGCAAGCGTCGTCGTCGTTCGTGTACTCGCGTTCGTTGTGGGAGATGCCGTCCACGCTGGGGACGAACAGCATGACCGTCGGGACAATGTCCTTCATGTTGATGGAGTCGTGTCCGGCCAGCGTGAACACCTGGCGGTGACTGAGGCCCAGTTCGGCAGCGCATTCGGCGGCCAGGGTCACACCGGCGGGCTGGTAGGGGTTGATGCCCCAGGCGTGGGACTCCGCGACGTCAATGCTGACGTTGGCCTCCGCCTCGATGCCGGCGATTCCGGCGCGGAGCAGGGCTTTGGCGGAGGCCAGGATCTCCTCGTCGGCGGTCCGCAGGTCCATGACCAGCTCCACCCGGGACGGCACCACCACGGGCGAGTTCGGGTAGACGGTCAGTTGGCCCACGGAGGTGTGCAGGACCGCGCCGCTGAAGTGGTCCGCGATTTCCCGCAGCAGCACCACCAGGCGGGAGGCGCCCAACAGGGCGTCCCTGCGGTCGGCGATGACGGTTGAGCCCGTGTGTGCCTGTTCGCCGTGGACGGTCACGGTGTATTTCGCGGCGGCCCAGCAGGCGTGGACCAGGCCGATCGTGGTGCCCGAGTCCTCCATGGAACGGCCCTGTTCGATGTGAATCTCGGCGTAGGCCGCCGCCGTGGGACCCTCGCCGCTGCCGAGGTGCCCGATTTCGGAGAGCGCTTCGCGCACGCTGGTGCCGGCGGTGTCCGTGACGGCGAGCGCGGCGTCGGCCGGGAGCTTTCCGGTGTAGACGGAGCTGCCCATCATGGACGGGGCGAAGCGGCAGCCTTCCTCATTGAACCAGTCAACGACGGCGAGGTTGTATTTGGGCGCGGCGGCCGCGGCGACGCCGTCGGACGGTGTGGAGGCTGCCCGGTCCGCCAGCCGGCGGCCGGCGTGAAGGGCTGCGGCGACGCCGTAGGCGCCGTCGTACTTTCCGGCCGTCGGTTGGCTGTCCAGGTGCGATCCCACCAGAACGAAGGGCGCGCCGGGGTTCCATTCGATGAGTGCGAAGAGATTGCCGATCCTGTCCGCCTCGGTGCGGAAGCCGTACTGCGAGGCGAGGGAGGTGAACCAGGCACGTGCCTGTGCGTCCGCCGCGGTGGCGGCCTGGCGGTCCACGCCGTGGCCGGGTGTTTCCCCGATGGCCGAGAGGCTGCGGAAGTCGCGGAGGAAAGACGCGGCGTCATCGGAAGTTGCCTGGCGGGTGTCCGCGGAGGGTCCGGCCAGTGTATTGGTGGCCAGCGTATGGGCGGGGCGGGTAGCTGCGGCAGTCATGGTGTGTGCTCCTCGTTGTTGAACCGGCTTGATGAATGCTGGGTTGCTGAATGCGGGGTGGCTGGCGTTGGCGCTGGTACTTGTACTGTGATGGCGCCGGTCAGCGGTTGGGTCCTGGCGAGCTCGTTGACGCGTTTCCGCACCGAATACCAGCCGGCAATCAGTGCCGGGATGATGATCGCCAGGGAGCCGACCGTGTAGGTTCCGATCGGGAAATCAAACAGCATCAGGACCAGCACCGCGGCCAGGAAGGCCAGTGTGAGGTAGGAGGTCCACGGCGCACCGAAGAGCCGGAAGGCGGGCCGGGGCATGAGCCCCGCCTTGGACAGTTTGTACAGTTTGAGCTGGCACAAAATGATGGTGGCCCAGGTGCAGAGGATGGCCAGGGCGGTGGCGTTGATGGTGATTTCGAAGGCCATCTTGGGAACAACGGCGTTCAGGCCCACGCCGAGCAGGGTGAATGCGGCGGTGAAGAGGATTCCGCCGTAGGGTACGCCGCCGCGGCTCATGCGCTCCATGAACTTCGGCGCTGTCCCGGTCTGGGCCATGGAGCGGTATATCCGCCCGGTGGAATAGAGGCCGGCATTGAGGCTGGACAGGGCCGCGGTGAGGACCACGAAGTTCATCACGTCACCGGCGCCTGGTACCCCGATGCTGGCGAAAAAGGTCACGAAGGGGGACTCGCCGGCCTTGTAGGCGGTGTACGGCAGCAGCATCGCCAGCAGGGCCGTGGATCCGACGTAGAAGATGGCGATCCGGAAGATGACGGCGTTGACCGCCTTGGGCATGATCTTCCGGGGGTCCTTGGTCTCTCCCGCGGCGACGCCGATCATGTCGATGCCTGCGTAGGCGAACACGATGCCCTGCACAATGACGATGGCGGGCAGGAGCCCGTTAGGCAGCATGCCGCCGTGGTCCGTGATCAGGGAGAGCCCGGGCTGGTGGCCTGCGACTGGGAAGTTGCCGGCGAGGAAGATGCCTCCCACCAGGAGGAACGCCACGAGGGCGCCCACCTTGATGACGGCGAACCAGAATTCCAGCTCACCGAACAGCTTCACGGAGATGAGGTTGACGGCGGTGACCACGACCAGGGCGGCCAGTGCCAGGATCCATTGCGGCACGCTGCTGAAGGCGGTCCAGTAATTCAGGTAGACCGCGACGGCGGTGATGTCCACGATCGCCGTGAGCGCCCAGGACAGCGAATAGACCCATCCGGAGATGTAGGCGGCCTTTTCGCCGTAGAATTCCCGGGCGTAGGAGACGAACGAGCCCGAAGACGGGCGGTGCAGGACCAGTTCGCCGAGGGCACGGAGAATGAAGAACGCAAACACTCCGCAGATCGCGTACACCACAGGGAGTACGGGCCCGGCTGAGGCCAGGCGTCCACCCGCACCCAGGAACAGGCCGGTGCCGATGGCTCCGCCGATCCCGATCATCTGCACCTGGCGGTTGGAAAGTCCCTTCTTGTATCCGGACTGTTCGTCGGGACGGACGGCCGTTGTCCGTTCCTCGACTGGGTCAATGATGGTCATGGAATCTCCTGGCGGGTCAAAGTCTGTTCGCCGCCACGCTGCGGCTGACTTCGATCGTCCCAAGGCGCGGGGCCATTGCCCATGACGGCGGAAGGCAGAAGAGCAGGCAAAAAATGTACGAAGGTACAACGCTGTCGAGGTCCGCTTCGGGGATGATAGGAGCGGCGACTGTGGGAGGACTGATATGACCGAGGACGAACGATGGCGAGTTCTCATTGCCGCCGTCGGCACGCAGCTGCCCGAACTCGTGGAAAAGTTTCTGACCCGAATACTTCCCGACCCGGCCTACGCGGACTCGGGTCTCACCCTTGAAGATCTGCGCCGCAGCAGCTTCCGCTCCTTCGCTGCCATGCTCTCGGCCCTCGGGGGACAGGCCTCCGAAATTGACGCGCTGGCGGACATTGCCTCCGAACTTGGTGCCCGCAGGGCTCGGCAGGGAGTTCCATTGGAAGGCCTGGTGCGGGCTATCCGGCTGGATTTTTCGGTGCTGTGGGATGCGCTGGCCTCCCCAGCGCTCGGCGCCGACCCTGCGCTGCTGGTAGAGAAGGCAGAAGTGGTCTGGGCGACGGTGGACCGGTTCGCGTCCAGCGTCCAAGAACGCTATTTGAGGGAGCTGGAGGAAATTGAGGGCGCCGATGCCGATCTTCAACAGCAGTACCTGACGCAACTGCTGGCGCCGGCCGAACCCTCCCCAACGGATCTGTCACGGATAGCGGGCGCACTGCGCATTAACCCTCACGGGGTGTTCCTGGTGGCGGCCATTGACCGGAACGATGGTCTGCTGATCAGGAGGCGGATCCGGGCGCGCCCGCCCCGGGACCTTCCTGTGCTGACCTATGACCAGGGCCACCACACCTTGGTCATCCGGCCCCGGACGGCATCCTCCGACGAAAAGTTGAGTTTCCAGGAGGCCGCACTGTTCGACGGTGTGGCCGTCGCAGTGGCACCGCCCGCCAACGGGATCGCAGGAGTGCGCGCAGCCGTCAGCGCTGCCCGGGAAATCATGAAGGACCTGCCCATGGGCAGCAGGGGAGTCTTCACGCTGCGGGACCGCTGGCTGTCCATCACGGCACACCGGCTTTCGCAAGTGGGCTGCAACCCTGAAAGCCTGGTACTTTCGGCGCTTGAGCGATGCAGCGACGCGGAGCGGGAACGCCTCCTGGAAGCAGCGCGGACTTACCTGGAGCTCGGCAGCCTCGTGGCGACGGCCGACCGTCTCGCCTGCCACCGCAATACCGTGGTCAACCGGCTGGCGGCGTTCGAGGGCTACACCGGTCTGGACCTTCAAAAACCACGCGACAGCGCGCTGGCGCTGCTCGCCATCGGAGGCTAGCCAGCCTTGAACCTCAGGTGGTCTGACAGCGCCGACACCAGTTACTCCTTGACCGCGCCGGCGGTGGCGTTCATGATCCGTTTCTGGAAGATGAAGAACACTATGGCGACGGGGATGGTCATGATCGCGGCAGCGGCCAGCATCCCCAGTTGGTTAATGACGAGGGACTTCGGAATCAGGAGCACGACGCCGGGAACAGCCATGACAGCGACAAAGCGCCGTGCTGCCGTACCGGCATCATGCCGTCAACCGGCAGGGGAGGGGGCTGGCGCTCAAGGATAGGTCGGGATTGCGATGTACTGGTTGATGTTGGTGGACTGGAAAGTATCGAACGGCAGCGTATCTTGGCCGCCCTCCGGATCCCCTACCACTACGGTTTGGTCGGAGGAATTCACGCCCAGCAATGCGTAGGAGTGGTCGGAGACCAGCTTGCCGTCGTCGTTGGAGGTCCCAAGCGTTATGAGGCCGTTCGTGAAGTCCTGCTCGATCTGCGCGAAGCTCACTTCCGTCATGGGTCCGCCGGGATTGCGGTCGACGCCCACCTCGCCGGTGATCGCGTAAAGGGCGTTGTGCACATCGTGATCCTGGGCGTTGCTGAGGTCTGTGCCATCGATGCCGTCATAGTGGTTGCCGTTCGCGGCCGCCCACCCTTTCTCGATAATCGCGGCCCATGAAACGTTCTTGCCGTCGATATTTTCGATGCCGTTTTCAAAGGTTTTGCCGCGGCGATACGGAAGGTCACCATTAACCGTCACTGTCACCGGATTGGGTGCGCCGTCATACTTGCTGTGGAATGAAATGGTGTAGGTCCCGTCGCCATTGTCATGAACCATGTTCAAAACGGTTTCAGGCGAGCGTGCGGCCACTGTCATCAACGCTGCCAGGAAATAGCAATCGCCGGCATCACCCTGCTTGATGTTCTTCAGGTCTCCGGAGATATCCGGTTTGCCGGCACTATCAAGCGCAAACAGAACCTGATTCGGCACCTTTTGGAACGTTGCTTTCCCGGACACGGCAGGATTACTCACTGGTCGCCCGGATGCCCCCGGAGTGGTTGGAGGACCGGAATACGGCGCAACGGTCGACCGGGAAATAAAAATAAACGCAATTCCAAGAATTAGCACCACGGCAATCAACGAAGAAATGACGATGGCACGATATTTAGCCGACCTGGGTACTGCACGTTCCATGTTCCGTGCCCTCCCGTTCTGCGGGGCTCCTGCCCGGCGGCGGCATTGCCGCGGCAACCTTCCGCGGCATCCTCGCCGTCGGACCTCTCCTGGTTGATCAATTCATCAGGTGATCAATAGCTTGCCGCAGGCAACCAGTCGGGGGCAAGGGCCAGCGGGAGATTCACAGGCAAGCACCGGGCGCTTACCAGGGAGCGCTGTCGCGGTGCGGTCTTGTCGCTTTTCTGAAGTCGGCCGCATCCGGGTTGTTGCCACAGGGGGCCGAACCGTGGTCGTAAGCTGAATCCCACAAGCTATGGACAGGAGGCTGGGGTGGCCCAGACGACGGAAACCGGCATGACGGTGGCCGAGGTGATGGCCGGGCTGGCCGAACTCGAGGACCCGAGGATCCGCGAGGTGAACGCCAGGCACGGTGACGACCACGGGGTGAACCTCGGCAAGCTGCGCGCGTTGGCGAAGCGGCTAAAGACCCAGCAGGAGCTGGCACGTGAGCTGTGGGGGACCGGTGATACCGCGGCGCGGCTCCTGGCGCTCCTGATCTGCCGTCCGAAGGCGTTCGATCGTGATGAGTTGGACGTCATGTTGCGCCAGGCGAACACTCCCAAGGTGCAGGACTGGCTCGTCAACTATGTGGTGAAGAAGAACCCCCATGCCGAGGAACTGCGCGTGGCCTGGTTCGCCGATCCGGACCCGGTGGTCGCCAGTGCCGGGTGGGCGCTGACCACGGAACGCGTGGCGAAGAGGCCCGGGGGCCTTGACCTGCCAGGACTGCTCGACAGCATCGAAGTGGAGATGAAGGACGCCCCGGATCGGTTGCAGTGGGCGATGAACCACTGCCTGGCCCAGATCGGGATTGAGCACCCCGAACACCGCGCCCGCGCCATCGGCATTGGCGAGCGCCTGGAGGTGCTCAAGGACTACCCGACGCCCCCGAACTGCACCTCTCCGTTCGCGCCCATCTGGATCACCGCGATGGTGAACCGACAGGACGCCAAATAGAGGCCCGAGTTCCCAAAGCAGGCCGGCAAGCCGCCGCACCAACCTGCGCGTGACCGGTGACACCACGAAAGCTTGACGTGACACCACCGTGGTGTCACTATGGTGGCATGGAACTCGGACAGTACGTCACCGACCTGCAACGCCAGTTAGTGGATGCCGCGGAGAACGGCGCGGAGGACACCCGAGCCGTCGCCGAGCGGCTGGCCGCCGGACTCGATGCCGCGACGCGGCTCGTGCTCCTCGACGTCCTGTCGGCCGCCGTCGGCGAGATCACCCGCGACCTCGCCCCCGGATCGGTTGACATGCGGCTGCGCGGACGCGACGTCGAGTTCGTAGTGACCCAGCCGAACACGGAATCGGACAGCGACGAGCGGGCCGCTGCACCCCTCGACCTCGACGACGCGAGCACCTCGCGCACGACGCTCCGCCTGCCGGACGCCCTCAAGACGCGGGTGGACGAGGCGGCAGCGGCTGACGGCCTGTCCGTCAACACCTGGCTGGTCCGCGCGGTTGCGGCCGCCCTCCAACCCAAGCAACGACGATCCGCGCAACGCACCCTGCGCACCGGCGACAACTTCGCCGGCTGGGCGCGCTAACCCGCTCACCCCACCGCATCCACCAGCCACGCATTCCTGCGGGGTCGATCAAACACATCTATAAGAGGAAGGCGCCAGCATGCCCACCTACGACACCCCCACCCCCATCGACCTCGCCATCAAACTGCAGGTCGGCGGGATCGAAGTCATCGCCACTGACCGCGACGACACGGTTGTGACCGTGTCGCCGACCAACCCCGCCAAGGCGGTCGACCGCCGGGGCGCGGAGGAGACCAAGGTCGACGTCGACGGCCAGCGGCTCATCATCACGGGCCCGCGGCCCCGCATCAGCTGGATCGGCCCAACCGAGTCGATCGACGTGAAGGTCGAGCTGCCGGCCGGGTCCCGGCTCACCGCAGAGATCGGGGTCGGCGGCGTGCGCACCGTCGGACGCCTCGGCGCAACCCGCATCAAGAGCTCGATGGGCCGCGTTGATGTCGACACCACCGGCGACCTGTGGCTGCGCGCCTCGCACGGCAACGCGACCCTGGGCACCGCCGAGGGCGGGATCGAGATCACGGCAGACCACGGTCAGATCCGGATCGGCAAGGTCACTGGCGACGCGATCCTGAAGGCGTCGCACGGCACCATCCTGATCGGGGAGTCCGGCGGCGACCTCGAGGCGAAGCTCTCCTACGGCGACCTCGAGATCACGAAGGCACTCGGCTCCGTCGCGGCCAAGACCGCGTATGGCAGCATCCAGCTGGCCGAGGTTTCGAGCGGTTCCATTCAGGTCGAGAGCGGCTTCGGCCAGGTCACCATCGGCGTGCGGCCCGGCGTTCCCGCCTGGCTCGATCTGTCCTCGAAGGAGGGGCATGTGCGCAACCAGCTCGACAGCGACCGCGCTCCCGACGCGTCCGAACAGACCGTCGCAGTGCGCGCACGCACCCAGCACGGTGACATCAGCATCCAGCGCGCCCGATGACTCCGGGCAACCAATAGAAGGGAACGAAGCACATGAACGCGACAGCAATCGAAGTGCACGGGCTGCGGAAGTCCTACGCCGGAAAGGCCGTGCTCGACGACGTCGACCTGACCGTGAGCGCGGGCACCGTCACCGCGCTGCTCGGCCCGAACGGCGCCGGCAAGACGACCACCGTGCACATCCTGTCCACGCTGGTGCGGCCCGACGGCGGCACGGCACTCGTGAACGGACGCGACGTCGAGCGCGACCCCGACGGCGTCCGCGCCGCGATCGGCCTCACCGGCCAGTTTTCCGCGGTGGACAAGCTGCTCACCGGCGAGGAGAACCTGCTGCTGATGGCCCGGCTGCGCCACCTCGGGGCGAAGCGCTCCAAGACCCGGGTGGCCGAGCTGCTAGAGCAGTTCGATCTCGTCGAGGCCGCCCGCAAGCCGCTCGCCACCTACTCAGGCGGGATGCAGCGCCGCCTCGACCTCGCGATGACCCTCGTCTCGGCGCCCAGCGTCATCTTCCTCGACGAGCCGACCACGGGCCTGGACCCGCGCAGCCGGCACACCATGTGGGACATCGTGCGCGGCCTGGTCGCGAACGGCACAACCGTGCTGCTCACCACCCAGTACCTGGACGAGGCAGACGAGCTCGCGGATCGCATTGCGGTGCTCGACGGCGGCCGCCTTGTCGCCGAGGGCACGCCGGACGAGCTCAAGCGCCTGGTGCCCGGAGGCCACATCCGGCTCCGGTTCGCCGATGCCGCGCGGCTCGACGCCGCCTCCCGCCTGCTCGGCGAGTCCGCCCGCGACGACGCCGGGCTCTCACTCACCGTGCCGAGCGACGGCGGTGTCGGCGCGCTGCGCACCGTGCTGGACCGCCTCGACGCGGCCAACCTGGAGGTCGACGACCTCAGCATCCACACCCCGGACCTCGATGACGTGTTCTTCGCGCTCACCGGCCGGGTCGAGACGAAGGGAACCGAATCATGACCACCATCACCGCCAAGCGCCAGACCGCCCCGGGCACCCGTCGGCAATCGCACGTCATTACGGACTCGGTCACGATGCTGCGCCGCAACCTGCTGCACATGGTGCGCTACCCGGGCCTGTCGGTGTTCACCATCGTAGGGCCGGTAGTCCTGCTGCTATTTTTCGTGTTCGTGTTCGGCGGCACGCTCGGGGCCGGCCTGCCCGGTGCGGATCCGGCCGGCGGGCGGGAGGCCTATGTCGCGTACGTCATGCCGGGCATCCTGCTGTTGACCATCGCCGGCAGCGCCGGCGGCATCGCGACGACAGTTTCGATGGACATGACCGAGGGCATCACCGCGCGGTTCCGCACGATGGCGATCTCGCGGGCTGCGGTGCTCGCCGGGCACGTGCTCGGCAATACCATCCAGGCGATCATCGCCGTCGCGCTCGTGCTCGGCGTCGGTCTGCTCATCGGCTTCCGCCCGACCGCCGGGTTTGTCGAGTGGCTCTCTGCCGCCGGTCTGCTTTTGCTCATTGCGTACGCGATCAGCTGGCTCGGGGTGGCCATGGGCATGCAGGCGAAGTCGGCCGAGACGGCCAGCAATCTGCCCCTCGTGCTGACCTTCCTGCCTTTCCTCAGCAGCGGCTTTGTGCCGACCGAGTCGATGCCGGAGTGGCTGCAGTGGTTCGCGCAGTACCAGCCGTTCACGCCGTTCATCGAGGCCATCCGCGGGCTGCTGCTCGGCACCCCGCTCGGCTGGAGCCCCGTGCTGGCAATCGGGTGGTGCGTCGTGATCGTGGTCGCCGGGTACGCCTGGTCGATGGCGATCTATGAGCGGAAGTCGGTGCGCTGAGCCCAGGATGCACCCGGTAGCTGCGGGCGGTCGCGAGCGCATCGCGGCCGCCCGTTCTGTTGCGGCAGGGCCGAGTATGAGATCTGGGGCCAGACGCAGTCCCTGCTTCTATTTTGTGGATGCCGGTCCAGGCCGGCCCCGCGCTTGGACGCGGAGCCGGCCGTTGGAGAGCCGGCAAGAGGCGTGTGCCGGAGGCCCGCGTTCGCAGGGCGGGCCTCCTCCCAGGACCACACTAAACATTGATAAGTATGCTTGGCAATAGTCGCCCTGGACAGCGCCCATTCAGGCAGTCAATTGGTTAAGACGCCACGGTGGACTTTTGCCGACGCGGCGTCGGGTGCAGCATTCGGCGTCAAGGCTGCCGCGATAGTGAGTACCGGGTGGACCGGCGGCGTCGCCGTCGCACTGGCGGTATACGGCACGATCAATACAGAAGCCGGCTGGGGCGTACTAAGCATGGGCGCTGCAACCGCAGGTTCCCTGCTCGCTCTCTGCCTCGTATTGCTGGGGCGTGCACCGACTGCGTGGATCATCCGCGGTCCGTTCGCGTTCCGCCCCGCCAGCTGCCGCCCGACCGCCGCGACCCACGTGGCTTCAACCTTCGGGCAAATCGTCCTATTCTGGGGTTTTTCCTGGCGGGATTCCGTTGGTCATAGCGGTCCTGGAACGGCGCTGGACGTTGGGGCTCGCGTTTCCGTCGTCTGCAGTTCCTGTCGGCGTCACGGTTCTCGGACTGGCCAGCTCTCTCGGCGTCTGGTCGGTGGTAGTGATGTCGACGCTGGGAGATGGCACGCCGCTGCCGTCGGCGATGCCCAACCGCTTGGTCATCGCAGGTCCGTATCGCTGGATTCGGAATCCGATGGCGGCCCCGGGCATTGTGCAGGGCGCCGCAATCGGTCTCATCCTGCAGTCATGGTTCGTCGTTGCCTACGCGGTCGTGGGCTCGCTGGTGTGGAACTACGCCGTCAGGCCGCTCGAGGAGTCTGACCTCCAGGAACGTTTCGGCGAAGAATTCCAGCAATACCGTGACACGGTCCGCTGCTGGATCCCTCAAGTATCGAGGGCGCAGCGCTCTTCGAGATGATGTGGGTTCCGTCCGTTTGTCCACGCTGGCTTGTGCGCGTGGCATTCCCACCAGTCGAGTCCAGCTGTCCCTAGTCGCCCACGGATGTCTAGCGCGCTTTGATCGTTCGCCCGGCCAGGACCAGCCCGATCCCCGTGCACGTTCCTATCAGGAGGCCGATCAGAATCCACGCCGGAAAGGCCAGTCCGAACAGTTGACCACCCAAGCCGATGAGGAGCAGCAGCGCCGAAGGCGCCCCCAGCATCCAACCAACGACGAGGAGGATCACGCTGACGACGTACCGTCCGCCGCCGATTTCCCCTGAGCGACGAGGCTCCTGACCCTTCAATCCGCTCACCTTGGTTGGCGATTCATGCTGTTCAATGTCATACCCCCGATATGTCGATGGTTCCCGCCACCTTGGAAGAAAAGACCATCCAGAATGACTCATTTCGTAGTCCCAGGAATTAGGCGGCAGCCCTGGCTTTGTCCACGTATGGTTCGAGTGCTTGGCTCATGACCTCTGCCAGTTTGGCGTGGCCGAGATCGTTCGGGTGTATCTGATCCGGTTCCGGGTAGAAGAACGGGGGAGGATCGGCGGCAAAGACGCCGTATTGGCCCAACAGGAATGGCAGGCCCGTTTCCTCGGCACACTCGGCATGGAGATCGAAGACTCGGCGGATCCGCGGTGGCTCTTCCAGGAAGGGCCAGTAGGGTTCGACGACGAGCACCTGGGAGTCCGGGAGTGAATCGCGCAGCCGGGACATGTCCTCGTACACCCCAAGTCGCAAAGTCATTGCCGGACCCTCCCACTCCTCGCACCCACGCCTTCGTCAACTGGCCCGTCACAGATGAGGGTGTAGCGGCTGGCGGCGCGTTCGACAGGCGCACGGCAACCGGCTTGATACCGATTGCGCACCGCGTCGCTGGTGTGCGATCATTCCCGTGATCGTGATTCATCGGCAGGAGGTGAGACCCATGTACGCAGTATCCGCAATGGGTGCTCCCCTGCAGTCCGCGATCGCGCGACTGAAATAGTCTCAACTGGGAGCGCCCGCCCAGGCAATTCGCGAAAGGCGACTCCCATGAACACAACACCTTCTTCAGCTCTGCACTCCACCACGACGACGGCCTCCGACCGGCCGCGGACCGACCAGGATCAGCCGCAGGTCGACGCCACAAAGCGGGTGCGCGCCGCGGGCGAGCGAGCGTTAGTCCTCGGTGGCGGCGGATCGACAGGCAACGCGTGGCTGATCGGTGTCATCGCCGGCCTCTTCGATGCCGGGCTGGATGTGACCGAGGCTGATCTGGTCATCGGAACGTCAGCCGGATCGACGGCCGCGGCCCAGATAGCTGGCGCGACCCCGACCGAACTGCTTGCCGCCATCCTTGCCGCGGCGCCCCAGCAACAGACCGGTCCGGTCGGATCCGACGGTGGACGCGTTCCGATCAGGCCGGCGGCGGACCACATGGAGAGAACGAGCAAGATCATCGCCGCCGCTGAGGATGCCGCTGACATGCGCCGCAGAATGGGCGCGGCGGCACTCGACATGGATGCGGCGTCGGACGGTTCCGGGCAAACGCGGTGGCGCGCGACCGTCGCCGCGCGGCTGCCCAGTCAGCGCTGGCCGCAACGGACGGTCCTCATCACAGCGGTCGATGCCCATACCGGTGAACCGGTCGTGTTCGACCGCCACAGCGGAGTCGACCTGGCGGACGCCGTCGCCGCCAGTTGTGCCAGTGGCTACGCCTACAGGATCGGGGACAGCCGATATATCGACGGCGGCTACCGGCGCAACGAGAATGCCGACCTGGCAGCCGGATACGGGCGGGTGCTGGTGCTGTCGCCATTCGGCGGCAGAACGCGGACGCCGTTGGAGTGGGGCATGCATCTTGCCGCACAGGTCGACGAGCTACGCGCACGCTCCAGCAGCGTCGAAACGATCTTCCCGGCTAGCAACTCCGAGCACATGTTCGGCGCCAATGCGATGGATCTGTCGCTGCGTCCGCCCGCTGCTCGGGCGGGTTACAACCAAGGCAGAGCCCTTGCCGAGCAGCTCACCGAATTCTGGCGCTGACGCTCTCCGACGGCCTTCAACTGCTCCAACGTCGAGGCGTATCCTGCGGAGTCCTAACTGAACGGCATTGAATTAGATCCGGCTCTTCATGTTTGAGGGTATGGGGCTGGTTGGCGCATCGGTGGCCGGGTAGGGCGACAGCCCGCATCCAGCCCGGTCGTATCGTACGAGCCGACATCCCTCGGCCAGGCGCTCGTAGCGACGCACGACCGTCTCTGGCTGAGGTCGCCCTCGTCAACTGGCCGGGTCGTACTGGAACTGCCGGACCTCTTGCGAGCAGCGGCAGGCGACGGCGATCTTCGCGGCCCACTCGAGTGCAGCCTCCCGCGAGGGCAGCTCGAGAACGGTGTAGCCGCCGTTGGGCACGTTGTGGCCTGGGTACGTGCCCTCGGTGACGGTGCCGTCACCGGCCACGAGCACCGGGTCTACGTCCTCATCGATCCCGCCGCCGAAGACGTACACGCCCGCCGCCTTGGCCTCGTCGATGACGGCATGCGAGGCTTCGACCACCGCCTCGAAGTCCTCCTCGGGGAACGCCATGGCCTCACCGGGGAACGAGATCAGGTACTTCGTCATTCGAGGACTCCTCTGCTCCGGCGGCGCGATCCGTCGGCTCTTCTCTGCGGCACCGCTCCGGCGCCCAGCCCGATTATGGCTCCTGTGCCCGACATGCGGTCAAGGGTAGAGCCGCGCGACCGTACCAGCGACTGGTCGAGGCCTGCCGTGAACCCGAGCGGGGCCAAGGCAAGCAGCTGATGCCGCAGCTGAACGATTCGAACACCTACGTGGCTCCGCGACCCGCAGCTCAAGCTGCGATTTAGCCAGCATCCTCGAGGATGGCTGCAACAACGCAGACAGCACGGCGTGGCGCTACTGGATCAGAATCAGTGAGCCGAGCGCCTGATTCGCTGACAGCACTGTGTGCTTGGACTAAATGCCGGATTCCGCTTGCTGCGGGGTCAGCTCTGCTGCCCGTGCTGCCTCCAGGACGTCCCGGGCTGTGGTCCACTTCCTGCTGCCGTACCGGTCATTGGTGATGTAGCGCAGGTTCGCGTCGCCGCTGAACATGCTGGCGAAGTACTGCATGCCCTGCCACGGTGGGAACGGCTCGTCAGAGGCCGGCATGAGGGCTTTGACCGCCCGGCTCATGGCAGTCAAGGAACCGACGCTGCCCGCGTAGAGGAGCCGGAATTGTGTTCCAGTCAGGTCGGACATGGTGGATGCCAGGGACCTTGCCGTGACCTGGTCCCCGGCGATCTGGAGGACGCGGGGAGCTCGCTCGTCGAGGGCGGCGGCGGCGGTGTAGGCGGCGGTGTCGTCCTTGGTGGTGAAGTCGAGCACCTGGTCGGCGTCGGACCAGAAAAGCACACGGTGCCGGGAGAACAGGATCATTGGTGCCTGCCCGGAGAGCATGTCGGTGAAGGCGCCGTTGAGGATGGACGTGGCCCGGATTTCGGTGGCGTCCAGTCGCTGTGCGAAGTCCCTGCGGAGTTGCAAGTTCCGGTTACTTCGGGGGCGGATACCGCGGTAATCGATGGAGAAATCGGAAGGGATGAAACGCGGTACGCCCACCGCGGCCGCCGCCTCCAGCAAGCGCGACTGGGCACCGAAGATTGCGCTGTCCGGGCCGTTGATCGCGGAGACCACGCAGTCAACATCCGTGCAGGCCCTTTGGAGGCCGGCCGGATCGTCATAGCCCGCTTGGATCACCTCGACGCTCTGGGCGCGGAGCTGTGCAATCCGCGCCGTGCTGGTCCCTGGTCGTGTCAGGACCCGAACGGTGGCCCCCAAAGCGACCAAATTCCGGAGGATACGTCCGCCGAGATCGCCGGTGGCACCGGCAAGAAGGACGGTGCCCGGTGGGGGTGTCGTAGGGGTCATAGGTTGCACCTCAAGTGATGTCGCGCGGAAAGGGATGGTGCGCTAAAGACTACCAACGGCGGTAGGTCTCCAGTGCGCGAAGCAGGGGAGCGGGGCCACCATTCAGATGGTCGACGGGGCGGGACCCGCCGAGCTCCCGGGAGGGTGTGACCATCCAGGCCGTGAAGTAGTTGTGCGGAACCTTCAGTTCTATCGCGCGCTGGAAAAGTTCGACGACGGTCGGGTGGAGGTGGCCGCCGGCGAGGAATTGGAATCCCGGGCAGAAGGTGCCGTCGTCGATGAAGACTCGGACGAGCAGCTGCATCACAGGTTGGGGCTCGTCCATGAGCTCGGCGAGCCGGAGGCGCACCTGTTCCAGGGCAGGCAGCGTGAACTCCGCCCTGATCGCCTCCCACGTCTGGTTGCTGATCGGTCCGCCGCTCATCGGTGGCGGCATTCACGAACCGTCATCGACGGATTCCAAGAGCCACTGTGAGGAGCGCGGGTTCCGGCGGAGAGTGAACGTCCGCAGTGTTGAATTGGCCCCCAGCCGGGCATGGACGTTCCAGTATTCGATGCTTGCGTCGTCGCCGCCGATCCACTGTCGGGACTCGGTGGCGGGATCGACAATCCAGATCCGTCCGTCGTGCCGGATGGCGAGGGGCTTGCCTGCCGGGTCGAGCCGGACCTGGAGGTCGCGGGTTCGTGCCGGGATTTCGGTGGTAAGGGTCATGGGGGTGGTCTTTCGTGGTGCGGTCGAGCGGCAGGTTGTGTTAGGCGGCTTTGACGAGGGGGAGTTCGTCCCAGTGGGTGGTGTAGCGGGGGGAGAGCATGTCGCGTTTCATGGTCCAGTCCGGTCCGCCGCGGATGCCTCCGTGACCGAGGCCGATGGAGCCGCGCCCGTAGCGGCGGGTCACGTCTTCCAGGAGGGTGCCGACGTGGCGTTCCTCGTGCGGGTTTTCGAACAGGGCCAGCGGTGCCTGGTTGCCGGTGGGCCGGAGGTCGGTGACCATGATGCCGGCCCTGGCGTACTTGATGCCCTCGTGGATGTGGGGCAGGAGAGCGTGGGCGGCCCGGGTGAGCAGGACAGGATCGGCGGTGGGCATCGGCAGGGGCACGCAGACCGAGGGGTAGGAGGTGTCGTTCGGGTTGAAGTGGGAGGTGCCGGCGAATGCGGTGAGGACTTTGGCTTGGAGGCCGTGTTTGGCCAGCCGGGCCGAGGCCTGCTGGCCGTAGACGCTCATGACCTGCCGGATCCCGGCGGCGGTGGTGATGGGAGTCGCGAAGGACCGGGAGAAGATGAGCTGGTCCCGGCCGATCCGTTCTTCCTCCATCGGGATGCACGGGGTACCCTGCAGCTCCAGGACGGTCCGCATCATGACCACGGAGAAGCGGTCCCGGATCATGACCGGGTCCGCCCGGGACAGGTCAAGGATGGACTGGAGCCCCAAGGCGTTGAGGCGCTTGGCCAACCGCGTCGCGACGCCCCAGATCTCAACCACGGACAGGCGGCGCATCAGCGCCTCCCGGTCGGCGGCGGGCACGGAGTCCCAATGGCAGACGCCGCCGAAGGCAGGGTTGTTCTTGGCCCACCTGTTGGCCAGTTTCGCCAGGGTCTTCGTGGGCGCGATCCCCACGCAGACCGGAACTCCTACGTTGCGCCGCACGGCTGCCTTCATGGTCTGGCCCAGGGCAAGGAGTTCGTCCGGGGTGCCTTTGACGCCGAGGAAGGCCTCGTCGATGCTGTAGACCTCCAGCCAGGCGCTGTACCGGCCGAGCAGTTCCATTACGCGGGCGCTGATGTCGCCGTAGAGTTCGTAGTTGCTGGACAGAGCCATCAGTCCCCACTCCCTGGCGCGCGGGGCGAGTTTGAACCAGGGCTCACCCAAGGCAATGCCAAGGGCCTTGGCTTCTGGGGACCGGGTGACGGCACAGCCGTCGTTGTTGGACAGGACGACGACGGGCCGGCCTTCGAGGGACGGATCGAATGCCCGCTCGGCCGAGGCGTAGAAGCAGTTCACATCCACGTGCGCGATCTGTGGCATGCGCCGCATCGGGGCGGGCTTAGACATGGTGTGCCTCAAACATGGTGCAGGCAGCGGGTCGCGACGCCCCAGATGACCAGATCCGACAAGGACGGTACACGGATGTCCGGGTACGCCGGATTCTCCGCCTGCAGCACGACGCCGGCGGCCGTGATCCGCAGCCGCTTAATGGTCAGTTCCCCGTCCAGGACGGCGATGACCACGGACCCGTCCTTGGGGTCCAGCGCCCGGTTCACGATCAGTTCATCGCCGTCGCTGATCCCGGCGCGTTCCATCGAGTCTCCGGAGACCCGCACGACGTAGGTGCTGGTGATGTCCTTGATCAGGTGCACGTTCAGGTCGATCCGCCCATCAAAGTAGTCCTGCGCCGGCGAGGGGTACCCGGCCGCGACGGGGACCGGAGAGATCAGCACCGACAGCAACGACATGCCCGCGTCTATCACGCGGGGACCGACAATAACGCCCACAACACACCTTTATTCGAATATATGTTCGATTCATTCAGTGTAGCCGGACGGGCCGACAAAAGACGGCATCTGGCGCACGAAACGATCTACCGTGCGCTCTACGATCTGAGTATTCGGCCCGTTCCGTCTGGCTCTGCCCGGTTGTTGCGTTCTGGACAGTACAGCCGGCGGTCGCGGTCGCGGACCAAGGTGAAACCGCGCCAGTACATCTGGGTTAGGAGCCGCGGGGCGAGAACATAATCACGGCGACACCCACGAGACAGATAAGGGACCCGATGATGTCCCAGCGGTCGGGACGGAAACCGTCGAAGATCATGCCCCACGCCAGGGAGCCTGCAACAAAAACACCACCGTACGCAGCGAGGATCCTGCCGAAGTGCGCGTCGGGCTGCAAGGTGGCGACGAAACCATAAATCCCCAGGGCAATGACGCCGAGGCCGGCCCACCACCAGGCTTTGTCCTCCCGCACGGCTTGCCAGACCAGCCAGGCGCCCCCGATTTCAGCGGCGGCGGCGAGGGCGAACAACAGGATGGACTTCGCTATGGGCATGACCCCATCCTGTCATTGGGCTAACTGGTCGTGGGTCCAGACCTCGATCGCAGACAGAGACAGCCAGACCCCAACCGCATGACCGCCGGGCGTGCGGGCAGCGGGAAGTAACGGTGGACGAAAGTGATCCGGTCCCCGTATTCCCTTTTCAGTTCCTCCACCAGGGGCTCAGCTGCCCGGCAGGATTCGCATTCGAAGTCCAGGAACTCGACCAGTTGGGCCTTCTCAGTGGCCGGGTTCGTGCCCCGGTGGCTGTCTTCCCTGATGAGCTGGGCGTCGGCGGCCACCAGAGGTGCGGCCGGCGCGGGGTTGTTGGCGGTGAATACGACGCACCAGATCACCCCGGCGCCGACAAGGGCCGCGAGGGGGATCCAGATGGTGATGCGGACCCTCGGCGGAAACGACTGCGCTCATCGATCGGCCGGCTGCGTTCCAAGGTCAACGGAGACAGACGCAGCCGAGGCGTCTGGTCCGCACCCTGCGCAGCAAGAATCCGCTGGCTCTTTACCTGCCGTCGCGGCCGTCACGGTCACCGCAAGGGCGGATGCTGCTGAGGTCTTTTCGATGGGCGCGCAGCAGTCATCGTCCTCTTCAGCGTGGCCGTCAGTGTCGTGCGGTATGGCGCAGCAGGCATCACCTCGCCAAGCGTTGATGCCTTCCCGCACCGCGATACCTGCGATGACCAGTGCCGCGCCGGCATCGGCCCACCACCAACCCAGAGTGCTGTTCAGAATCAAGCCAATCAGCAAGACGGCGGAGAGGTACGTGCAGAGCAACGTCTGCTTGGAATCCGCTACGGCCGTCCTGGAGCCAAGCTCCCGCCCGGCGCGACGCTGCGCCCATGACAGGACAGGCATGATCGCCAGGCTCAAGGCAGCGATTACGATCCCAGGTGTTGAGTGTCGGGCCTCGCCTGCGCCCGTGAGTGACCGGATGGCGTCCACGGCCACGAACGCGGCGAGGGCGAAGAACGAGATGGCTATGATCCGCAGCGTCAGGTGCTCACGTCGTTCCGGATCCTTGGCAGAGAACTGCCAGGACAGCGCCAGGGCGGAAGTCACTTCAATGACCGAGTCCAGGCCGAAGCCGATCAGCGCCGAAGAGTCCGCGACCCCGCCGGCCCAGAGAGCTACAACAGCCTCGATGACGTTATAAGTAATGGTCGCGGCCGCGAACAGCCTGATCCTCCGGCCCAGCACCGCGCGGCGATCCGAAGTTGGTGTGTGGATCAGCGTGGTCATGCGATGCACTGCCCGTCCGGAGCGCAGCATGCCGGGTCCACCGCAAGGACGACACCGATCAGGTCCTTGATGGCGTGACCAAGCCGGGCATCTGCCAGTTCATAGCGGCTCCGCCGCCCATCGGGGACGGCAACGACCAGTCCGCAGCCCCGCAGGCACGTCAGGTGGTTGGACATGCTCTGTCTCGATACCCCCACGGAATCAGCCAGGTCCGAGGGATAGGACGGGGCCTCCGAAAGTGCCAGAAGGATCCGGGCGCGGGTCGGGTCTGACACCGCGTAGCCGAATCGGGCCAGCACGGGTGCCTGGGTGAGCGTTTCCATATGGCTAAAGTACAGCCTTGGGTGTATTCACGCCATTGTGTATTAATCCGTCAGCTTTGTGCCCCACACCACCGCCCTGCACACCCCGCGGTCGAACCTGTCTTCGAGTCAACGAGTCGACTGCCGATGCATCGCGCTAGCCGAATCACTATCGTGATGACACTCCAGGGGGCACATGCCCCTCGAAGACAATGGACCGCTTTGCCACGCAGACGTTCCGTCAGGAACACGTCCAGCATGCAGACTGCACGTCGGCCAAAGAGTAGAGAGATCGTGGCAGCCGCCAATGCCGCAAAGCCGTGGTCGTCGCGGAGCGCCTCCTGGCCGGACTCTGCGACAAACGAGGCAAGTTCCGGGGCGCGGGACCCCCACGCTTGATGTTCGTGCTGGTAATAGGCCAACACGTCAGTCGCCGCTTCCGGCCAGGAGATCGTCAGAGCCCCGGTCAGGTCCGCTCGTCAGTTCTCCGGGCGTCGGCTTGTCAGCGGATTACCCGATAGCGCACGTGGGTGACGAGACGGGAACCCCTCACGTCCAACGGCTCAAGCTTGAGGTCCCCCACGCCGTCCAGCAACCGCTCGCCCGCCCCCAGGACCATGGGCGCAATGTGGAGCCGCAGTTCGTCGATCAGCCCCGCCGAAAGGAATTGGCGGGCGGTCTGCGCTCCTCCGGCAATGGCCACGTCCTTGCTGCCAGCGGCCTTCCGCGCCTGGGCCAGCGCCGATTCGATACCATCGGTTACGAAGTTGAACGTGGTGCCGCCCTGCATCTCGAGGGGCTCGCGTGGATGATGGGTGAGGACGAACACGGGCGCGTGATAGGGCGGTTCCTCACCCCACCATCCCCGCCATTGCTCATCCCAAGTCCCGGGACCCACGAACATGTTCCGTCCCATGATGTACGCGCCGGCCGCGAGGATGCCTTCGAGCTCGGCTGCGTTGGACTCGGGTTCTTCGAACTGCCACCTGTGCAGCAGCTCTCCGCCCTCGCCCAGGGGGTCCGTCATGCTTTGGTTCGGACCGGCGAGAAATCCGTCAAGAGAGATGGTCAGATCGCACGTGACTTGGCTCATGCGCCCATCATGTCACCACTGGGCGGTCCGGCTCAGGCGGTGCGTCCAGTATTTGTCGCCTTCGTGCCGCTCATAGGTGAGGAACACTGACACCGGCGGTTCCGAGAGCTCCAGCAGCGCTCGCCGTTTTCCGCGTGCGCACGACACAACGATGCCCCGTTGATCACCAAAACTAGGTGTGCTTGTCTGTAGCCAGTAGCGGGATCCAGGCGGGGGGCCGCGGCCGTTGTTCGACAAGGTGAAACGACATGAGGTTGACGACCACGACCAACGTCTCGGTGGACGGCGTGATGCAGGGGTTGGGCGGACCGGACGAGGATCGCAGCGGCGGCTTCGACCGCGGCGGATGGGCCATACCCCTTCTCGATACGGAAGCCGGGGAGTATCTCAACCAGGTCTACGGCGGCGCGACCGCGTTCCTCTCCGGAACGACGCCGCGGCGAGATGGGTAGTGCCCGGCCGAGTCTCGCCCGGCTTAGCCTTCTTGTCTTGATTCGTGTGAATGGCTTGCGCCATGGGACTCACCGAACGGTCTAAGTACGTTCGCTACCAGGCCGTCTTTCCAAATTCCCGAGGCATTTACCCGGGCATCTTCGGCCTCGCCAACGGTCTGGCGGCCAGCGGCAGGCTCAGCGCTGAGGATTGGGCTGCGTGGCGCAGTGCCAATGATCGAGCTGACTGCGCGTATGTGGACCCGGCAACCGTGGATGCATCGGTTTACGATCGCGAGATCAACCCAACGGCCCAAGCATGGTTCAAGAGCACGGCGATGCATCTGTTGCACCACATCAACATGGACTTTTACGAGGATCTTCTGCGTCGCTACCGAGTTGAATACGAGGTGGTGACTTCGGATGATCCGGGACCGTTGCTGTATGAAGACGATGTGCAGATCGTCGTTGCGCCTCGACTGGGGGAACCCGCCAGATCGTAAACCCTGAAGCCAATTGGCAGCGCGCATGGACCCTGTCGTCGATGCGGTGCCTGATCCGGCAAGCTCCGTAATCGCCGTCGGTGCTGGGCCAAAGAAGCGGACCGCCCTGGGGCGGTCCGCAAAGTTCTAACAAGGTGGCTACTCGGCTTTGAAGCTGAGCGTGTCTGTCCCGCTCGTCCAGGCCAAAGTGTTCTGTGTATAGGTCATTGCAATGGGACGTTTTAGGAATTCATCAATCCAAGCTTGGTGTATACCGGCAGTACCGATGCAGCCGCTGGCGCCAGTGGCGATCCTCCCGATGGCCATGATGTTTCCAGCAATCGTGACTGGCCCGCTAATGGGGGAGCAGTCCGTTTTCATGGCCAGCTGCAGGGTACCTTCCACGGAGGTCAGTCGCACCTTAATGGTCCGCGCGGCCGCCCAGGGCTGAGCCTTACCGGTCGATGTTGCGGCGAAGCTACTGTAGGCGGCGCAAGGCGCTGTAGGCAGGAACGCTGCGCACGTTTCCTGCGGCGGGCCGGGGGTGGCCGGGACGGGACTCTTGCTTCCGGAACCGGCCAGGGCACTCGGTGATGCCGCGGCGGTACCGGAAATGGTGGGGGTGGAGGATGCTGATCCCGGCACGCTTGATGAGGGGACTGCACATGATGTCATGAGCAATGCCGCCGCTAGAACTGAAATTCTGATCGGCGAGCGCCAGATGCGATCCATTGTCCCCCCTTGAGAATGAACGCTGAACCCGACCATAGGCTTCTAGGGCCGCTTTGTCATTAACTTCTGCCGGTGAATTTGACGGCCCAAATCCACACCCACAAACCACTCAAGGGAAATTGCCGTGGCGTTTCCCGAGGCGTCCAGGCACCCGAAACCGGGGAGGGCGCATCGCCGGGTCAACTTCCCGCCCCAGTATTGCGTTGAAGCCCGATGAGCTCCCGTTCTCGGCTACCGTCACACCTGGCCCGGCCATCTGCTCCGCGCTGTCCTGGGACGCTCACGAGATCCAGGACTTCTTCTCGGGTTCGGATTCGTCCCGACTCTGGTCGAAAACAGTGCAAGGACCAGACTGCGCCGCGGGACCAACCAGGACGCAATCCAGGACTGAAGCCGCCCTACCGTCAGCGGAAGGTTTCCAGCGCGCGAAGCAGGGGAGCGGTGGGGAGTGTCTGCCATCGACCGCCCCATGGCTGGCTGATGGTGCGCATCAGCGGGTTGGCCGATGCCCATTCCCGGCGGGCCCTCGCGGCCCTGCCGCACGGATTGGAGAGGGCATAGTTCACCCGTTCCGGATCCGGGTCTAGCATTAGAGACGGGTGCCATTGGCTGCGAGGAGGCAGGCGATGCCCGATATTGAGGGTCTGCTGGGAAGACTCACCCAGGGTGAACTCGAACAGTTACGCACACTGCGCCCCGACGGGTTCTTGCCCGGGTCGCTGGTCCGCGCGATCGATCGTGCCGTCGGCGGACCCGGGGAAGGTCGAGGCTACTATGTGGCGGCCAAACCGGTTGTGCGGAGGGAGTTCATCGCCTATGTCCTCCGCCCGGACGTCGCCAAGGCTGTCGCTGCGCCGACGCCGTCAGGTCCGGGCACTGCAGCGCCCGGACCTGCGGCCGCCGGCGCCCGCTGGAACGATGAGTCCGATCCGGCCGTCCTCCCATCTGACGCCGAGGCCCGGCGCCGTTCCCGGCCGGGACCCTCCGGAGCGAGGGCGGGATGGATCATCTTTGTGCTGTCTTGGTGTGGGTCTCGCCGGCCGTCAACCCGGCTACGCGGTCAGGACAGTCACCGGCCCGAGCCGGAATGATCGTTGGTGTGCGCGCTGTTCCAACGGTCCCTGCGAACTTCCATGCTGACAGGTATTTTCCCGTGTTTTGACCGACGACCCGCTGGCCACACGGGCTGCCGGCGAGGCCGCTGTGCCGGAAGGTCCCAAACCGTCCGAGCACTGGATGAACCGCCGCCACGGCGCCCTGCCCGACGGCGAGCTGCAGACCCGACGACGTGAACGAAAGGTGAATTGTTGCTCCCGGGCAACTAGGGCGGTGCGCTGCCTGCTATCGTCATGCCAGAGGGCACGCCCGGCGCGGCGCACGACGTCGTAGAGGGTCGGTGGACCAGGTCGTGGGCCGCCATCCGGGCATGTCTTGAGAGGTTCGGCAGGCACCGCTTCCTTGGGAGGACCCCATGACCGATGACACGACGACGCCGCCCGCGGCATCTCCGCGTGTGACCGCTGAACATGCTCGGCTGGCCGAGGCCACGGGTGCGGCGGAGGATGTTCTGTTCGAGGCGAATCCCTGGTACGAGTGGGGGCCGTACCTGTCGGAGCGGGCCTGGGGCACGGTCCGGGAGGACTACAGCGACAGTGGCGACGCGTGGGAATACTTCCCCCACGATCATGCCCGGTCCCGCGCGTTCCGGTGGAACGAGGACGGCATGGCGGGGCTGTCCGATGTTCACCATGACCTGTGCCTCGGGTTGGCGCTGTGGAACGGGGCCGATCCGATCCTGAAGGAGCGGATGTTCGGGCTGACTGGTCCGCAGGGCAACCACGGGGAGGACGTCAAGGAATACTGGTGGTACCCGGATGCGCTGCCCAGCCATGCATGGCTGCGGTGGCGGTATCACTACCCGCAGGCAGCGTTTCCGTATCAGCAGTTGATCGATGAGAACGCCCGGCGTTCCCGGGACGAACCCGAGTTCGAGTTGTTGGATACCGGTGTCTTCGACGAGGGCCGGTACTGGTCCGTGGATGTCGCGTACGCGAAGGCCTCACCGACCGAGGTACTGGCCCGGATCACCATCGAGAACCATTCGCCCGAGGAAGCGGTGCTTTCGGTGTTGCCCACCATGTGGTTCCACAACACGTGGCGGGTCTCAGGCGGTGAGGCGCCGTCGTTGTCCCTGGACGGGGACGGCGTCGTGGTCGAGCACCCACGACTGTCCGGCTACCGGCTCGACGCCGCTCCCACTAAGGAGGGAGTGCGGCCGCAGGCGTTGTTCTGCGACAACGAGACGAACACGGCCCGACTGTTCGGGGCGGCTCCGGTGACCGCCTATCCGAAGGACGGCATCAACGATCACGTGGTCTCCGGCGCGGACACCGTGAATCCGCAACTTCAGGGTACGAAGGCAGCGTGGTGGTATCAGGTGGCCGTGCCGGGCGGGGGCCGGGTCGAGCTGCGGCTGCGGCTGCACCGGCCGGTCCCGGACCAAACGGCACCCGCCGCCGGCTGGTCCGACTCCTATTTCGATGACGTCATGGCAGACCGGGAGCGGGAAGCGGACGAGTTTTACGCGGCGATTGCCCCCTCTGGGATCGGTGCCGGTCCGATGCAGGTGATGCGCCAGTCCTGCGCGGGGCTGGTCTGGAGCAAGCAAATGTACCCGTACCGGGTCAACCGGTGGTTGGATGGCGACCCCGCTGAACCTCCGCCGCCGGCCGGGCATCGCAACGGCCGGAACACGGGGTGGCGGCACCTGGACTCGTTCGACGTGCTTGCCATGCCCGATCCGTGGGAGTACCCGTGGTTCGCGGCCTGGGATCTGGCATTTCACGCCGTCACCTGGGCGCACCTGGATCCCGCGTTCGCCAAATACCAGCTGTTGGTGCTCCTTCGGGAGTGGTTCCAGCATCCGAACGGTGCGCTCCCGTCCTATGAGTGGAGCTTCGACGATGTCAATCCGCCCGTCCATGCGCTGGCCGCCATCCGGGTGTTCGTCATCGACGGCGGCACCGACCTGCACTTCCTGAAGCGGGTGTTCAACAAGCTGCTGCTGAATTTCACCTGGTGGCTCAACCGGCAGGACCCCGACGGGAACAACCTGTTCGGCGGCGGCTTTTTGGGTTTGGACAACATCAGCCCAATCGACCGCTCGCACCTGCCGCCCGGCTTCAAGCTGGACCAGGCCGACGGCACCGCGTGGATGGCGTATTACTCCGTGGCGATGCTCACCCTAGCCACCAAAATCGCCGAACATGACGACGTCTATGAGGACATGGTGGTGAAATTCCTGGAACAGACCGTACTGATCATGGACGCGCTGGAGGACTCAGGCTGCTATGACGCCGAGGACGGCTTCTTCTACGACCGGCTCACCGACCCTTCCRGGATCACCGTCCCGATCAAGGTGCAGACCCTCGTCGGGTTGATCCCTGCGCTGCCCGCGGTCGCGCTCCCCACTCAGGACACGGACCGGAACCGCCGGCTGCGGAAGCGGTTCGCCAGCCGGTTGGAACAGACCGATCGGCACGAGATCCTCGATTGGCAGGTCCGTGGCACCGGGGACTCCCGGCGGACGCTGCTGTCGGTCCTCCCGATGGACAAACTCGCCCGGCTGTTCGCCACCGTGTTCGACGAGGAGGCGTTCCTGTCTCCCCATGGCCTGCGATCGATCTCCAAGCGCCACAACACCCCCTACACGGTTCCGGGGCTGCCAACCGCTGCCATCCAGTACGAACCAGCCGAATCGCGGACCGCGATGTACGGCGGCAATTCCAACTGGCGGGGGCCGGTGTGGTTGCCGGTCAACTACCTCGTCATCCGGTCCCTCCTGCAGTACGACGAGTTCTACGGTCCCGACTTCACCGTCGAATACCCCACCCGCTCCGGCCACCACCTGACCCTGCGAGAGATAGCCGGTGACCTCACCGATCGCCTGGTGGGCATCTGGCTCCCCGGGCCGGACGGACGCAGACCGGTCTATGGTGGCGTCGACCTGCTGCAGAACGATCCCGCGTGGAAGGACAACCTGCTCTTCTACGAGTACTTCCACGGCGACAACGGGGCCGGCCTCGGCGCCATGCACCAGACCGGGTGGACCGCGCTGGTCGCGGACCTCATCCTCGACCCACCCCGCCATAGCTACCGGATGGTGTTCCGGGATAGCCCGGACCCGACCACCACGGCAGCACCGCCGGAAACGGAACCGTGAACCCATGCCAAACAACACGGAGGGGCCAGGCCTCCCGCCACCGGTGGCCCACCCCTATATCTACGAGATCAACGCATGGGCATGGCTCGAATCGATCAGCGTGGAAGAAGGTCAACCAACCGATCTGGGCTCCGTCCCGCAACGGTACTGGGATGAGATTGCCGGACTGGGTTTCGACTCGGTCTGGTTGATGGGGGTCTGGCGTCGCAGCCCCGCCGGAATCGGGATCGCCCTGGAGAATCCAGCCCTGCGGTCCGATTTCCAGGCCGCTCTTCCCGATTGGCGTGACGAGGATGTCGTCGGGTCGCCATACTGCGTGAGGGACTATGTGGTCGATGACCGCCTGGGTGGCCCGGACGGGCTTTCCGCCGCCCGGGAGGCGCTGGCGGTCCGGGGTGTCCGGTTGATCCTCGACTTCGTGCCCAACCATGTCGCACCGGATCATCCGTGGACCACGGGGGCGCCCGAGGTCTTCGTGTCGGGAACCGCCGCGGATCGGGCCCAGGATCCGGCGTCCTTCGTCGAGGTAGGCGGCCAGGTGTTCGCCAACGGGCGGGACCCCTACTTCCCGGCGTGGCCGGACGTCGTCCAGCTTAACGCCTTCGACCCGGCCCTGCGATCGGCGGCGGTGGAGACGGTGAGATCGATCGCCGATCAGTGCGACGGGGTGCGTTGCGACATGGCGATGCTGGTCATGAACGACGTTTTCGCCCGCACCTGGGGTGCCCGGGTCGGTCCGGCGCCGAGTACAGAGTACTGGCCAACGGTTATCACCGCCGTCCGTGAAACCCACCCCGGCTTCGTATTCCTCGCCGAAGCCTACTGGGATCTTGAGTGGTCCCTGATGCAGCAGGGCTTCGACTACTGCTACGACAAGCGTTTGTATGACCGGCTTCACGGCGGTAGCGCCGACGAGGTGCGGCAACACCTGCTGGCAGAACCCACGTATCAGAACGCCCTTGTTCGGTTCGTGGAGAATCACGACGAGCCACGGGCCGCGACGGCGTTCGGAGCCGGCCGTACACAGGCGGCGGCGGTGGCGGCCCTGACTCAGACCGGGGCCCGGCTCATTCACCACGGCCAGCTGTTGGGGTGGAGGGTACGCCTTCCGGTGTTCCTCGGTCGGTTCCCCGCCGAGCCGGTCGATGACCAGCTCGCGGCATTCTACGGCCGGCTCTTGGCGGCTGTCGCCGACCCGACCTTTCGGGACGGGCACTGGCAATTATGTGAACGGTCGGGGTGGCAAGGTGAGAACAGCTTCGAAAACCTCGTCGCCTGGAGCTGGGACGGTGCCAGCCGGTGGCTGATCGTGGTGAATCTGAGCGATGCGCCCGCAAAAGGTCACGTGAGCGCACCCTGGCAGGACCTGCGTGGTCACCGGTGGCAGCTGACCGACCCGACCCGGGACATGAGTTTCGACCGCGCCGGTGACGATCTCGTCGACGGGCTGTTCGTCGGACTTGATGCCTGGCAATGGCATTTGCTCCGCCTCGACCCAGCGCCAGAACGCGCTCCCCAAGGCTGACCGGCCCCGGGGCGTCCGCCGTTGTGCCGTCCGGCGAGACGGTCGACGGTCGCCACCCCCGCACTCCAGCGATCCGCCGTCGGACGGCATCGCGACCACCTCGAAAGGAGCTCGGAATGGCCGGAAACGTGGTCACAGGCCGAACGAAACAGGAGCTGCGCAGGGTGCTGGTGCCGCTCGCCCTGGCGCAGTTCATTTGCAGCTTCGCGGGCTCGAACATGAACGTGATGATCAACGACATGAGCGAGGATCTGAACACAACCGTCAGGGGAATCCAGACCGCCATCACGATCTTCTTGCTGGTCATGGCCGCGCTGATGATTCCGTGCGGCAAGCTGACCGACCTCTGGGGTCGCAAGAGACTATTTATCATCGGACTCTCGCTGTACGGGGTCGGGGCGGTGATGAGTGCGGTGGCGCCGAACCTGTTCGTGCTGATCCTCGGCAACTCGATCCTGGAAGGTGTCGGTACGGCCCTGCTGATCCCGCCCGTCTACATTCTGACGACCATGCTGTTCACGGACGTGACCTCCCGTGCTTGGGCATTCGGAGTGATTAGCGGCATGGGCGGGATCGGGGCGGCCGCGGGACCGCTGATCGGCGGGCTCATCACCACCGCGATCAGCTGGCGTGCGGCATTCATCTTCCAGGCGCTGATCATCGTGATCATCATCTTGCTCAGCCGCCGGGCGGTTCAGGATCCGGTGCCCGCGGATCCGAGCAAGCCGTTTGACTCCATGGGGGCTGTGCTCTCTGCCGCGGGGCTGGTGGTCCTCGTCACCGGCATCATGCTGGCGGACAACGACCTGCTGCTGATGGCGGTCTTCATGGCTGCCGGCGCGCTGCTGCTGCTGTGGTTCTTCACCCACGTGCGGGCCATGGAACGCAACGGTGAGGAGCCGCTGCTATCCACCGGGCTCTTCCGGAATCGAACATCGAATCTCGGCCTCATCACGCAGAACGTGCAATGGCTGATTCTGCTGGGGACCTCGTTCGTCGTGTCGGCGTACCTCCAAGTCGTGCGCGGGTACAACGCGATCGAGACCGGGGTGATCTTCACGGCGGCCACCGCCGGCATCCTGGTCTCGTCGATGGCGGCAGGGCGGCTCGCGAAGGTGTACAAGCAACGCACCCTGGTCATCGTCGGCTTCATCGTCACGCTGTGCGGGATCGCCTTGCTTGTCGCCATGGTGAGCGGGAATCCGTCTGCGTGGGCCTTCGCCCCCGGGCTCCTGCTGATCGGGCTGGGAGTGGGTACGATGTTGACACCCTCCGTAAACCTGGTCCAGTCGAGCTTCCCCGATGAGCTGCAGGGCGAGATCTCCGGCCTGTCGCGCAGCGTGTCGAACCTGGGTTCATCGCTCGGCGTCGCCGTGGCGGGGACGATCCTCGTCACCTGGTCGTACGGTCTCGCGATGATCGCTCTCGCCGTGTTGGGACTCGTCGGGCTCGTGGCAGCGTTCATGCTCCCTACCAACCTGGTTCCTGCGAAGTCCGGCGCCCCGCCCGACTGACCCGGCTGGCGCGACGGGGGAGCAGGGCCGGAGACAGCAATGGGGGTGAGCGTCGTCCCGAAAAGTCCCTGTCTTAGGAGCCGGCGGCGGCCGGGACCATCCAGAAACCCGCAACCGACGTACCGGCAGGCTGTCTCTAGGGCCAGAGAGGTCAGGGAAGCACCCAGAGATTCACTTCGTCGTGCAGAGTCACCCTGGAGCTTGAAAACCGCCCTGACCCTGTCGGACTCGTTGCGGGGGAGTGGGTGCGGCCGATCCGCCGGCTCCGCTCAGCAGTGGGACCGCGTCGACGACGAACGTGAGGCGAGGGATGCCCGGGGTGTTCATGGGCGCCCTCGGCGCAATGCTGGTGGCCACCGGCGTGTGGAACGTCCGACGTGATCCATCCGGTAGATCGTCATGCCACACGGTGTAGGGGACTGATCATTCTTGCCGTTGACGAACACCGCGCCGGACCGGACCAGCGCTACGAGATGGGGCGGGATGACCGCGCGCTAGTCGGCTACTACAGTTGGCGCCATGCGAAAACTCATAGTGCAGCAGTGGGTTACCGTCGACAACATCGCCGCGGAGGAGGACGGCGGGCTCAGCTTCGTGTCAGGGGAGCCCTTCTCCGAGACGGACACCAGTGCGTTCAAGGCAAGCGTGATGGGGTTCATCGACTCGGTCGACACGATGATTCTCGGCGCGAATACCTACGCCCAGACCAAGGATTACTGGCCGTACGCCAAAGAGCAGGGCGAGTACGGCGAGAAGCTCAACAACCTCACCAAGTTCGTCGCCTCGTCGAAGCTGGATGACGCCCCCTGGGGCGATTTTCCCGCCGCCACCGTGACGCGCGACCCGGTCGCCACCATCCGGGAGCTCAAGGAGCAGAGCGGCAAGGACATCTGGCTGTGGGGAAGCTTGAAACTCATGAAGTCCCTGATGGACGCCGGCGTCGTTGACGAAGTCCGGATGCTGGTCTGCCCGGTGTCACGCGGCAAGGGAACGCGCATTTTCGAGGATCGGCAGGACCTGTTGCTGCTCGAGGCCACCCCGTTCGAAAACGGCGTGGCAATTCTGCGCTACGAGATCAAGAGATAAGCGGAAGTCTCGCACTTTCGATTCTTCCTGGATCGTTGAGTACCCGGCGGATTCGTGGCCGGCGAGTTCTCGCTGCTACTTGCGTCACCGCGGGTCACCGGGGGAGTATCTTCCGCATGACGATGCCTCTGCAGTTCCGCTACGCCATCCGCGATATAACGGGGGCCAGCGCGTGCTGACGCAGGTCGCGGAGGGTGTGCTGATCCACGAGAGCGAGTTCTGCCAGAGCAATGCCGTTGTCGTGCAGGGCGGGGCTGGGGTGCTGCTCATCGACGCCGGGGTCCACGAGGATGAACTGGCCTGTCTCGTGACCGACCTGTCGGACTTGGGGCACACCGTCGTGGCAGGCTTCTCGACGCATCCCCATTGGGATCACCTTCTCTGGCACGCCGGGCTCGGTGCGGTGCCCCGTTACGGCACCGCGCGCTGTGCGGCGACCGCCCGGGAACGCCTGTCGGGCGGGATCGATGCGCGCCGGTTCGGCATCCCCGAGACGGTATCCCTGGACTTGCTCGGCCTCATCACAGGCCTGCCCGCCGAGGCGGCGCAGATTCCGTGGGATGGCCTGGGGATCCGAATCATCGAGCATCAGGCGCATGCCCCTGGGCACGCGGCGCTGTTGATCGAGGAACGCGGAGTCCTCGTCGCCGGCGACATGCTTTCTGATGTCCTGATTCCGCTGCTCGACCTGAATGGCACCGGCGACCCGATCGAGGACTATCTCACTGCGCTGCGGTTGCTCGAGGACGTGGCGGGCGACGTCGATGTCGTGGTCCCGGGCCACGGGTCCGTCGGCGGAGCTGACCAGGTGCGCGCACGGGTCGACCAAGATCGGGCCTACGTGCACGCCTTGCGTGACGGCAAGGATCCCAGCGACCCGCGGATTGGTCCGTCGGCCAAGCCCGGCTGGGAATGGGTGAGCGACGTGCACACAGGGCAACTGCAGCGCCTGCGCCAGCGAAGCGAGCGTGACGGGACGCCCGACTAGCGAGTGGGGGTGCGCTCCATTTACTTCTACTTGACATAATGTTGATTATCGGCGTTAGATAATCAGTCGAGAGGGGCTGATCTTCTGTCTTTCGAAGTCTTAGAACCGATGACCGAAAAGGGTGCGCATGGCCGCCCGTTTCTGCCCTGAACTGGTCCGGCTCTGCAGATTTCACCAATTCTCGCTCGCGCAGCTGGACGATTCCGTCCGTCACCAAGAGGCGCGCCTTCTGGTCCCGGCCTGACTGCCTACGCATGATAGGGGTATGACCGAAAAATCCCTGCGCGTCCTTTACTCGATCGGCCTGGGCATCATCATCGTGCTCTTCGTTGGCCTCGGCATCGCGACCTTCTATCCGGCCCCTGAACTGTCGTCGCTGGCTAGTCTCGACACGGCGGCCAGGCAGGCAGCCATCGATGCCCATCAGTCGGCGATGCACGACTACAACCGCAACGTCACCATTGCGGCGCTCGTCTCGGCTCTGGTGATCCTGGGGGCCAGTATCTGGACTGAATCGAGGAAGCCGCTGTTCGCCGGCGGGTTCCTGATCGGCGGCCTGCTGACGCTCATCTACGGCCTCATGCGGGGCCTGACGTCCGGTGTGACGGCAGTCGCGTTCTTCTCCGTCGCCGTGGGCCTCTTTGTGGTCGTGTATCTCGGCCACCAGCGGTTCTTCTCCGCCCGGGCCGTCGAAGCCCGGGCAAAGTCACGGGCGGAGGCCGCCTACGCCCGTGTGCCGATGCAGCCGCCGTACGCCCCGGTACAGCAACCCCAGTGGCCGGCTCCGTCCCCGTACACCCAGGGCCAGCCCTACCAGCCGTCGCAACCCCAGCCCGGTCAACAGCAGGGACATCTCTACCAGCCCCAGCAGGGGCAATATCCACAGCAGGGTCAGTACCCGCCCCAAGCGCAGCAGCCGTACCCGCCTGCGCCGGGAGAGCCCGGACAGCGCTAACGCCCACCATTACAGAGGCCCGTCGACCACCATGGTTGACGGGCCTCTATCGTTCCAGAGGGGTGTACCGCCCTCCTCTGCACTCGTGACGGAAGAAGCAGCGGGCCGGCGCCTTGATGGAGCCGGCCCCGAACACGTGACGGGTCACCCGATGACCGGCCCGGACCCGTCGGAAAGTCAGGCAGAAATTCGGTCCGCCAGACTGGAGTGGGCCGCGCGAACTGCCGGCACGCCGTCGCCGTCCTGGCCGTACAGCCAGTCGTTGTACCGGAAGTCGTTGTCCTTCCTGCTCTTGAAAAGCAGGTTGCGCAGCGTCCGGGCCAGCCCGGAGACGTGCCAGGATTCTCCCCAGATGCGGGCGGTGCGCTGGACCCGGGCGGTTCGGCCGGCGCGGACGTTGTTGAATTCCTTGATGGCGTCGTCCCAGGCTTCCGGGTTGACGCCGTTCGCGGTGAACACGGCGGCGTTGCTGACGTCCTGCAGCACGGCTGCGTCTTCGAGCGCCTGGCAGGCGCCCTGGGCGAGGTACTGGAGCATCGGGTGCGCGGCGTCGCCCATCAGCACCATCCGGCCGGCAACCCAGTTTTCGATCGGATCGCGGTCGTACATGGGCCAGCGCATGCTGGTGCCCAAGTTTTTCAGCGCTTCCTGAACGGCCGGGACGCAATCCTTGTACGCCGCCTCAAGCTCGTCCACTCCCCCGTACTGTTCCTCGCCGCGTTCGAACGAGACGGACTTGAAAACGGCCACGGTGTTCAGCAGCTCGCCCTTGCGCAGCGGGTATTGGACCAGGTGGCAGTCCGGTCCGAGGTAGACGATGACGTCCTCGAGGTCGGCCTTGGGAGTGTTTTCGGTGATCGGCACGGTGCCGCGGTAGGCCACGTAGGACGAGGGCACGGGCTCGTCGTTGGCTACCAGCGGACGCAGGGTGGACTTGAGCCCGTCGGCGCCGATCACGACGTCGGCCTCGTAGTCCACGCCAGCGGCCGTGTGGGCCACTCCCCTGCCGTTTATGGTTTCCACGCTCTCGACCATGACATCGTTGACGAGTTTCACGCCCGCGGCCTCGCAGCCTTCGAGCAGCACCCGGTGCAGGTCGCTGCGGTGGATCACAACGTAGGGCGCACCGTAGCGTTCCTCGAATTCCCCGCCGAGGCTCTGGCGGGTGAGCTCCTCGCCGGTGACGGCGTCGCGGAAGACCAGGTGCTTTGGCTGGACGCCGATCTCCAGGGCCTTCTCCAGCAGGCCCCAGCGCTTCAGGACGCGGGAGGCGTTCGGGGCCATCTGCAGCCCCGCGCCCACCTCGCCGAATTCGGGGGCCCGCTCCACGAGGGTGACGTTGGCGCCGTTTTCCCGCAGCGCGAGGGCTCCGGCCAGTCCGGCCATTCCCCCTCCGATGACGAGGACATCGGTGGACGTGGCGTGCTCAGACATTGCTTGCTCCTGTTAGTGGGTGAGAGGTTGAGGATTTGGACTTGAGTTTGAGGCCGACGGCGGCCAGCAGGACTGCTGCGATGGCGGCTGCCCCGGCAAAGGCGAGGAAGTTGGAATTGACGCCCAACCCGGCGGCCAGCAGGAGGCCACCGATCTGGGGTGCTGCGACGGCGCCGATGCGGCCCGTCCCCAGTGCCCAGCCCAGCGCGGTCCCGCGCAGGTGTCCGGGATAGTGGCTCGCGACGGCGGCGATGATGAGGCACTGCGTGCCGTGGGTGCCGACGCCGGCGAGTACCAGCATGAGGTACACGACGGTGACCGGCGGTCCCGTAACCAGAACCACGAGCGCCCCGGCGGCGACGGCGGCCGCGGCGATCGCCGTCGGGATCGGACCGAAGCGGGTCCCGGCCCATGCGGTGATGACCGAGCCGGCCACCGCACCCAGGTTGAGGGCCAGGGCGAAGGTCAGGGCGGAACCGAGGTTGTAGCCGGCCAGCTGCATGAGGTTGGGCAGCCAGGTTCCCAGTCCGTACCAGGCGAACAGGGTGGCGATGGTCGCGAGGGCGAACAGCAGGCTAACCCCCAGATACGGGGCGCGGAGCAGCGACTTGAAACCGGACGGCTCCTTGTCCTTGCGGCCGCCGTCGGGCGCCTTGCGGGCGGCTTTGCCTGTTGCACTGCCTGTGGCGCCGACCGGGGCCAGGGTCTCCGGCAGGTATTTCACTCCGAGCGGCACCACGACCAGCAGCGCGAGGACGGCCACGAGGAACATCGACTGCCAGCCGAAGGCGGGGATCAGCTGGATGCCGACGAGGGCGGCGATGGACCCGCCGATCGGGACGCCGGACATCATCAGGGTGGCGATGGTGGACCGCCACTTGGCGGTGACCAGTTCGGCGACCAGGGCGTTCGCCGAGGGCACCAGGCCACCGAGCCCGATGCCGGCCAGGAGCCGCAGCCCCCCGAAAACGGCTGCGCTGGGGGCGAAGGCACAGAGGATGGTGAAGATTGAGAAGACGATGGCACAGCCGAGGATGGTGCGGCGGCGCCCCCAGGAGTCGGCCATCCGGCCGGCGAAGATCGCCCCGATCATCATGCCAACGAAGGCCATGGAACCGATGGTTCCGGCGGTGGCCTTGCTCAGGCCCCAGCCCGTCTCGGAGATCAGGGAGGACTGGACGGTGCCGTAGACGATCAGGTCGTAGCCATCGAAGACCACCAACAACCAGCAGACGAGGACGGCGGCTGCCGATCCTTTTGAGAACCCTGATGCAGGCCTACCAGCGGTAGTGGGGGCGGGAGTCCCCGGCGAAAACCGTTGCTGCACTGCAGCAGATGGTGTGTGATTCATCCCACTACTGTCGTGGCCGTCCCGGATGAACCACAATACAATTCTGATGTGCAGAACAACCCATCAGCCAAGTCCGCCCGCAAGCCCGTTCAGAAGCGGCCGACTTATTCCATTGAGGCAGTCGACAACGCGCTGCAGCTCCTCCAGTTGCTCCGCGACGGGGGCGCGCTCCGGCTCAAGGACGCTGCCGAGGAGCTTGGGGTGGCCCCGTCCACGGCCCACCGCCTTTTGGCGATGCTGGTTTACCGGGGGTTCGCCGTGCAGGACGAAACCCGCCGCTATGTGCCCGGACCGGCCATGGGGGTCGGGCCGGCGGGTCTGAGCTGGACAAGGCAGCTGCGCTCGCTCGCCCAGCCGCACATGGAGCTGCTTTCCGCGCAACTCAACGAGACTGTCAACCTCATGGTGCGGGTGGGCACGAAAGTGCGCTTCCTGGGGACGGTGGAAGGGAATAACGTGTTGCGGGTTGGTGACCGGCAGGGAACGGTGATGCCCGCCAACAAGACGTCCGGCGGCAAGGCCATGCTTGCCGAACTGGAGCCGCCGATGATCGATCAGCTCTTCCGCAGCAACAATGCCGAGATTGGCGGGGACACCATCCCGGCCGCGGAGTACCCGGCGTTCCTGCGTGAGCTTGAGTCCATCCGCAGCAACGGCTTCGCGGCTAATTTCGAGGGCACGGAGGAGGGCGTGAGCGCACTCGGCATCGCCCTGCACAACCGGGACGGGCACGTCGTCGGCGCGCTCACCGTCGCCACTCCAGCGACCCGATTCCGCCGAGTGTTCGACGCCGGACTCGTCCCCGCCCTGCGGGAAACGTGCCGGCAACTGGAGATCGATATCGCGGCAAACCCGGCCGAGCCGGACTGAACACGCAGCCGGGTCCCGTCAGGAACAGCCGGCCAATTCTGACCAGCAGAATATGTTGGGGGTCACACACCGGCATCCGTAGAGTCGAACTACGCCAAGAAACTGTTCTGACCTACCGAGGAGGCCCACGTGTCCATCAGCGCGGAGAACACGACCCATGAATCAGTGGCAGCGGGGCACACTGCTCCGGAGCCGACGCCCGAAGAGGCTGCCCAGCTCAAGGAGCTGTACCGGGATTTTGATCGGGAGAACCTGATCCCGCTGTGGACCGAGATCGCGGATTTGATGCCGATGGTCCCGACCCCCAAGGCGGTGCCCCACGTCTGGCGGTGGAGCGACCTGTATCCGCTGGCCGCCCGCGCCGGCGATCTGGTTCCGGTGGGCCGGGGCGGGGAACGCCGGGCGATTGCCCTGGCCAACCCGGGCCTGGCCGGTACGCCGTACGCGACGCCCACGCTGTGGGCGGCCATCCAGTACCTCGGCGCCCGCGAAACCGCGCCGGAGCACCGGCATTCCCAGAACGCGTTCCGTTTCGTTGTCGAGGGTGAGGGCGTGTGGACGGTGGTGAACGGGGATCCGGTGCGGATGTCGCGTGGCGACTTCCTGCTGACCCCGGGCTGGAACTTCCACGGCCACCACAACGACACCGATGAGCCGATGGCCTGGATCGATGGCCTGGACATCCCGTTCGTGCACTACGCCGATGCCGGGTTCTTCGAGTTCGGCACCGAGCGCGTTACCGACGAGGCCACCCCGGACATCTCCCGCTCCGAGCGGCTCTGGGCGCACCCGGGCCTGCGTCCGCTCTCCGGGCTGGATGACACCACCAGCTCCCCGATCGCGGCGTACCGCTGGGAATACACGGACCGCGCGCTGGCCGAGCAGCTGCTGCTGGAGGACGAGGGCCACCCGGCCACCGTGTCCCAGGGCCACGCCGCCGTCCGCTACACCAACCCCACCACGGGCGGGGACGTGATGCCGACCATCCGGGCCGAATTCCACCGCCTCCGCACCGGCGCCACCACCGAACCCACGCGCGAGGTCGGCTCCAGCGTCTGGCAGGTCTTCGAAGGATCCGGTTCCGTGGTCCTGAACGGCGAAACCAGGACCCTGACAAAGGGCGACCTCTTCGTCGTCCCGTCCTGGGCCGAATGGTCTCTGCAGGCAGAAACAAGTTTCGACCTCTTCCGCTTCAGCGACGCCCCCATTTTCGAACGACTGAACTTCAACCGCACCTACATCGAAGGACGCAAGAACGCATGAGACTCCTCACCCTCCGCACCTCTGTTGGGGACAACACAGTAACTAGGGCTGTGCGCCAGGACGGCGACACCCTGACCGAGATCGACGGCTTCGCCGACGTCGGAGAACTTCTCCGCACCGCCAACTGGGAAGCGACCGCGAAGGCGGCGAACGGCGCCACGCACCCGGCCGAGGGCGCGGACCTCGCCGCCGTCGTCCCCTCCCCCGGCAAGATCATCTGCGTGGGCCATAACTACCGCAACCACATCAAGGAAATGGGCCGGGAAGTCCCCGAGTTCCCCACCCTGTTCGCCAAGTACCAGGAATCCCTGATCGGCCCCAACGATGACCTGGCCCTGCCGCAGGAATCCGACGCCGTGGACTGGGAAGCCGAGCTCGCCGTGGTGATCGGCAAGAAGGGCCGCCGGATCAGCGAGGCCGACGCCCCCGACCACATCGCCGGCTACGCCGTGCTGAACGATGTGTCCATGCGCGACTACCAGTTCCGCACCATCCAGTGGCTGCAGGGCAAAACCTGGGAAAAGTCCACCCCATTCGGCCCGGCCCTCGTCACCAAGGACGAATTCAGCGCAGGCCCCCTGATGACTTCCGCGGTCGACGGCGAAGTCCAGCAGCAGACCCCGACCGGTGACCTGGTCTTCACGCCCGAGTTCCTGGTCTCCTACATCTCCACCATCATCACGCTGAACCCGGGCGACGTGATCGCCACCGGCACCCCCGGCGGGGTGGGCCACGCCCAGGACCCGAAGCGCTACCTGCAGGAAGGCCAGATCCTGGTCACCACCATCGAGGGACTGGGACAGCTGAAGAACCGCGTCATCAAGGAAGCCTGATGGTTGCCCGCCACGACCAGACGACGGACCCGGACCTCCTGCAGGCACTGCTCCAGGCCCGGCGCGGGACGGCGTTCTTCGCCCGCAAGCTCAACGAGCTCTCCGACGCGGAGCTCGACGGCGCGTCGCTGCTGCCGGGCTGGACCCGCCGGCACATCACGGCGCACATCGGCTACAACGCCCGGGCCATCGCCCGGCTCATCGAGTGGGCGGCCACCGGGGTGGAAACCCCGATGTACGCCTCCACAGCGGTCCGGGACCACGAAATTGACTTCGGCGCCACGCTGTCCCCGATCGCGCTGCGGCACCTCTTCGACCACTCCGCCGTGCACCTGAACGTCGAATGGCGGGACCTGCCCGAGGACGCCTGGCACCACACGGTCCGCACCATCCAGGGCCGGGAAGTGCCGGCGACCGAAACGGTCTGGATGCGCAGCCGCGAAGTCTGGATGCACGCCGTGGACCTGGCCAACGGCGCCAGGTTCTCCGACATCCCGGCACCCGTGCTGGAACGGCTCTTGAAGGACATCACCGGCGCCTGGAAGATCCGCGGCACCGACAAGGACCTCGTGGTCAAAGTCACGGACCGCGACCTCACCTTCGGGGACACGACGTCGGCGACCCCCGCGGTGGTCTCCGGACCGCTGGCCGCCGTCGTCGAATGGGCAGCGGGCCGCGGTAGCGGCGGCGTCACCGCCACCGGATCCGGCGCCGCAGCCACCAACGGCACGGTTCCGGCCGCACCGAAGTGGATTTGAGCCCCTCAACCGCGATTCCAACGGCAGACAGCAAGAGCCCCCTCGCCGAGGGGGCTCTTGCTGTCTGCTGCGTCGCGACGGCCGGCTTAGCTTTCAGCGCACAGCAGGTGGTACCAGTTGTCGGCTAGCACCTCGAGCGCGTGTTCGCGGTTTGGTTCAAACTTACGGCGTGTCCAGAGCGTGGCTACGTAGTCAAGTGAGGTGAAGGCGAGGGTTCCGCGGATGTGGCGCGTCTCCTCCGAGAAGCGCCCGGCCAGCTTCATTCCGCGGACCAGGTCGGAAATGACCTCCTCATGCCATCCGTCGACCATGGCGCGCACCTCACGGTCGACGGCGGCGGCCTCGTCGAGCACGTCGAGGTAGGGACGGAAGACCGGCCAGAGCGCCGCCCGTGACTCCAGCCAGGCCAGGATGCCCGGCAGTTCGCCTGCGCGCACCACGTCAACGAGGTCGGCCGCGGTGGAGCCGCTCCCCGGGGCGTCGGCACGGTCCAGCACCGCGTTGACACGCGCCATGAAGTCCCTCATCAGGTCAACGCGTGAGGGGTAGTAGGCGTAGAAGGTCGCTCTGGTGGTGCCGGCCGCCGCGGCGATCTCGTCGATGGTGGTCGGGGCATAACCCTTCTCGGTAAAGAGCTCAAGCGCGCGCTCCACAATCATGTCGCGGGTGAGTTTCTTCTGGGCTTCTCGCAACGACGACATAGATCAATCCTAGCGGTGGCGTGGCGTCAAACCCGGACGGGCGCGTTCGGACGCAGCGCGGCCGGACCGGCGTCGGCCAGCCGGCGAAGTTTGGGGATCGGGATCCGGTAGTTGACCGCGGCGGCGGTCCCGGAACCGTCCGGGTTGTCCCAGCGCAGGAGCGCTGACCCGTTCTCCCCGCCCGGCTCGCAATAGTCGGGGGCACCCACCACCGGCGTGAAGCCGACCGCTTTGAGCGACAACCCGAAGCCCTCCGTCCAGAAATATGGCTGGAAGTTGAACTCGGGTGCGGCATCGCCCTGAAGCAGGCCGACGGCTGCGACCTTGGCCTGGTCGATGGCGCTCGTCCACAAGGGAACCCGCTGCACGCCGAGTCGGGTCGGGAAGAACGCCACGTCTCCCGCCGCCACGATGTCCGGCCGGACCCTGCCGCGGGTGTCGACGCGCAGCGACCCGTCGGTGAGCAGTCTTGAGCCGGTCAGCCAGTCAATGTTCGGCTCATCGCCGACGGCGGTGACCACGAGATCCGCCTCTAGTTCGGTGCCGTCGGCCAGGACAACCTTGGCCCCGGCACCGTGCTCGACAAGACGGGCCTTCCCGCCGCCGACCACCCGCAGACCGCGCCGGATGGCGGCGGAGGTGAAGAGGTCGGCAAGATGGTCGCCAAGCTGACGCGACAGCGGCTTAGCGTCGGAGACGAGTGTGACGTCGCAGCCCACGTGCAGGCAACCGGACGCGACCTCCATGCCGAGCGGTCCACCGCCGATCACGATGACCGAGGGGCGCGATGCCACACGTTCCTTGAGAAGGATCGCATCCTCGATGGTGCGCAGGGTGAGCTCCCGGAAGGCGCCGTCCTGTTGCGGTCCGCCTGGTCCTTGCCCGGGGGCGAGGCGCTTCGCCCGAGAACCGGAGGCGATGACGAGGCCGTCATACGGCAGCTCACCGCCCCCGTCCAGACGTACCAACCGGGCGTCGACGTCCAGGCCCGTGGCGCTCACGCCGAGCAGCTCCGTTGCTTCGTGGGTCGGTTCGGGGAGCTCGTGCGCCTGGAGGGCATCGACACGGCTGCCGTCGACACCGTTCCCGTCCACACCTTTCCCGTCGACATTGTGCAGCAGGGCCTTGGACAGGGCGGGCCGGCTGTAGGGATGGTGCCGCTCGGAGCCCACAACAGTGAGCTCACCGTCGAAGCCGGCCGAGCGGAGCGAGTCGCAGGCCGTGAGTCCGGCGATGCCGTTGCCGACCACCACTATCCTGCGCATGCTCATGCCGCCTCCAGCCGCAGCGCGGCGACCGGGCAGACCCGGACCGCCGCTCTGGCGGCGTCGAGTTCGGGGCCGTCCACATCCGCGACGTCGATGACCAGCTCGCCATCGTCGTCCAAATGCATCAGCTTCGGTGCGGCTTCCTCACAGAGGCCGTGACCTTCGCAGCGCGGCCGGTCAAGTTCGATTCTCATGCTGCCACCACCTTTTCGACGTGGAGGGACTCGAGGCTGCGAGTGATGTTGCCCGGCTCCCGGACCTCGTCGGAGATCGTCAGCGTTTTCACCCTGCGGGCAAGGGCCTCGATGATTGCATGCGCTTCGAGTTTCGCCAGGCCCTGGCCCGCGCAGCCGTGCGGTCCGTAGCCGAAGGACAGGTGGTCCACCGGGTTGCGCATGATGTCAAAGGTGTCGGGCTTCTCGTAGTGCCGAGGGTCCCGGTTGCCGGCGCCGAAGAGGATACCTATCTGGGCTCCTGCAGGGATCGTAACGCCATCGATTTCCACATCGCGGGTGGCCTTCCGGCCCCAGATGTGGACCGGCGCCCAGTAGCGCAGCACCTCGGCGAAGGCAGCGGGGACAAGCGACGGGTCCGCCCGGACGAGCTCGAACTGCTCCGGGTGGTGGCCGAACAGCGCAACAATGTTCCCAATTGAGGCGATGGTCGTGTCGACGCCGGCTCCCAGGTACTGGTGGATGATGTGTCCCGCAGAGCCTTGAGGGATGTCGCCGCGGGTCTCGGCGTCGAAGATTCCGCGGCCAATTGAGCCGGGTGTGAGGTCTTCGGCGGTGACCGAGGAGCACCAGCCGTAGAGCTCACCGGCGATCGGGAAGCTCTCCTGCGTGCGCTGGTTCAGCGGGCCGATGACCTGCATCGCGGCCTGGCCCCAGCGCAGCATGTTGTCCTTGACGTGTCCGCTGAAGCCAATGAGGTCGGCAACTATTTCGATCGGGAAGGCCCGGGCCAGCGAGTCGATGGCCTCGAAGCTGCCGCTGGCGGCGAGCTCGGCGATGAGTTTATCGGCCTTTTCGTCGATGACAACCTTCAGGCCACGCAGGGCCCGTGGGGTCAGGTTCTGCGACAGAGTTGCGCGGAGCTGTGTGTGGACCGGCGGGTCGGAGGCCAGCGAGGTGCCCTGCAGCGCCTCGTTCACCATGGGGTTGAATCCGATACTGGTGGACGAGAACGTTTCCGGATCACCGAGGGCGTCGCGGATGATGTCGTAGCGCGTGAGCACGTACAGGTCATTCTTGGGCAGGTGGACGACGCCGGCCTGCTCGCGGAGTGCGGCGTAGGTGGGGTACGGGTCGACGAGGATCTCGTCGTCCCAGATATCGATGTCTGATTTGATGGGTGCAGTCACGGTGATCTCCTTGCGGAATAGGTGATGGGTCGTTGAACGGTTGCCGGGCCGCCAGTACTAAACGGCAGCTTCGGCGTTCGCTTCGGTGGTCTCCGCGATGGCATCGGAGGTGGGCGCCGAGGACCGTGCAGAGATGAAGAGGGTAAGAATGGCGGAGAGGATCGCCGCGATACCCGCGGTGAGGTAGACAGCCTGGAACCCCTGGCCCAGCGAGGTCCCTGCCACGCCCTGGATTTTCGGCTGTGCGGCGTTGAGGGTCTGGACCATGCCGTCGACGGCAGGGGCGGGTGCGCCGCCGGCCACTGCCTGGGCGGAGAACTGGGCGATGACCCCGTCCCAGCCGGCGAGGAAGCCCAGCGGCGGCACGTTCGCCAGTCCGCTGACGGCCTCTGCGGGCAGTCCCGCCTCGCCGAGAATCCCGGCAAGGGGAACCGCGAAGGCCGTGGCTCCGATGCCGAACGCGATGGCTGAGCCGATAACGGGGCCGAGGGCGAATCCGAGGTCGCGCAGGAGGTTCGTCGTCGCCGAAGCCATGCCGATCTGTTGGGGCGGGACGGTGTTGATGGCAACAGCGGTAACGGAACCGACTGTAAGGGCAAATCCGATACCCAGCACCAGAAGCGGCGGAATGAAGGCCGTCCAAGGAGTGCCGCCGAAGGCCTCCGGAGTGCCGAGGGCGAATGTCGAGAGCCAGAAACCGGAGATTGCCATGAGGGCGAAGCCCGCGGTGAGCACCCAGCGCGGGGCCACGTGGTGAATGAGCCACCCCACAACCGGGATGAAGGCGAACGCGGGACCCTGGATGAAGACGAAGAGCACACCGACCTTCCAAGTCTCAGCCAGGGCGAGCCCGCTGACGGCGACGCTCGTGCTGAAGCAGATCGCGAGGAAGGCGAACATGCCCGTGACCGCCACAATGCCGGTGATCGAGTAGGCGCTGTTCTTGAACAGCGACAGGTGGATCAGTGGCTGCGCGGTGCGTGATTCGATGACGACGAAGGCGACCAGGAGGATTCCGCCGGCGACGTAGCATGCAATCACTTCGGCGCTGCCGAAGCCGGCATCTACCGCTGTCACCGTGGCGTAGAGGACGGCGATCAGGCCGAGTGCGAGCGTAATCTGGCCGGGCAGGTCCAGCTTTCGCCCCTCCGACGCCGCCGAGTCCTTCGCCCGGAGCGCGACGGTGAGAACGAGCACGGCAATGGCGGCCGCAACCAAGTAGGCCGCCCGCCAGCCGCTGAACGCGTTCGGTGCGCCCGGAGCAACACCGGGCACCGTGAAGAACTGCGCCGTGAAGCCGGCGAGCACCGGGGAGATCACCGCGCCGAGGGACAGGAACCCTGCCCACGTGGCGATGACCTTCGCCCGTGCGCGGTGGTCCGGGGTGATCGCCGCGATCATTGACAGCGAGATGGGGAACAGGATGCCCGCCCCGATGCCGCCGACCGCCTGCGCGAAGATCATCGTTTCGGTGGTCTGCGCCAGCGCGGCCAGGACGGAGCCGACAACGCTGACCACGGCGCCGACGTAGAGCAGCTTCTTGCGTCCGAACATGTCACCCAGGAGGCCCCAGCTGAGCTCAAACACCACGATTCCCATCAGGAACATGCCCGCAATCCATGTCAGGCCAGCCCCCGAGGTGTGGAATTCCACAGCAAACGTGCCGCTGAGGGCACCTGGCAGGGCGTTGGTGATCTGGGCCAAGGTGACCGCGCTGTAGGCGGCCACGAACGTGGCTCGTACCGAGCCGCGGCTCGGCGCTGCGCTCGTCTGTGCAGGGTTGGTCTGACTCATCGATGAAACTCCTTTGTTTCCGGTCGATTCTCCGGTGACGCGCAAGAACTGGTGCCCTACCGGGCAAGAGCCGGTAGGCCGGAGGTAGATGTGGGGTTCCCCACAGTTTGGTGTCTAGGTTTACACGATGTCAAGAGCATTTACACAACGTTTGTTTCGTGAACGCCCCAACGGCGACGCTCTGACTAAATCATTGACACCATGTAAAGAAATATGTGATGCTGGCTACCGCAACGGAGCGACGGCACGGCCAGGCTCCGCGGCGCCCCTGCATTCAGAACCCGAACCTCAAGGGAGAACCCACGTGAGTCACCCCACCCCCGCCGAGACCGGCGACCCAGTCCACGCCCCGGCCGGGCAAACAGTCAATACGGTCCTGGGTCCGGTCCCTGCTGCCGAACTAGGGGTTGTCGCGGTCCATGAAGCCCTGTTGTCGGTGCTCCCCGGTGCCCAGTACGCCCCGGACATCTCCATGGACCGGGCGGAGATCTTCGAGGCGCTGGCCGCGAAGCTTGCGGACTTCCGCGAGCACGGCGGGCAGACGATCGTCGACAGCACCGGCATGTTCCACGGGCGCGACCTCAGGCTCTACGAGGCGCTGTCACGCTCCACCGGTGTCCACATCGTCGCCTCCACGGGTCTGGGTCCGGAGGAAGAACTCGGCGGGTACTTCCTGACCCCGCAGACCAACCCGCCCACCCCATGGCCGGCCGAAAAGTTCGGCGATCTCTTCGGCAAGGAGGTCACCGAGGGGATGGTGGTTCCCCGGGTCGAGCGCCGCGCCGCCGCTGGCATCGTGGCCACCATCGCCGACCGCGCCGGCATGACCCCGACCGAGGAAAGCCTGTTCCGCGGCTCCGCCCGCGCCGCCAAGAACACGGGCGTTCCTGTCTCCATCCGCTTCGGCGCCGATGCCCTGCACGATCTGGGCATCGTTCTGGATGAGCAGATCGGGGCCGACCGCGTGCTCGTCGGCGACCTGGACCGCAAGGATGGCGCCGCCTTCGCCATCGACGTGGCGGGCCGTGGAGCCTTTGTCGGCATCGACCACGTGGGTCTGAACGATCACGCGGACTACCTCACCGACCACGACCGCGCCGAACTGGTGCTCGAGCTCGTCAAGGCTGGCCATGCCGACAAGATCATCCTTTCGGGAAACTCGGTCGGCGTGGCCAAGGGCCTGCCGGAGTACAACCTGCCCTACAGCCACGTCCTGACCACGTTCGTGCCTTTCCTCAAGGCCAACGGCCTGAGCAATGAAGACGCCCGGCGCATCCTCGTGGACAATCCGCGCAACCTGCTGGCCGTGCGCTAAGCACGCGCCCGGACTCACACACCAAGCTTTCGAACCCCTGAGGTGAACGAAATGACCAAGGTCAACACAGTGCTGGGAACCATCCCGGCCGAAGAACTGGAAATCGTGGCGGTCCACGAACACATCGGCTACGGCATGCCCGGCTCGGAACTGGACACCAAGTGGTGGAAGTCGCCGGAGCAGGCCTACGAGGAAACCGTGCCGAAGCTGCGGAAGTTCCGCGAATACGGCGGCGGGACCTTCGTGGACGCCACGGGCATCTGCAACGGCCGCGACGTGGACTACTACAAGTCCTTGTCGCAGAAGACGGGTGTGCACATCGTGGCCTGCACCGGCTTCGTCGGCGGCGACACCGCCCTGCCCCACTTCTCCCGCGCCACCGTGGACTACCTCGCGAAGGTGTTCATCCACGAGATCACCGTCGGCATCGGCAACACGGGCGCCAAGGCCGGCGTCATCAAGGTCGGCGTGAGCCGCGGCGGACGAATGACGGAACTGGACAAGCGCATCTACCGGGCCGCGGCGCGCGCCGCCGTCGTCACCGGCGCGCCGATCCTGACCCACCTGGCCATCGACCCCGAACCGGCAGTGAACATCTTCAACGAAGAGGGCCTCCCACTGGATCGCGTGCTGTTCGGCCACGCCGACGACGGCCTGAACTCTCCGGTCACTCCGCACGATTGGATCTACGAACAGGGCGGCCGCATCGGGTTCGACACCTTCGGCTACGACCTCGAGTTGCCGGATCCGCCGTTCTGGGGCCGCAAGCGGGCCGAACGCATGGATCACTTCGTCAACCTCGTGAACAAGGGCTATGCGGACAAGCTCCTCGTTTCGGCCGACGCAAATTGCAGCCCGCTGGGCTGGCCGGGCGTGAAGGGGCACACCATCAACTACATCTTCGAGGACATGATCCCCGACATGCGCGCAGCTGGTATCGACGAGGCCACCCTCAAACTCCTGCTCGAGGACAACCCGGCCGAGTTCCTGTCGCTGCACGGCTGACGTGCGGACAGGCCGCCACAACTTACCCGTCCCCCAGAAATGGCCCGGCCAAGAATAGTCAAGAAAGAGATGAAACCATGAAGGCTTCGGAAATCAAGAACCTCAACATCGCCATCGTCGGAGCGGGGTACGGCGGCGCAGCGGCGGCCAAGGCCCTGAGCCTGGTTGGCGCGAACGTCAACGTCTACGAGCAGGCGTCCCAGATGCGGGAGGTCGGCGCCGGCATCGGCTTGCGCCCGGCCACTATGGACCGGTTCAGCCAGTGGGGGATCTTCGACGCGATCGCAAAGGTCAGTTCGCCAAGCGACTACTTCGAAATCCTCACCGCCGAAAGTGTTCCGATCATGAAGGACACCTGGCCGGAGTTCGGCGAGCAGACCCAGACCTACCTCATCCACCGCGGCGACTTCATCGAGGCTCTCCTGGGCGTTCTCCCCGAGGGCATGGTGCATCTCGGCCACAAGCTGGAGACCATCGAGGACAAGGGCGGCCGTTCCGTCCTGACCTTCACCAACGGCAATTCGGTCGAGGCCGACCTGGTGGTCGGTGCGGACGGCATCAAGTCCGTGGTGCGCGAGCAGCTCTTCAGCGACAAGGGCCCGGTGTTCTCCGGCGAACATGCCTACCGTGCGGTGATTTCCGCCGACGACGCCCACGGCCTGGTGGCCGACGACAACCTCCGGATGTACATCGGAAAGGGCACCAAGGTCTACCTTCTGCCGCTGCGCCACCGCAACCAGGTCTCCTTTGATATCACCGCCCTGAACCCGGACGGCACCTGGGCACCCGAGGTATCCAAGGAGGATCTCCTGGCCACCGTGAACGGCTTCGACGAGCGGCTGGTGAACATCACCCGCGGCCTCGACATGGACACAGTGAACATCCGCGCGGTCTACGACATCGACCCCGTCGACACGTGGCACACGGACTCCGTTGTCCTCATGGGCGATGCGGCCCACTCCATGCTCCACCACCAGGGCCAGGGCGCGAACTCTGCCATTGAGGACGCGGGAGCCCTGGCCGACGCCCTGGCCCAGGCTGGCTCGGTCAAGGAGTCCCTGGCCTTGTTCCAGGCGACCCGCAAGCCGGTGACGGACGAGCTACAACGCATCTCGCGGCAGGGGTGGTCCGAGGAAGAGGTCAACGACGTTTTCCCTGGTCAGAAACCCAAGTCTCAGAGGGCCGCCGCCCAGAAGCCCCCAGCGCAGAAGCCCACGTCCCAGAAGCCCACCAGCGTCAACGCACCGGCCGCGGCGAAGGCCTGAACGCCATGACCATCCACTCCGAAATCGCCAAAATCCTGGCAACCTTGCCGGCGCCCGATGGCTCTCCGCTTGACCCCGAAGCCATGCGTGCAGGCGAGGCCGCGCAGGTTTCCCCGCTGGAAGTGCGTCTCCCGCTGCACTCTGTCGAGGACGCCACGGCAGTGACGCCATCGGGCGAGGTGCCCGTGCGGATCTACACGCCTGCCGAGGCCGACGCTTACGGCCTGCTGGTGTACTTCCACGGCGGCGCGTTCTTCCTGGGTAGCCTGGACACGCACGACCACGTCGCGCGATCCCTGGCCAAGGAAACCGGCCATAAGGTCATCTCGGTCGGCTATCGGCTGGCCCCCGAAGCCTCTTTCCCTGCCGGCCTTGACGACTGCTACGCCGTTGTCCGCTGGGCCGCCGAACAGGGCGGCAACCTGGGCTGGAACGGAAAGAACCTCGCTATCGCGGGCGACAGCTCGGGCGGCAACTTCGTGGCCGCCGTCACCGCGAGGGCTCACGATGACGGGTTCTCTGCGATCACGCACCAGATCCTGTTCTACCCGTCGCTGGACCTGGACTTCGACGTCGACCGCTACGCGTCGCTGCGGGAGAACGCCGAAGGTTACGGACTGGAGACGTCGGGTTTGTTGCCGTTCAATTCCTTCTACCTCGAGAGCGGGGCGGACCCGGCGGATCCGCTCGTCTCCCCCATCAAGCGCCAGGACCTTGCCGGCCTGCCGCCGGCCCTGATCATCACCGCCGAGCACGACCCCCTGCGTGACGAGGGCGAGCTCTACGGCCTGCGCCTCAGGGAGGCCGGCGTCTACGCGGCCGTCAGCCGCTACGAGGGGGCCAACCACGGCTTCGTCCAGAACTTCTCCTGGATTCCGGAGTTCTACGGGCCATTCGAAGAGACCGCCGCGTTTCTGGGCCGGAGCACCGTGCTTAACGGGAGCACCGGGCTTAACGCGGGCACAGCGCAATGACGACGCCAGTCGCCATTCACCCCCTTGTCTCCCCGTGGGGGAGATTCGGTCTCTACAGCTTCTACATCGACGCCCCGGAACCCGCGATCGTCGACACGGGAATTGCGTCCTCGCCCGCCGAAGGCATGGTGCCGGCACTGGCGGCGATCGGCCGCCGGATCGAGGACGTTCGCTGGATCCTGCTGACCCACGGACATATCGACCACATCGGCGGCGCCTTCGCCTTGTGGGAGCTCACCGGACGGCGCGCGCAGGTGGTCATCCACGAGGCCGACGCACCGATGTTGCGCTCGCGCCGGGCGCATGTGGACGAATACCTCGCCGGACGGGCGCAGTACCTGGATGACCCCGCCGGTGAGGCGAAACTGACCGAGGCGACGAATGCCGTCATCTCGGGCGAGATGGAGCCTACGCTGCTGGTGCGGGGCGGCGAGACCATCTCACTCGGCGGCGGCTTCACCGTCACCGTGCACTCGATTCCGGGCCACACCCGCGGATCTGTGGCGTACGTCATTAACGAACAGAACGATGTATTCGTCGGCGACGCCGTGCAGGTCCACGGTGCGGCCAACGGCTTCCCCGGCTTCGTGGACCCGGCCGGCTACCGCGCAAGCCTGCGGTACCTCCGCGACGAGATCCGCCCGCGGCACCTCTACCTGGGCCACCCGTATCGCCGCGCGGACGGCACGCCCTACGGAGTGGAGCTGGACGCCGGGCAGGCCGAGGAAGCGCTTAAGGGGAGCCTGGAGATCGAAGCCCGCGTCAATAGTGCGGCCCACGACTGCTTGGCTGCCGGGCTGCAGGATTCGGATTCACCGTACTCGCCCTTCGCCCTCGTGGCCGAGGATCTTGGCTACGAGGGGGACCCCGCCTTGGAGCCGTCCCCGTTCTTCACGACGCTCAACGGCTACCGCACGACATTCGACCACATGACCGACGATGAGGAGATCAACACTCATGGATGACTTCCAGCTACTGAATGCCGGCGCGGAGAAGATTGCAGTTCGCAAGGACCTCCGGGTCCCGATGCGGGACGGCGTCGAGCTCGCCGCGGATGCCTACCAGGGCCCCGAGGACAAGCCGCGGCCGGCATTGGTGGCCCTGAGTCCGTACGGCAAAGAGCTGCAGGCTCTCGCCCTCACCACCCCGCCGCAGCGGCGGCCCAGCCCGATGTGGGACGGCTGCATCGAGGCCGGCGACATCGCCCGCATCGTCAAGGAAGACTACGTCCACGTCATCGGCGACCTGCGTGGCTCCGGCCATTCCGGCGGCGAGCACATCGGCAATTACAACGCCGGCGGCGTCTCGCTTGGCCAGGATGCGTACGACTTCATCGAGTGGGTGGCCGAGCAGCCGTGGTGCGACGGCAATGTCGGCATGGTCGGCATCTCCTACTTCGGCTCCATGCAGGTGCTGGCCGCGGCCGAGCGCCCGCCGCACCTGAAGGCGATCTTCGTCTCCGGCGGCCACTACGACTTCTACGAGACCACCTACCACGGCGGCATCATGTGGTTCATGCCGCGGGCCGCCCGCGAGGGCCGAGGCGGCGACTCCGGCTGGGCGTTCACCGACAACGTCAAGTCCCGCATGATCGAGAAGCACTCCCCCGAAGAGCTGAAGAGGCTCGTCGAGAAGCGCCTGCAGGACCCGGACGTCGCCGCCTGGCCGAACCTGGTCCATGTCCTGAACTACCCGAAGAACCACGAAGCCTGGTTCGACATCGTGATGAACGAGCTCGACGGGGACTGGTACGAGGAGCGCAACCCCATCACGCTGGCCCCGAACATCGACATCCCGGTGTGGCTGCAGATCGACCAGGGCCGCGGCTGGACCATGGATGGCACGATCGAGCTGTTCAACGAGCTGAAGGGCCCCAAAAAGCTGGACATCGGGCCGTACCCGCCAATGCAGTCGCGTCCCTTCATCGAAGAACACGACAAGATGTTCCGCTGGTACGACTACTGGATCAAGGGCATCGACAACGGCGTCATGGACGAACCGGCCGTGAGCGTCTTCGTGGAGGGCTCCCGCGAGCTGGTGACCGCCGAGGCGTGGCCGCCGAAGGACGTCGAGAACAAGTCGCTCTATCTGCGCCCGCGCCACAAGCTGTCCACCGAGCCCGAGCTGATGGGTGCCGAGTACGCCGCCCCTGACGGCTTCTACCAGGCACCGTTGACGGTGACCGACAAGGTGGAGATCATCAGCTGGTCCACACCTGCCTTCGAGGAGGACACGGAGCTGATCGGCACCGGTGCCGCGCACATCTTCGCCGAGATCGACCAGCCGGACACCAACTTCATCCTGCGCCTGTGGGACTACGCCCCCAACGGCCAGCGGCAGCTCATCACCAGCGGCTACCTCAAGGCCTCACACCGCGAGCTCGACGAGCGGACCACCGAAGGCAACCCGCACCACCCGCACACCCGATCGGTTCCGGTGGAACCCGGCACGATCGAGGAGTACGTGCTGCGCCTCTACCCCTTCGCGAGCACCTTCAAACCGGGCCATCGCCTCACGGCGGAACTGTCCAACGGCGAACCGTTGGCCGACGAACACAATGCGCTGCTGCCGCCGGATGCCTTCCACCTGCCGGTGGGCCGGCCCGTCACCCACAAGATCTACCGCGACGCCGCCCACCAGTCCAGGCTCGTCCTGCCGTTCACCACGGGCAAGGCACGGGCCGGTCAGGAGCCGACGTAGACCGCCAGATGCTCGCCGGTGAGGGTGGAGCGGCCGGCGACGAGGCTGTCGGGCGTGCCCTCGAAGACGATCCGGCCGCCGTCGTGCCCTGCGCCGGGGCCGAGGTCGATGATCCAGTCGGCGTGCGCCATGACCGCTTGGTGGTGCTCGATGACGATGACCGATTTGCCGGAGTCCACGAGCCGGTCGAGGAGGCCCAACAGGTTCTGGACGTCGGCGAGGTGCAGCCCGGTGGTGGGCTCGTCGAGGACGTAGACRTCACCCTTTTCTGCCATCTGGGTGGCCAGTTTGACGCGCTGCCGCTCGCCGCCGGACAGCGTGGTGAGCGGCTGGCCGAGGGTGAGGTAACCGAGGCCGACGTCCACGAGCCGGTCAAGGATCTTGTGGGCCGCCGGGGTGCGGGCCTCGCCTTCGCTGAAGAACACCTCGGCCTCGGTCATCGACATCGCCAGCACTTCGGCAATATTCCGTCCGCCCAGCGTGTACTCCAACACGGAAGCCTGGAACCTCCGGCCCTCGCAGTCCTCGCAGGTGGACTCGACGGTGGCCATAACACCGAGCTCGGTGAAGATGACGCCCGCGCCGTTGCAGGTGGGGCAGGCACCTTCCGAGTTGGAGCTGAACAGCGCCGGCTTCACTCCGTTGGCCTTCGCGAACGCCTTGCGGATCGGCTCGAGGAGGCCTGTGTACGTCGCAGGGTTGCTGCGTCGTGACCCCTTGATGGCGCCCTGGTCGATCACCACCACACCGTCGCGGCCGTCGACCGAGCCGTGGATCAGCGAGCTCTTGCCCGAACCCGCAACACCCGTGACGACGCAGAGCACTCCGAGCGGAACGTCGACGTCGACGTCCTTGAGGTTGTGCGTCGAGGCACCCCGCACCTCGAGCGTGCCGGACGGGGTGCGCACCGATTCCTTCAACTTGGCCCGGTCATCGAGGTGCCGCCCGGTGATGGTGTCGCTCCCCCGCAGGCCCTCCACGGTTCCCTCGAAGCAAACGCTGCCGCCCTCGGTGCCGGCGCCGGGGCCAAGGTCAACGACGTGGTCGGCGATGGCGATGGTCTCCGGCTTGTGCTCGACGACGAGCACAGTGTTGCCCTTGTCCCGCAGCTGCAGCAGCAGCTGGTTCATCCGCTCGATGTCATGCGGGTGCAGGCCGATCGTCGGCTCATCAAAGACGTAGGTGATGTCTGTGAGGGACGAACCCAGGTGCCGGATCATCTTCGTGCGCTGGGCCTCGCCGCCGGACAGGGTGCCCGCCGGCCGGTCGAGCGAGAGGTAACCCAACCCGATTTCGGCAAACGAGTCGAGCAGGTGCTGCAAGCCTTTCAGGAGAGGTGCGACTGAAGGCTCGTCGAGCTCGCGAATCCACGCGGCGAGGTCGCTGATCTGCATCTCGCACAGGTCGGCGATGTTCTTGCCTTGGATCTTCGAGGACCTGGCTTCCGGACTTAGCCGGGTGCCGTCGCACTCGGGGCAGGCCTGGAACGTGATGGCGCGCTCCACGAAGGCCCTGATGTGGGGCTGCATGGCGTCGACGTCTTTGGAGAGCATCGACTTCTGGATCTTCGGGATCAGCCCCTCATATGTCAGGTTGATGCCTTCGACCTTGATCTTGGTTGGCTCCTTGTAGAGCAGGTCGTGCATTTCCTTCTTAGTGAACTTCGCGATCGGCTTGTCCATGTCGAAGCCGGCGCCGCTGAAGATGCGGCCGTACCAGCCGTCCATGCTGTAGCCCGGGACCGTCAGCGCGCCCTCGCTGAGCGACTTGCTGTCGTCGTACAACGCGGTGAGGTCGAAGTCGGAAACCGCGCCCATGCCCTCGCAGCGCGCACACATGCCGCCCAAATAGACCACATCGCGCACCACGTTCCGCTCGACCCGGCCGCCGGCTTTCTCGGTACTCATCACCCCGCTCGCTTTGCGCGTCGGGACGTTAAAGGAGAAAGCAGTGGGTGGCCCGATGCGCGGCATGCCCAGGCGGCTGAAGAGGATCCGGAGCATGGCGTTCGCGTCGGTGGCAGTGCCGACCGTGGACCTGGGGTTGGCGCCCATCCGCTCCTGGTCCACGATGATCGCCGTCGTCAACCCCTCCAGGTGGTCCACATCGGGCCGGGCCAGGTTGGGCATAAAGCCCTGCACGAACGCGCTGTAGGTCTCGTTGATCATCCGCTGCGACTCAGCGGCGATGGTGGCGAACACCAGCGAACTCTTACCCGAGCCGGATACGCCGGTGAACACCGTCAAGCGGCGCTTCGGGATCTCGACGCTGATGTCCTTGAGGTTGTTCTCCCGTGCGCCCTGCACGCGGATCAGATCATGGCTGTCCGCATCATGCAGCGCAGGCGCCTGCGTGTCCGTGCCCGTGGCAATGCTCATCGTGTCTCCATCTGTTAGTCGGGGCAGCCCCCCAGCGGTCCCCGTCGTCGTCGACTGGCTCTATCTAACCAGCTGGCGGCAGCTCGTCCGGTCGTCCCGGCCGGCGGACGGCTCAGAGCGGCTGCTGGATGCGGATCAAGTTGCCCGCGGGATCGCGGAAGGCGCAGTCGCGAACCCCGTAGGCCTGCTCCGTCGGCTCCTGGACCACCTCGGCGCCGCTGGCCTGCAGCCGCTCGAATGTCGCGTCAACGTCCTTGGTGGCCAGTAGGATGCGCGCATAGGTGCCCTTGGCCATCATCTCGTCGATGATGCGGCGCTCGTCGTCGGTGACGCCGGGATCGGCGGCCGGCGGTTCCAGGACGATTGAAGTGCCCGGTTGGTCGGCCGGGCCGACCGTAATCCAGCGCATCCCGCCGTATCCGACGTCGTTGCGGACTTCGAAGCCGAGGGTGTCCCGATAGAACGCCAGGGCGGCGTCGGGATCGTTGTGTGGGAGGAAACTCGCGTGAATGTTGATGTCCATGGAAGTCATGCTAGTTGCGGTTCCGGGGCTGGCGCTTCTCGATTCCTGACCGGTCTGGTGACCTGTTTCGCGACGCAGGACGGCATCCCCGCGGTCGCACGGGCAGCCTCGCGCCGGTAGACGCTGGGCGGAACGCCAACCAGTTCGGTGAAGCGGGTGCTGAAGGTGCCCAGCGACGAGCAGCCGACCGTGAAGCAGACCTCGGTGACGCTGAGGTCGCCGCGGCGCAGCAGCGCCATCGCGCGCTCGATGCGCCGCGTCATCAGATAGCTGTACGGCGATTCGCCGTAGGCAAGGCGGAACTCTCGGCTGAGGTGCCCGGCGGACATGTGGGCGCCGCGGGCGAGGGCCTCGACGTCGAGCGGCTGCGCGTATTCCCGGTCCATTCGGTCCCGGACGCGGCGCAGCCGCGCGAGGTCACGCAAGTGCTGCGCCCGGTCGGTATTGCTGGTCACATGTGAGATCGTGCTACGTCGCGCCGATGTTGTCCAGCCCCGCTGTCATGCCAAATCTCGGGCCGTTCCATTGTCTTTGGCGGCAGGCTCACTGAGAATGAACCATGACGGTCTACCTGAGGTCCTTAGAAACTGCAGTCCCGCCGACCATTCTTGTCCAGCCCGAGGCCAGGGCCGTGTTCGCCGCCCAGCCGGGCCTTACGCGGCTCGGATCCCGGCTGGTCAACACGTGTTTTGATTCCGCAGCCATTGACACCCGGCACACGGCCGTCGAGGAACTCACCAAAGACAGCCAGGCGGAAGATCCCCAGTTCTTCGACCCGGCCACCGGCTTGGTGCTCAGCCCCAGCACCAAGATCCGCAACGGCATTTTCGCCACGGAAGCGACCAAGCTCTTCATTGAAGCCGCTCAAAAAGCCCTGGATGCCTGCCCGGGAGTCGATGCCCAGGACATCACCCACCTGATCACCGTCTCCTGTACCGGATTCTTCAATCCGGGCCCGGATTACAAGATTGTCCGGGCCCTCGGCCTGAACCCGGCCGTCCAGCGGTACCACCTCGGATTCATGGGCTGCTACGCCGCCTTCCCGGCGCTGCGGGCCGCGAAGTCCTTTTGCGAGGCGGATCCGGATGCGACGGTGCTGGTGGTCTGCGCCGAACTCTGTTCCCTCCACGTCCGGACCTCCAATGATCCGGACACCATTATGGGATCGGCCTTGTTCGCCGACGGCGCCGCTGCAGCCATCATCACGGCGCGGGACATCCCCGGGGAAGCGCCCCTGTTGCGGCTGGACCACTTCGAAACCGTTCTGACGCCCGTCGGGGAGGACTCGATGGCCTGGAACATCGGCGACGAGGGCTTCGAGATGGTTCTCGGAAACTACGTCCCGCACATCATCGATGACCACATCATCGGCGCGCTGGAACCTCTCCTGTCCCGCGACAGTTCGCTGCAGGGACTCCCCTACCGGGACATCCAGCACTGGGGAATCCACCCGGGCGGCCGGAGCATCCTGGACAAGGTCCAGTCCAGGCTGGACCTGAGCGACGAACAGCTGGTCCCGGCCCGCGAAACCCTCCGGAACTTCGGCAACATGAGCAGCGCCACCGTCCTGTTCGTCATCAAGCACATCCTCGAGCTGCCGGCCGCGGACGACGCCGGGGCCAGCCCGGACGGCCCCGGCGCGGAGAGGATCTGTTCCATGGCCTTCGGCCCTGGCCTGACGGTCGAGACGGCGCTCTTCACCAGGCTGGCTGCCCCGCGATCCGTTACGGCTCCACGGCCCGCGTCCGCGGCGGAACCGGCAGAAGCGGCCGAGCCCGTAGCGGTGCGGGTCTGAAAGCGGCCACGCTGAAACCGTTCAGCGCGAAGCAGGGCACGGAACGCTTTCGGGCGGCCCTGCTGCGGGACCGCGCATCAGACGCCGTCGAGGAAATGGACCTGCCCGGCTGCGACCCCGGCCGTCTGGAGCGCACGTATGCCCAGTTTGCGCTCGTCAACCGTGCCGTCGCCGGCTGGCGCGGTATCTATCGGTCCCGGATCCGGCCCGGGCTGTCCCCGGACTCCGCCACCTCCCTGCTGGATATCGGTTGCGGCGGAGGCGACGTTTCCGTGCTGCTGGCCCGATGGGCGGCCCGGGACGGACTGCGCCTCGAGGTCACCGCCATTGACCCGGATCCGCGGGCAATCCTGTTCGCCCGCGCCCGCCACGGGACGGCGGACGTGACGTTTCGCCAGGAGACAGCGGCGGAACTGCTCGAAGAAGGCCACCGGTACGACTTCGTGGTGTCCAACCATGTCCTGCACCATCTTGACGGGCTGGGAGCGTTCCTCGCCGAGTCGGCCATCTTGTCCAGTGGCGCCGTCATCCACAACGACATCCGCCGCAGCCCCGCCGCCTACGCGCTCTTCTTTGCCGGCTCCTGGGTGCTCACCGGTTCTTACATCCGGCAGGACGGGCTGACCTCGATCCGGCGAAGCTACACCGCCGCGGAGCTGGCCGCCGCCGCTCCCCCGGGCTGGACGGTTGCCCGCCACGCTCCCTTCCGGAACCTGCTGCTGCACGACCCTCCCGCCGGCGGCTACCAGGCAGGGCCTGCCGCCGGTGGCTGAGGTGCTCATCATCGGCGCCGGCCCGGTGGGACTGTTCATGGCTGCGCTGCTGCTGCAGGACGGCGTGGATGTGCAGGTCCTGGAACAGCGGAGCGCCCCGGAACCGCATTCGCGAGCCATCGGCATCCATCCGCCGGCGCTGGCCGCGCTCGCCGGAACAGGAGTTGCCGAAGCCCTGATTGCCGAGGGGGTCCAGATCCGCCGCGGCGTCGCCCTGGCCGGCGGACAATGTCTCGCGCAGATGTCCTTTGCCGGCGTCTCGGACCGCTTTCCGTTCGTCCTGTCCCTGCCCCAGGCCCGTACTGAGGCGCACCTGGAACGGCGGGTCAATGAACTCGCCGAGGGCGCCCTGCACCGCGGCGTCCGCCTCACCCGGCTGTCCGACGACGGCGCCCGGGTCAGCGTGGAAGCGGACTCCCGGAGCGGCACCCTGCGCTACACGGCGCCGCTGGTTATTGCCGCCGACGGCGTGCGTTCCACGGTGCGGGCGCTGCAGGGCATCGCCCTGCGCGTGAAAGAGTACCCGGACAGCTACCTCATGGGTGACTTCGCGGACGAGACCGGGTTCGGTCCGGACGCCGCGCTGTTCCTGGCCGGAGCCGGCATCGTGGAGTCGTTCCCCCTGCCCGGTCAGCGGCGACGCTGGGTGGTCCGGTTGGGCGCCGACGACTCCACTGCGGGCGCCCCCACTGCCGGCGCTCAGGCCGGCGACGGCCAGGGCGCGGACGCCCGGTGGCTCATGCGCTGCGTGCGCGAGCGGACGGGACTCGACATCGACGTCGGGACCAACAGCATGCTCAGCACGTTCGGCGTCCGCTCGCGTCTGGCCCGCCGGATGGTGGCCGGCCGGGTGGTGATGATCGGGGATGCGGCCCACGAGGTCAGTCCCATCGGCGGGCAGGGCATGAACCTGGGCTGGCTGGATGCCGCGGCGCTGGCACCCATCGTGTCGGCGGCCGTGCGTGGCCAGGATGTCACGGAAGCCCTCCGGACGTTGGAACGGACCCGGTTGAGGGCTGCGGCCAGGGCGGCACACCAGGCGGAAATCAACATGGCCCTGGGCCGGCCTCTCACGGACCGTCTCCTGGCGCTGCGGAACCGGGCCATCGCAGGCGTGGCCACGGTTCCGCCGGTGAATTCCTGGATCGCCCGCCGCTTCACGATGCAGTAGGGGTCGCGCAGACGCCTTCAATCACGGGGCCTGTTCGGCCCGGCCACTTTCTGAAACTGGACCTTTATTTTGAGGCCAGTTGAACACTAGTGTCTTATCGGAGCGCACCCAGGGCCGCATTTCAATTCGCACAGGAGAAAGAACCACATGACCGTCGCCGCATCCGCACGCCCGTTCTCTCAAGTAGATGTTTTCGCCCCCGGGCCTAAGGCCGGCAACCCGGTCGCCGTCGTCCATGACGCCGACGGGTTGGCCACCGAGCAAATGCAGAATTCCGCCAACTGGACGAATCTGTCAGAGACAACATTCCTGCAGACGCCGACCAATCCTGCGGCAGATTACAAGCTCCGCATCTTCACCCCACGCGCCGAAGTTCCCTTCGCCGGGCATCCGACACTCGGATCCGCCCACGCCTGGCTGGAACACGGCGGTGAGCCGCACGACATGGAACAGCTGATCCAGGAGTGCGGGGCCGGGCTGGTCAAGATCCGGCGCGCAGGCGCCGAGCTCTCCTTCCAAGCCCCGCCCCTGACCAGGTCCGGTCCGGTCGAACCGGCAACACTGAATCAGGTCATTGCCAGCCTCGGCATCAACGCCGATCACGTCCTGGGAAGCAACTGGATCGACAACGGCCCCGGCTGGCTCGGTATCCGGCTGGAATCCGCCCGGCAGGTCCTTGACCTCCGGCCGGACTTCTCCGTCATGGGCCAGTTCAATTTGGGCGTCATCGGCGCCTACCAAAAGGGCGGCCCCACGGACTTCGAGGTCCGCGCGTTCGCGCCGGGCCACGGCGTGGACGAAGACCCGGTTACCGGCAGCGTCAACGCCGGGCTGGCCCAGTGGCTCCGCAGCGAGGGTGCAGTCGAGGGCAACTACACTGTCCAGCAAGGAACAGTCCTCGGCCGCGGCGGACGCCTCACGATCACTAGCGAAGCTGATGCCGTCTGGGTCGGCGGCATCAGCCGCACCCTCATCAGAGGCAACGTCACGCTCTGAGCCTCGGAATAGACTGTGCGCATGGACGGCCTTCCTGTGACGCGCCGGCGCCGCATCCTGTTGCAGGTTGCGGCGGCCGCGGCCGTGCTGGGCGTTGCGGCGTCCTGCAGCACCGGTACGGCCGGGGGGTCCGCGTCCTCGGAGACGGCGACTGCGACGGCGGCTCCGGTTTCCACCGGCCCCGTGGCCGCGGAAGTCAGCCAGTTCCGCGACAACTACAGCAATCAAATCATCGAAATCCAGCTCACCAACACCACGGGTACTGCCTTGACCGTCCTCGGCGCGGAACTGACCAGTCCGCTGTTCGCGGCGCCGATCACGTGGCCGGCGCGCACGGGCGGGATCGAGCTGCCGCCCGGCCAGACGAAGAGCCTGCCGGCGCCGCTGCCCGCACCGGAATGCGGCAGCGGCAGCCCGGCCGCACCCGAAGCCGGGCCTGGTGCCTCGCCCGGGGCTGCGGGCGACGCCCGTGTGTCCCTGCGGCTGGCAACGCCGGAAGGAACCGCACCCGGGCCGGCCGTGGCCCCGGCAACAGACCCGTTCGGCGTCCTGACCCGGAACAATTCCGAGATGTGCCTGGCCCGGGATGCCTCGGCCGTGGCCGCGATCGCACTGGCTCCGGACCTTGAGGTCGCCGCGGACGGGCGGACCGCCGTCGTGCGTCTGCTGCTGCAACCGCGCACTGTCAGCGGGACAGGCGACGCCGCGGGTGCTGGCGCCGGTGAGCTGGTGATTGACCGGGTCGAGGAAACCACCCTGTTGGCGGAGGCCGGTCAAGCCCCATGGCCCCGGTCGGTAACGGTCCGCGCCGGCGGGGCACCGACGGAAGTGCGCCTCGGCATCCGGCCCTCCCGCTGCGATCCCCACGCCGTGGCCGAAGACAAAGTGGGCACGCTCCTGCCGCTGCGGGTCGGGGTGGCGGGCCGGGAGGGAATTCTGAAGATCGACGCCGGCAGCCAACTTCGCGGCCGGATTTACGACTTTGTTACAAAGGCGTGCGGCCGCCAGTAGTCTGGGGGCATGCCCTTTGACGCCAGGCCCACCGACTTCAGCGCCGCCCGGATTGGCGAGGCCGTCCAGGAGATCCTGAGCGCGGGCATCCTTCCGCCGATTGTCCAGGCAGGACATCCGGTGTTGCGGCACGTGGCGGCCCCGTACGACGGCCAGTTGACTGATGCCGAACTCGGTCACCTCATCGACCTTATGCGCAGCGTGATGCACAAGGCCCCGGGCGTCGGCCTGGCGGCCCCGCAGTTGGGGATTCCGCTGCAGCTCGCCGTCCTGGAGGACCAGTTCGACGTCGATCCCGACGTCGCTGCCGTCCGCGGCCGCGAGCCCCTGCCGTTTTTTGCCATGCTGAACCCGAGCTATCGGCCCCTTGATGCCAGGTCTGCGGCGTTCTACGAAGGCTGCCTCTCCATTGGAGGCCTGCAGGCGGCCGTCGTGCGGCCGGAATCGGTCGAGCTCGACTTCACGGCGCCGGACGGCACGAAACTCCAGCAAACTTTCTCCGGCTGGCAGGCCAGGATTGTCCAGCATGAAACCGACCACCTGCATGGGGTCCTGTTCCTTGACCGGGCCGAGCTGCGCTCCATCACCAACAATGCCGAATACTCTGCCCGCTGGGCCCAGCCGGACATCAGCCACGCCCGGCAGGAACTCGGGTTCCTGCCGGACCCGGCCGCGGACTACGGCAGCGGCGCCGGATTCGAAGCGGACGGCAGGTAGCGGGCCCACCACTTCAGGATTTCATCGAACCGCTGCTTGCGGTGGTGCGGAGTGCCGGAGCGGGACAGCTCATGGTTCTCACCCGGGAAGACCAGGAATCCAGTCTCGACGCCCTGCTGCTTGAGGGCGGTGAAGTACCGCTGGCCCTGCTCCACGGGACACCGGAGGTCCTCCTCGCTGTGGATCACGAGGGACGGTGTCCGAACGTTCTCCACGCGCGCCATGGGACTCTGGGCCGCCATCTGCTCCGCCGACGGGCCGGTGTATTCGCCGCCGAAGAACCAGCCGATGTCGGACGAACCGGTGAAGCTCACGGGATCCAGGAAACCGCGCTCGACTATGGCCGCCCTGAAACGGTGGTCGTGGCTGATGGTCCACGCCGTCAGGTAGCCGCCGTAGGATCCGCCCATGATCCCGACATTGGCGGCGTCCAGATCCTCGAACTTCTCCACGGCCCCGTCCAGGAACGCGAGGACGTCCTGCATGTCCACGGTACCCATCCGCTCCTTGATGGACCGTCCGTGCGCCTGGCCGTAGCCGGCCGAACCTCGCGGATTGCACATGAGCACGGCGTAACCGGCCCCGGCATAGACCTGCGCTTCGTCGAACAACGCCACGCCAAACTGGGCAAAAGGGCCGCCGTGGATGTTCAGCAGCACCGGGTGCGGGCCCGGGCCCGCCGGCTTCACGAGCCAGCCATGGACCGGGTACCCGTCGGCCGACGGCAAAGTCAGTTCCTGCGGCTCGCTGATCCCCGCCACGCTCCGCAGCTGCGCTGAGAAATCCGTCAGGCGGCGCACCTGCCCGCCGACGAGCACGGCAAGATCACCGGCCGTGGTCGAATCGCTGAAACTCACCACGAGCGTCCCGCCGCCGTCCGCTGCGCCGGTCACCACCCGGTTGCCTTCCAGGAGGACGGTGTGGGCCCCTGTCGCGACGAATTCGTGCAGCTCCACGGTTCCCCGCGCATTGTTCAGCATCAAGGCACCCGCGGCGCCTCGCAGCTCGATCCGGCTGCCGCCGGACAGGTCCAGGGTCTCGGCGTCGCTGAGCGCCGTGGCGGGTCCACCGGCGGCCGGCATGGCATAGAGGGCGGTGTTCCTGGCCACGAAGTCCCGGCCGGATGCGCCCAGGTCCTGGGCGAGGAAGAACAGCCACTGCCCATCCGCTGACTGGCGCACGGCGCTGATGGTCTGCCGTCCGGTGTTGGCCGGCACCACGGCCTGCGGCTGCCCGCCGGCGGCGGGAATCGCGTAGATTCCGCTGACGAGGTCGGTGTCCCGCCCATCGTGCAGGGCCGCGGTGAAGTAGATGGTGCCGCCGTCGGCGCTGAAGCTGGCGTCGTTGTGGTCCGCTGCCGCGGTGGTGAGTTGTTTGGCCGCCGGCAGCAGCCCGGCAGCCGCCTCCGCGGGATCGGCCGCAGAGCCGAGGGCCTTCAGGGCGCGTCCGGCCGGCGCCACCTTCGGTTCGGCGTCAAGCTGCGGCACCTCGAGGATGAACAGCTGCAGGGGCTTGTCTGCGGTGTAGCCAAGACCGTTCATCCGGTACTGGAAATCCGTGATCAGCCGGGCGTCCTCGCTGCCCGCACCCACGCCGTCGACGCTGCCATACCGGCCCTCGTCAGGAGTCCTGGCGCTGAAGGCAATGCTGCGGGAATCGGGTGACCAGGTGAAGGAACTGACCCCCAGCGGCGCCTCGGTCAGCGGCTGGGGTTCGCCGCCGGTTGCTTCCACCACGTACAGCTGCGGCTTTCCGCCGGCTGCCGCACGCAGGAACGCGAGGGCCCGGCCGTCCGGCGCAAAGTCCGGTGCCGTGTCGCGGAAGCCACGGGTCAGTCGGCGCGGCCGCTGGTCAGGGTTGTTGAAGTCCCGGTTGTTGAAGTCCGGGTCGTTCAGGTCCGGGCCCACTGGCACGGTCCACAGCTGGCCCACGTAGGCATCGGCATCGAAGTCCGGGCGGATCACGGATACCACGGCGCGGGAACCGTCGGGGTGCACGGCGGGGGCGGACACGGAATTGAGCAGCGGAAGATGTTCAGATTTCACGTTTGCGAGCCTAGCCCGTGGCGCGCCCGCTGTGAAACACCTCACGTCCCGCCGGTGCGGCGCGGCACGCCTCGGAGCGACCTTACGCTCTGCACGGTCCGCGCGGCGGGCCGGGGATCCGCGCTTAGGATGAAAGCTATGCCTGCCGCCCCCGCCCTCCCCCTCTTGTGCCCGGTGTGCCGCACCGGCCTCCGGTTCAGTGCCGGCGCCCGCACCCTTGTGTGCGGCGCCGGCCACAGCTTTGACGCGGCCAAGCAGGGATACTTCAACTTCCTGGTCGGCAAGGGCACTGTTTTTGAAGCCGACAGCGCAGACATGGTGGCGGCCCGCTTCGATTTCCTCTCCGCAGGGCACTACCAGCCACTGGCCGACGCCGTTGCCGGTCTCGCAACACCGGCGCTCCTGGCGGCCCCCGCCGGCCGGCCCGTTGTGCTGGACGCCGGAACGGGAACCGGCCACTACCTCAGGGCCGTCCTGGACCGGGCCGCGGACAATGTTCCCGCCGCTGCAATCGGCCTGGACATTTCCAAGTTCGCCCTGCGCCGCGCAGCCAGGATGAACCCCGAGGCATTGAACGTGGTCGGGGACGTCTGGCAGCCGTTGCCGGTCGCGGAGAACGCCGTCGACGTCGTCACCGTGGTCTTTGCGCCGCGCAACGCGCCCGAGTTCGCCCGGGTGCTCCGGCCCGGCGGCCGCCTGGTCGTGGTCACGCCACGGCCCGGCCACCTGGCGGAGGTCGCCGGCCTGACCGGGATGCTGGGGATCGAGCCGGCCAAGGACGAGCGGCTCGCCACGTCCCTGGGTCAGCACTTCGCGCCCGTCGAGGCAAGGGATCTGGACGTGCCATTGGCCCTGGGGCCGCGCGACGTCGCCAACCTGGCCTACATGGGACCGGCCGGCCACCACCTGGACCGTGCCGCACTCGCCGCCCTCGAGGCCGCGCTGCCGGCGCGGACGGCAGTCTCGGCCCGGTTCCGGATCAGCGTGTTTGAACCCATTTCCTGAGCAGTCCCGCCGCGGACCGCGGCGTCGCATGCCTTCGGGACGTCCTGAAGCCACCCCGGAAGAGGGAAATGGGGAGGCAGATCGGGACCGGGTATCGGCCCGCAAAATAACGACTTGGCCACTTTGACCAACAATTCCCAGCTGCAGGTCCCAGCTATTGCCCATCCGCTTAGGATGGAATCACAGTACTGGGGAACTGTGCCTGCAGCTCCCGGAACTCAAGGGGGAATTGATGTCTGAATGGCTGATCGAGAATTGGTGGGCGTTGTGGCTCACGCTCTTTCTCCTGTTTGCCGTGGTCGAGATGATCACTCTGGACCTGTTCTTCATCATGCTCGGCGGCGGCGCCCTCGCCGGGCTGGTGGCGGACTTCGCCGGCGCCGATCCATGGCTGCAGATTATCGCCTTCTGCGTGGTATCTCTGCTCATGATCGGCTTCGTCAGGCCGGTGGCCCTCAAACACCTCCACCGTGGCCCGGCAGATCAGCGCACCAACATCGAACGGCTCATCGGCGAATCCGCCGTCGTCATGGAGGCTGTGAGCGAAAACGGCGGGCTCGTCAAGATTGGCGGGGACGTCTGGAGTGCGCGGTCCCAATCGGGAGTGCTGGCGCCCGGACAGCAGGCCGTGGTCAGCGCCATCGAAGGGGCCACCGCGATCGTGGCCCCGCAGCCGGAATCCGCCATCCAATAAGGGACGCCGTTCGGCGGGCATTGCTGTCCAGCCGGCGTCGAAACTGGCGGAGCGAGACTAAAACAAAACAACTGGGGAATAGGTGAAGTATGGATATCGCAGTCGCAATTGTGCTGCTGGTACTAATTGTGTTCGTAATTATTGTGCTGGTCCGGTCGGTTCGGATCATTCCACAGGCCCGGGCCGGCGTCGTTGAACGGCTGGGCAAATACCAACGCACCCTGAATCCCGGGCTTACCCTGCTGATCCCGTTTGTGGACCGCTTGCTGCCATTGCTCGACCTGCGCGAGCAGGTGGTGTCCTTCCCGCCGCAGCCCGTCATCACCGAGGACAACCTGGTCGTCTCGATCGACACGGTGGTCTACTTCCAGGTCACTGACGCCCGCGCCGCCACCTACGAGATCGCCAACTACATCCAGGCCGTGGAACAGCTCACCACCACCACCCTGCGCAACGTGGTTGGCGGCCTCAACCTGGAGGAAGCGCTGACATCGCGCGACCAGATCAACGGCCAGCTCCGCGGCGTCCTGGACGAGGCGACCGGTCGCTGGGGCATCCGGGTCTCCCGGGTGGAGCTTAAGGCGATCGATCCGCCCCACTCGATCCAGGATTCGATGGAAAAGCAGATGCGGGCCGAACGTGACCGCCGCGCCGCCATCCTGACGGCGGAGGGCACCAAGCAGTCCGCCATCCTCACCGCCGAAGGCCAGCGCCAGTCCTCCATCCTGAAGGCCGAAGGCGACGCGAAAGCGGCGATCCTGCGGGCTGACGGCGAGGCGCAGGCCATCCAGAAGGTCTTCGACGCGATCCACAAGGGCAACCCGGACCAGAAACTGCTGGCCTACCAGTACCTCCAAACCCTCCCGAAGATTGCCGAAGGGTCCTCGAACAAGCTGTGGATCATTCCCAGCGAGGTTGGCGAGGCGCTCAAGGGGATCGGCAGCGTACTGGCTGCAAGCGCGCTGCCGGAGCAGGCGGCCTCGACGCCGGACGTTGCTCCGCTCCCAGCGCCCGCCGCCTCCGACGGCCAAGGGACCCGGCCCTGATCCTGCGCCCGCGCTGGATCACCAGGACGCCGCCTGCATAGCTGCGCGGCCCGGGTAGTCCCGTCCTGGCCCCCGCAGCCTGGCCGTTTCGGCCCGGCTGCGGGGGCCAGGCAGCTTAAGGCCGGCCCTGTCGGGTACAAGCTACGCAGTTCGCCCAGCAGGGCTACTCGCTTTACCTCGCATGCACCACTCCCGTATACTTGAATATTTGTCCGGTCAGTTCAGCCGTCCGGAACAAAAACGCTCCGCACAGCGTTGATTCCAATGACGTTTCAAACAGTTTTGTCCACTGGTGACTGTCATCTGGCCGGGCCACACCGGGCCAAGAACGGTACAGCGCGGTGCAACCAGAAGTCCGGCGCCTGACGGTCCCCGGACAACGCAGGGCTGGACCCTGCGAACCGAATAGAGGGAGAAAAGATGAGCGATCGCAGCCTGCGGGGTATGCGCCTTGGCGCACAGAGCATGGAGACCGAATCCGGCGTCGAACCGGCTCCGCGCCAGCGGGTTGAATACCGTTGCGAGGACGGCGAGCAGGTGTTCGTGACGTTCTCCTCGGAAGCCGAAATCCCCCCGGTCTGGGTTTCGAAGACGGGCAAGGAGGCGTTGCTGGTGGACGGCGAACGTCCCGTCAACAGCAACGAGAAGGCAGTGCGCACGCACTGGGACATGCTGCTGGAGCGCCGCTCGCTTCCCGAACTTGAGCAGATCCTCGAAGATCGCCTCACCATCCTGCGCGAACGCCGCGGCGAACGCCGCTCGGCCTAGACCCCAGCGCACCGGCTACGGCAAGGGCCGGGCCCGCATCGAATGATGCGGGCCCGGCCCTTTTCTGTTCCGCCGCCGACATCCTCTGCGTCTGCATCCCTGGACGCGCGCATAGGAGCCGAGACACTGTGTCAGCCCGGGGTGAGGACGCAGAACTCGTTGCCCTCCGAGTCGGCGAGGCACACCCACGGCACATCGCCCTGGCCGACGTCGGCGTCAGTGGCGCCCAGAGCCCGCAGCCGGGCCACCTCTGCCGCTTGATCGTCACCGGGGTACGGCCTCAGGTCGAGATGGACACGGCCAGACACGGTCTTCACGGGGGCGGTGCGAACGAACTCCAGATACGGCCCGACACCCTTGGCCGAACGCAGCCAAGCATGATCGTCGGTCACATCGTGCAGGGTCCAGTCCATCGCCTCGCCCCAGAACCGGGCCATGGCCCGCGGATCCGCACAGCTGACCACCACCGCGGCGATCGGCCCGGTGTCCCGATAGATCGATCGGGGCTCCAGCACGCGGAACAGGTTGCCGTCCGGGTCGGCCAGCACCGTCCACGGCACATCACCCTGGCCCGCGTCGGCGGGCGTCGCACCGAGCTCCAACAGGTGCGCGACCAGTTCCGCCTGATGGGACGCAGAGGTGGTGGCGAGATCGAGGTGCGCGCGGTACCTCACCGTCTCGGGGTCCGGGACGGTAACGACATCAACGCAGACGGCGGTGGGGTCCGGCAAGACGAAACCCACGGGTTCAACATTGGTTACCCCGGGTCCCTCGCTGGAAACACCCCAGCCAAGCGCCTCCGCCCAAAACCGGCCGAGCGCCGAGTCATCCCGAGCTTTGAAATTCACCTGAACAAGTCGCAGCGCCATACCGCCCGACCCTATACCCAGCTAATACCCGTTCTGGGAGACACGCCCTAGGCGTCCTGCCTGCTGTCCTGCTTGCCCCGGAGCTTGTTCCAGCGGGCAGTGAGTCCCCATTTGGTGACGTTGATCATGGCTTCCACGACGATGTTGCCGCTCATCTTCGAAGCGCCGAGCTCACGCTCCACGAAGGTGATGGGCCGTTCGACGATGGTCAGGCCGAGCTTGGCCACGCGCCAGGCCAGATCCACTTGGAAGCCGTAGCCAACCGAGTCCACCGCATCCAGGTTCAGCTTCTCCAGCGTGGTCCGGCGGAACGCGCGGAAACCGCCGGTGACGTCCTTGATCTTCACTCCGAGCATGATCCGGGCGTACGTGCTGCCGACGCGGCTGATGGCCTGGCGGTAGAGCGGCCAGTTGACCACACGGCCGCCGGGAACCCAGCGGGAGCCCATGGCGAGGTCCGCGCCCTGCTCCACGGCCTCGATCAGCTGTGGCAGCTGCTCGGGCTGGTGCGAGCCGTCGGCGTCCATCTCCACGAGGATGTCGTAGCCGGCGTCCAGGCCCCACTTGAAGCCTGCGATGTACGCGGCTCCCAGGCCGGCCTTTCCGGCGCGGTGCAGGACGTGGACCTGGCCGTCTTCGGCGGCCATGCGGTCCGCCAACTGCCCCGTGCCGTCAGGGCTGTTGTCGTCGACAACCAGCACGTCGGAGGCGGGCACGGCTGTGCGCAGGCGACCGAGGGTCTTGGGCAACGATTCCAGCTCGTTGTAGGTCGGGATGATGGTGAGGACACGCACAGCGAGGCCTTTCCTTGAAGGGAGCGGTCGGTGCGCCGAAAGTCAATCGTTCAGGATATTCAGGCGCAACTTCCCATTATAGGGAGTTGCGCGCGCGTAAGGGGGGCCAAGTGACCCCCCGGGCAGGTCCACCCGCTTCGGGCCAGTTCCGGCAGGCCGCGAATTGCGGCGCCGGAACCGTTTTCTGCTGCGAAGTAGACCCGCCCCCTGGGGGTGCCCGTGGTCATGACCAGTAAAGCTCCCGCGGGTGCGGCAACCTGGGATGGACCGGGGACCGCGGAGCCTGCGACGTACGCAAGGCTCCGTTGCCCCTCAATGCTACGGGGGCGGACCGATCTGTCAACCGAGCCGCGACCTGCCGTTTTGTCTATCGTTGCAGTTCAGGGCGGGGTCGCGGGCCGAAATGTTTCGGCTCCGCCGGCTGGATGTCGGGCCGGGTTCAGGCGCCGTGGGATCAGGCGCTGAGAGCGCCGCTGGCATAGAGTTCCTGGCCGTCCCGTACCGTCAGGAGGCAGGCAGGATCGCTGCCGGTGTCCAGGGCCGGCAGCAGCGGGGTGCGGGCGCGCGGGTCGGTGCTCCACGACTGCACGCGTCCGTCGGCCACCTGGACCATGAGTTCCTCGACTTCCCAGACGGCGAAGCTGGCCGGAGCTCCCGGCACGAGCTGCCCGGCCATCGGGTTGGGGTAGCGGGCTGCCCGCCAGCCGGCCCGCGTGTGGCCAAGGAACGCGGCGCGTGCGGAGATCTGTTCGGCAGGATTGGTGTGCTGCAGGCACGCGCGCACGCTGGACCACGGCCGCAGCGGTGTCACCGGGCTGTCGCTGCCGAAGCAGATCGGCACACCGGCCGCGTAGAGGCTGCCAAAGGCGTTCATTCCCAGCCGGCGGGAGCCGAGGCGCTGCTGGTACAGGCGGTCCGCGCCACCCCACAGGGCGTCGAAGACCGGCTGCGCGCTGACGGTAATCGCATAGCGTGCCAGCCGGCTGATGGCCGCGGCATCCGCGAGCTCAACGTGCTCGAAGCGGTGCCCCGCGGCGCGCACGCGCTGCTCCCCCACCTCGGCCGCGGCGAGGTCGAGGGCGTCGAGGGCAGCGTCCAGGCCGGCGTCGCCGATCACGTGGAATCCCGCCTGGATCCCCAAAAGCGAGCACGCCGCGACGTGGGCGGCTGCCTCGGCCACGGAGAGGTACAGGCTGCCGCGCTCTCCGGGCGCATCGGCGTAGTCCTCACGCAGGGACGCGGTCCGTGAGCCGATTGAGCCGTCGATGTTGAGGTCGCCGGCCAGGCCCAGCACCGGCAGGCCCAACCCGTCCAGGATGGACTGGGCATGTTCGGCGGATGCGGCGAGCTCGCCCCAATACGGCAGGATCTCCGGCACTGCCACGCCGTTCAGCCCGTTCGCGCCTCCGCTGGCGGTGCTGTTCCAGGCCGCCGCGAGCTGCAGGTCCTCGATGCTTCCGATGTGCGGGGCGGCCATCTCGGCGAGAGCCACGTAGCCGTTTGCCGCAGCCTCGGCGAGGGCACGCTGCTGGTAGGCGCGCAGGGTGTCGGCCGGCAGCTGGCGGGCTGCCAGGCGGGCCGCAGTGTGTGCCCCACGTTTGACCTGGCTGCCGGCGGCGCCGCCGTCGAGCCCGTCCAGGCCGGCCGCCGCGGCCAGGGAGTTCGATACCAGGGCCGAGTGGACATCCACGCGGGACAGGTAGACCTGGCGGCCACCAGCCGCGCGATCGATGTCGTCCCGGCTGGGCAGGGTGGGATCGGCCCATGTGGTCTCGTCCCAGCCGTGGCCCAGGACGCTACCATCCGCGTTGGAAGCGGAGACGCAGGCGGCGGCTACGGCGTCGAGCAGTTCAGCGGCCGAGCGCACGCCGCCCAGCTGGAGCCCGTCCAGCGCGATTCCGGTTTCCGTCAGGTGGACATGGGAATCGACGAAGCCGGGGGCCAACAGCGCGCCCTGCAGATCGATCACCTCCATGGAGGAGTCCGCGATGGACGTGGCGGCCTGCTCGGAGCCGACCCAGGCGACAGTGTCGCCGTCGACCAGCATCGCGGTCGCAAAGGGATCGGCCGCAGTGTAGACGGAGCCGTTGCGGTACAGCGTGACGTTGCGGGGGGCGGCCGGCGAATCGGTCATGGGGCGGGAACTCCTTGTAGCTGGTGGCCGGCCCAGCGCCGGCGGGTTCGAAAGTCTGGCAGGCCGCGGTGGCGGGCCAGCGAGTGGTCCAGGGGGCGGGCCGGCACGGCCCGCCCCCTACGCCACGGAGGAATACGCGACGACGCCGCGTTTGATGAGTTTGATGGCCTCCGCGCACAGCCGTGCAATCCGGGGGTCGAGGTTCGGGATGTCAGCGAGCTGGTCCAGGAGGTCAATCACCTGTTTCACCCAGCGGACAAAGTCACCCGCGGCCAGGTCGGTGCCGCTCAGCACGTCCTGGAGGTGCCGGCCCTTGGCCCATTTGAAGATCGGCCAGACGAGGCCGAGCTCGGGCTCGCCGGTGAGGGGCAGCTTGTTGGCTTCCTCGACGTCCTCCAGCGCGGACCATTCGTGGACCACGGTGTCTACCGCGGATTCCAGGGACACGCTCGGCATCTTGGGCCGCAGGCCGCGGTCCTCACGCTTGGCCTGGTAGACGAGCACACTGGCCAGGGCCGCGATCTCGGCGGCGTCGAGGTCGTTGAACGCCCCCATCCGCAGGGACTGCGAAATCAGCAGGTCCTTTTCGCCGTAGATCCGCCGCAGGCGCTGCCCGTCGGGGCTGATGGACAGCACGCCGGTGTCCGAGGTTTCCAGGTAGCCGTAGCCCGTCAGGACGCCGCATACGCGGTCGAACGTCTTGGCGATGGTGTTGGTCCGGCCCTGGATCTGGCGGATGAGCCCGTCCGTTTCCTGGCGGAGCTTCCACCAGCGTTCGGACCACCGGGCGTGGTCCTCGCGTTCGCTGCAGCCGTGGCACGGGTGGGCGCGGAGCTCACGGCGCAGCTCGGCGATCCGCTTCTCCTGGTTGGGCGCCGCGGAGGCCCGGCCAAAGTCGTCGTCGCGGCGCGGGGGCGCCGGCGGCCGGTGCTCGCGGATGGCGTTGCGCACCGAGGACGCCAAATCGCGGCGGGATTTGGGGACCTTGGCGTTGAAGGACCTGGGAATCCTGATCCGCGTGATCGGCGACAACGGCCCTTCGACGTCGTGCAGGCCGATCCGGCGGAGCTGGTTGTCCAGCGTCATGACGGCGGGGCGGGGTTCCCGGGATTCGTGGTCGGAGCTGAGCACCACCGCCAGCCCCGGCGACTTGCCGGCCGGAACGTCCACCACGTCGCCCGGGAGCAGCCTGCTCAGGGAGTCCTCGGTGAGGGATTTCCTGGCCCGGGAAGTGCCCCGGGAGGCGGTGGTCTCGGCATCGCCCAGGGCCCGCCGCAACCGCGCGTATTCGGTGAAGTCGCCCAGGTGGCAGGTCATGGCCTTGCTGAACCCGGCGATGGATTCCTCCCGGCTCCTGACCTGCCGGGCCAGTCCCACCACGGAACGGTCCGCCTGGAACTGGGCAAAGGAGGATTCGAGGATCTCCCGCGCGCGCGGCCGGCCGAACTGCGCCAGGAGGTTGATCGACATGTTGTACGTGGGCCGGAAGCTGGAGTTCAGCGGGTAGGTCCGCCGTGAGGCGAGGCCGGCGACAGCGGCCGGATCCGTGCCGGGTTGCCACAGGACGACGGCGTGGCCCTCGACGTCGATGCCGCGGCGACCGGCGCGGCCCGTCAGCTGGGTGTACTCCCCCGCCGTGATGTTGACGTGCGCCTCGCCGTTGAACTTGTCCAGCTTTTCCAGCACGACGCAGCGGGCCGGCATATTGACGCCCAGGGCCAGCGTTTCGGTGGCGAAGACGGCCTTGACCAGCCCGTCGACGAACAGCTTCTCCACAACCTCCTTGAAGGTCGGCAGCATGCCGGCGTGGTGCGCGGCGAGTCCGCGGAGCAGGCCGTCCCGCCAGCTCCAGAAGCCGAGCACATCGAGGTCGTCAGAGGGGATGTCCTGGGCGGCCTCGTCGACGCGCTGGGCGATGATCTGCTGTTCACGCTCGGTGGTCAGCCAGAGTCCGGCGGCGACGCACTGGGCCACGGCGGCATCGCAGCCGGCCCGCGAGAAGATGAACGTGATGGCCGGCAGGAGGTCCTGCCGGTCCAGGCTGGCGATGACCTGCGGCCGGCTGGCCTTCCGCACCGGGCTGCGCTGGGCACTCTGCGGTTCGTCCCGCTGGCCGCGCTGCTGCCGGCGCTGGTTCCGGCCGCCATGGCCGAAGCGGCCCCGGAAATTCATCTGGCTCTCGGCCCGGGCCATGGACAGCAGTTCCGGGTTGACCTCGAAGCCGGCCCGCCCGGGCAGTTCTGCCGTGACGGCGGCCGCCGAGCCACCGCCGGCAGCGGCACCAGCACTGACGGCAACGGCCTCACCCGCGGCTGCCTCACTGGCAGCTGCCTCACCGGGCAGCGCGATCTCGTCAAAGCTGGTGTCGCCCGCAAACAGGTCCACGATCTTCCGGCCCACCATGACGTGCTGCCACAGCGGCACGGGGCGGTGTTCGGAGACGATCACGTCGGTCTGCCCGCGGACAGTGTCGAGCCACGCACCGAATTCCTCGGCGTTGGAGACCGTGGCGCTCAGGGACGCCACTTGGACCTCGCTGGGCAAGTGGATGATGACTTCCTCCCACACGGCGCCGCGGAAGCGGTCGGCGAGGTAGTGGACCTCGTCCATGACCACGAAGCCGAGGTCATCCAGGGTGTCCGAATCCGCGTAAAGCATGTTGCGGAGCACTTCGGTGGTCATCACCACCACCGGGGCGTCGCCGTTGATGCTGGTATCGCCGGTGAGCAGGCCCACCTGGGCGGCGCCGTACTTGGCGGCCAGCTCGGAGTACTTCTGGTTGCTCAGGGCCTTGATGGGGGTGGTGTAGAACGCCTTGAGCCCGCGCTGGAGAGCCAGATAGATGGCGAACTCGCCCACGATCGTCTTCCCGGCGCCGGTGGGGGCGGCCACCAGCACGCCCCGGCCGGCCTGCAGCGACAGGCACGCTTCGCGCTGGAAGTCATCGAGTTCGAATTCGAGCGAGCGGATGAACCCGCCCAGATAGGTCTTGGCTTCAGCAGCCCGCTCGACGCTGGCGCGGTAACGTTCGGACGGTGATTCCGGCCCGGGGTGTGACGACATGCTTCCAGCCTAATGCGCGAAAGGCTAGAGATTCTCCAGCTCGGAGCTGGGGGTGGCCTGGTCGGCGGTGGCTTCGGTCTCGGCGTCGCGTTTGACGGCGCGTCGCTCGCGCCGGCGGTCGTTGAGCAGGCACAGCCCGATCGCGGCGAAGAACAGCGCCAGCATGGGGCCGGCCAGGTAGAACATGCTCATGGCGTCGGCGCCGGGAGCGGCCATTGCTGCGAACAGGCAGACCAGGAAAACCGTGATCCGCCAGCTCTTGAGCAGCTGCTGGCCCTTGATCAGGCCGGCCAGGTTCAGGCCGAACAGGACCACCGGGAGGAGGAAAGCGATGCCGAAGGCGAGCAGCAGCCGCAGCACGAAGGACAGGTACACCTGGGCGCTGATGAAGTTGGAGCCGCCCGACGGCGTGAAATCGGTCAGGACGCGCACCGCGTTGGGCAGCACGAGCCAGGCCAGCAGGACGCCGCCAAGGAAGAGCGGCACGGCCGCCGCCACGAAGGACAGCGCCAGGCGGCGTTCCTTCTTGTGCAGCCCGGGCACAATGAAGGCCCAGAGCTGGTAGAGCCAGACGGGGCTGGCGATAATCAGGCCCAGGAACACGGAGACCTGGATCATGAGGTCGAAGGAGCTCGCGACGCCGTCAAAGTTCAGGGTGGCCTGGCGGCCTTCGTGCTCGTTCAGGTCGCGGATCGGCTTGATCAGCGCCGCCAGCATCGGCTGGTAGACAAGGAAACCCACTATCGTCCCAAGTACGACGGCGATTGCCGCCTTGAAGAGCCGGTTGCGCAGCTCTTTGAGGTGGTCGAGGAGCGCCATCCTCCCCTCGGGGTTCGATCGACGGCTCATGGTTACTGCCATGCGGTCTTAGGCGCGGGTCGACGGCGGAACGTCGGTTCCGTCGCCCGTGCGGCTTTCCGGTGCGCCGGCCTGCGGGTGGTTGATGACCCGGCCCTCGACCGGCTCGGAGCCGTCCTTGGCATCGGTGGTGCCGTCCTTCTTCATTTCCCGGACTTCCGACTTGAAAATGCGCATCGACTGACCCAGACTGCGGGCCATGCCCGGCAGCTTCGGCGCAGCGAACAGCACCAATGCCAGAACGATGATGATGATGAGATGCCAGCCTTCAAGCCTCATGTGGAGAGGTCCTTTCGTTTGAATACATCCTATGACTAACGCGTTTCGATGTCGCGCAGCGCCTGGGGCTGCCCGCGGTCCTTCTTGCGCTGGATGCGGCGCAGCCGGCGTGCGTTCTGCCGGGCGAACTTGGATGCGTGGTAATCATGTCGCATCCGCGCGGGCGAGGCAAAAACGGCGTCGCCGGGCACCGGCCGGAGGGCCGCTTCCGCGGCGTCGGCGTCGGCCGTTGCGGACCGGGCCCCGGGCCCCGCAGGCGAGGGCAGGCGGGAAAATCGGTCGGCGGCTTCACTTAATTCCTCAAGCGTGGTCATGGCTTGCCGGTATAGCCGCAGGCCGAGCACTCCGAAGAACAGCAGCGAAAGCGCGACGAGCGCTATCCAAATAACAATCCATGACCACCAAGGCATGCGGATCAGTCTATCGGGCGATCCGACGAGGCTTCGTACTGCGACAGTGCAGCGGCGAGCCACTCCCGCGACGCGGCCGCGAGGGCCTCTGGCTGTAGGACCCGCACCATCCCGCCGTGTTGGGCCACGAACATCGGCAGCCAGTCCGTGCTCCCGAACCGGATTTCGGCGAGCATGCCGCCGCCGGGCAGTGCCGCGGTCCGCTCGGCGTAATAGTCATCGGCGAGGCCGGTGCCACGGGGCGCAAGTTCCACCACCACCACCGTGTCGTCGTCGTTCGGGGTGAAGAGTTTCACCGGAAAGCTGTCCGCCGGTTTCGCCGTCGCGGCCACCGGCAGGCCGTTGGGCTCAAGGGCTTCGATCCGGTCCAGCCGGAAGTTGCGCAGGCCTTCGGCGGAGTGGCAGTACGCCTCGAGGTACCACGTGTTGTCCAGCGAATAGAGCCGCAAGGGGTCCACGTCGCGTTCGGACACGGCGTCGCGCTGCGGCGAGAAGTACCTCAGGTGCAGCTGCGCGCCGGATTTGAGGGCCGCGCGGGCGGTGTCGAGGGTGGCAGAGTCGCCGGGAGCGACCTCGGGGCCGGAGAGCGCGGCCGCTTTGACGCCCTCCTCCCCCGCCGCGGCCATCAGTTTGAGCGTCACCGATTCGAGTGCGCCGCCTTCGGCGAGTTCGGGCAGGCTGTTGAGGGTCTCCAGGCCGGTCAGGAGCGCGCAGGCCTCGTCCACGGTGAACCGTACGGGCCGGGTCAGGTCCAGGGCCTGGGTGATGAATACGTGGTCATCGTCCCACTGGATGTCCAGTAGATCGTCCGGGTAGCCTTCCGGCAGTCCCGAGCAGATCAGGATCCGCAGGTCGTCCTCGAGCGCCTTGCGGGTGATCCCAAACCTGGCGGCAACCTCGCTGATATGCAGCCCCTGGTTGTGGACAAGGAAGGGGACGAGCTGCAGCATCCGCTTGAGCTGGTCCTCCGAGGTGCGCTTACGGGTGCGGCCGGCACGGCCGGCCTCGGGGAAGGCCACGTCCGGAACAGGGCTGGCGGCGAAGGCGGCGGCTGCGGTGAGGCGGCGTCGGACGGCGCCGGCGAGCTCGGGTGGCGAAATCACGGTGACCCGGGGCCCGTAGGAGGCGAGCTCCTCGCCCAGCGTCTCGGCATCGCGGAAGTGCACCGTGAGCCGGTCCGTCCCGGCCGCGGGCCGCCGTGTTCCCTGTTCCGGCGCTCCGGCTCCCGGCGCCCCGTCCGGAACCGCCTGGGCGCGTTTGCGGAGCCCCAGGAGGCGCCCGTGCTCGACGTCGACGGCGGCGCTCCGCACCGGCAGCTCGGCCAGGCCGGCCAGCTCAGCGCGGACGTTGAACCCGGCGGGCGGCGTGAAGCTCTCCTTGTCCAGGACGGTCACGGCGGACGTCAGGCGGGACAGGCGGAAGAACCGCTTGTCCCCCCGGCCCCGATCGTGGCCCACGAGGTACCACTGGCCGAAGCGGCTGCCCAGGCCCCAGGGCTCCACCAACCGTTCCTGCTCCTGGCCCGTGCTGCCGGCGAGGTAGGTGAACCGGACCGGGTGCTGGGCGTGTATGGCCGCGACCAGGTCCTCGAAGGCCTGGCCGGCGGGGCGGATGCGCGGCTGGACGCCGGTGGGGAGCTCGGCGTCGACCAGGCCGCCGGCGGCCTGCAGCTTGCGGACCGCGTCCACGGCGGCGGAGCCGAGGGCGGCGTGCTCCCAGAGCTGCGCCGCGAGGGTGAGGACTGTGCACTCTTCGGGGGTGAGGCTGACATCGGGCAGCCGGTTCGATTCCTTGCCGATCCGGTAGCGGGTGGTCGCCGGGTCGTCGGAGCCCCAGCCCATGTCCGTCACAGCCTCGATGTCGAAGCCAAACTGGCGCAGCTCGCCTTTGTCGCGTTCGAACATGCGGCCGAAGGCGACGTCACTGCTCGTGGTGTCGTGGTAGACCTTGTCGCGCAGCTCGCTGCGGCGCAGGCCGTACTTGGTGTTGAGCAGGGCGATGAGCAGGTTCAGGAGGCGTTCTGTACGTGAGGCGGACACCTCGCAAGGGTACTAAAGCCGCTCCCGGAAAATGACGAAAGCGCGGCAACAGCCGGAAGAACTTTTCCGATTGTTACCGCGCTTCGTGCATGTCAGCAGCATATTCAGCCTGCTGGTACCACCGGCCGGTGGGCCCACGCCCGCCGGGTTCCCTGTCCGTCCGTGGAGCCGCTCCGGCGAGGGCCCCAGCCCGAGCTTGCGAGGGCAGGGAGCCGGTGGGGACTTGCGAGGATAGGGGGCGGGTGGGGATTAGCGGACGGCGACGAGGTCGACGACGAAGATCAGGGCCTCGTTGGGGCCGATCGCTCCGCCGGCGCCACGGGAGCCGTAGGCCAGCTCCGACGGGATCTCGAGCCGGCGGCGGCCGCCGACCTTCATGCCCAGCAGGCCCTGGTCCCAGCCCTGGATGACCTGGCCGACGCCAACCCGGAAGTCCAGCGGCGCGCCGCGGCCCCAGGAGGCGTCGAATTCTTCACCGGTGGACCAGGCGACGCCCACGTAGTGGGTGGAAACGGTGTCGCCGGGCTTGGCCTCGGCGCCGTCCCCTTCGATCAGGTCGGTGATGACCAGTTCGGTGGGGACGTCTCCCTGGGGGAAGTCAATTTCCGGCTTCTCGCGGTCGAGGTTGCGCTGTCCAAATGACATGGTTACTCCTTTGAGGTGACGTGTGATGACGTGGTGGTGCGGTGGATTACTTGACGCCGAGGATGTCGACGACGAAGACGAGGTCGCCCTTCGCGTCGCCCTGGCCCTGATCACCGTAGGCGAGGTCCTTCGGGACGACCAAAAGGACGCGGGAGCCGACCGTCTTGCCGGCCAGGCCCTGGGTCCAGCCCTTGATGACGCCGGTCAGCGGGAAGGTGGCCTTCTTGCCACTCTCAAAGCTGGAGTCGAAGACCTTGCCCGTGGCGAGGGCGACGCCGACATAGTTGACGGTAATGGTGTCGGTCTCCTTGAGGGCCTGGCCCTTGCCGGTGATGAGGTCCTGGGAGACCAGCGCGGTCGGAGCCTTGACGCCGGCCACCGAGATCTCCGGGACGCCCTTGTCGTTTTCCTTGACGGTCGGCAGTCCGGCCGGCGGGGTGACGGCGTCGCCCTCAGGCTTGTCCAGGACCGGCGGAGCGTCCTTGGCGCCGAGCACCTTGACGATCAGGAGCTGCGTCGGCTTGGCCTCGGCACCCTCGGCTGCGGCCTGGCCGGGAACGGCAAGGGCGATGTGCGAACCAACCTTGGCACCCACGAACGCGTTGTAGATGACGGGGCTGCTGCTCTTGAGCTCGTCGTTCAGTTCCAGCGGCTCGGGATCGTTCGGGAACGTGTCTTCGAGGGTGGAGCCGTCCTTGCCGTTGAACGCCACGATCGAAATGTTGGCGATCTGGTTGGCCTTGACCCGGTCGCCACTGCCCTCGGTGACCACCTTGACAGTGGGTTCCTTGACGTCGAGCGGCTTGGTGAATTCAACACCGGGAGCCTTTTTGTCACCGTTCTCAGTCAATTTGACCGAGTCCAGCTTGGCGGTCTCACCCGCGGACTGGCTGGTGGGTTCCGGAGCCGGAGGCGCTTCGTTGCCGCCGCAGGCGGTCAGCAGCAGCAGTCCGGGAAGGAGAATTGCTAGTAGTCGGCGCAATTGGAAACTTTCGTCGAGGCAGGGTGGACTCAGTGCCGTTCGGTTTCCCGTGGCAAAGAAAGCGGCGGCCGCAGGGCGGCCCTACCCCAGAATAACGTGCGAAGCTGGGTATCAGCCCATCGAGTCCAGCAGCGCATCTACCCGGTCGTCCACGCTCCTGAACGGATCCTTGCACAGAATGGTCTGGTGGGCGCGGTCGTTCAGCTTCAGATGAACCCAGTCCACGGTGTAGTCGCGGCCGAGCTCCTGGGCGCGCCGGACGAAGTCGCCGCGGAGTTTGGCGCGGGTGGTCTGCGGCGGGGCATCCACGGCATCCTTGACCGCGGTGTCGTCCACCACCCGGCGCACCGCCCCGCGGGCCTGGAGCAGGTAGAAGAGGCCGCGGCCACGGGAAATGTCGTGGTAGGTCAGGTCCAGCTGCGCAATCCGGGGAGCGTCAAGCCCCAGCCCGTGCCGTTCCCGGTAGTTGTCCATGAGCTTTTTCTTGATGGCCCAGTCCACTTCGGTATCGATCGTGCTCGTGTCGCCGCTTTCGATGGCGTCCAGCGTGCGCTGCCAGAGGTCCAGGATCAGCGGGACGTGGGCGTTGTGCGCGCCGTGTTCGGCCACGAACGCGGTCACCTTGCCCAGGTATTCACGCTGGATTTCCAGGGCCGTGAGCTGCCGGCCGTTGGCGAGCCGGACCAGTGCCCGGCCGCTGAGATCGTGGGAGATTTCCCGGATACTGCGGATCGGGTTCTCCATCCGCATGTCGCGCATGATCACACCGGCTTCGATCATCCGCAGGATCAGGTCCACAGTGCCGATCTTGAGCAGGGCCGTCGTTTCGGACATGTTGGAGTCACCCACGATCACGTGCAGGCGCCGGTAGAACTCGGCGTCCGCGTGCGGCTCGTCCCGGGTGTTGATGATGGGCCTGGAGCGGGTGGTGGCGGAGGAGACGCCCTCCCAGATGTGGTCTGCCCGCTGGGAAAACGCGAACGTCGCCCCGTGCGGGGTCTTGAGGATCTTGCCGGCCCCGGCGATCAACTGGCGGGTCACGAGGAACGGGATGAGGATCTCCGCGAGCCGGGAAAATTCCCCGCGCCGCGGGATGAGGTAGTTTTCGTGGCTGCCGTAGGAGTTCCCGGCCGAGTCCGTGTTGTTCTTGAACAGGTACACGGTCCCGTTGAAGCCCTCCGCTGCCAGCCGTTCCTGGGCTTCGTCCACGAGGTCGCACAGGATCAGTTCCCCGGCGCGGTCATGGGCGATCAGCTGGGCCAGGTCGTCGCACTCGGCCGTGGCGTATTCCGGATGGGACCCGACGTCCAGGTAGAGGCGCGAGCCGTTCGTCAGGAAGACGTTGGAGGACCGTCCCCAGCTGACCACCTTGCGGAAGAGGTAGCGGGCGACTTCCTCCGGCGCCAGCGGCCGGGACTCCGGGCTTGAATAGGAAATTCCGAATTCGGTTTCGATGCCGAATATGCGCTTGTCCATCTCACTTCTCCTCAGCCAGCAGTGCCACGATGTCCGGGTCCTCAAGCCGGCGGAAGGCCCGGCGGGTGCCGCGGCCGCTTTCCGATCCCCGGTCCAGTACCGCAACTTCCAGTGCGGATACCGGCAGGGTGGTGGTTTCCTTGTCCGCCACGAGCCCGGCAAGGGCCAGCCGGATGGCGCCCGCGAAGTCGAGTTCGCCCCGCCAGCCCGCCGCGACAGCCTCGGAGACCTTGTCCGCCTGACCGCCCATCACGATAAAGCCGTGCTCGTCGGCGATGGACCCGTCAAAGGTCAGCCGGTACAGATGGTCCGCCTCCTGGACCTGACCGACTTCGGCCACGGCCAGTTCGACCTCGAAGGGTTTCTGTTCGGCCGTAAACACCGCGCCGAGGCTCTGCGCGTACACGCTTGCCAGGCCGCGGGCCGTGACGTCCTCGCGGTCGTAGGAGTAGCCGCGGACATCGGCGTACCGCACCCCGGCTTGCCGCAGGCTCTCAAACTCGTTGTATTTTCCGACGGCCGCGAACGCGATCTTGTCGTAGATCTCGCCGATCTTGTGCAGCGACGGGGACGCGTTCTCCGCCACGAGGGCGATCCCGTCCCGGCAACTGATGACCACCACCGAGCGTCCGCGGGCGATGCCCTTCCGCGCGAAATCCGCGCGGTCCTTCATCAGCTGTTCGGGGGATACATAGAACTGCTGGGTCATCTCAGGCCTCCCGCTGGGCGACGGTCCGGGATTCGATGACGCGGCCGGCCACTGCGGCGAGATCGCGTTCCGGGACCCGGAAGGCGCCTGTTCGGTTCACGATGTACACCACCGGCCATAGCTGCCGGACCGGGTCCGGGCCGCCCGTGGCGGAGTCGTCGTCGGCGGCGTCGTACAGGGCCTCGACGGCGACCGCCACGGCGTCCTGCTCCGAGAGGCCGGGCCGCCAGAGTTTTTTCAGCGCGCCGCGGGCGAACATCGAGCCGGATCCCACCGCGTGATGCTCCTGCTCCTCGTAGCGGCCGCCCGTGACGTCGTAGGAAAAGAGCCGGCCGAAGCCTGCGGGCCGGTCGAATCCCGCGAACAGGGGGACGACGGCCAGGCCCTGCATAGCCATCGGCAGGTTGCCGCGCACCATGGCGCCGAGCCGGTTCGCCTTGCCGTCCAGGCTGAGGAGTGTGCCCTCGATCTTCTCGTAGTGTTCCAGTTCGACCTGGAACAGCCGGGTGATGTCCAGGGCGATTCCGGCGGTCCCGGCGATGCCCAGCACTGAGTACTGGTCGGCGGGAAAGACTTTCTCGATGTGCCGGCTCGCGATCACGTTGCCCATGGTGGCGCGGCGGTCCCCGGCCATCAGCACTCCCCCGGCGTAGGTCATCGCCACGATCGTGGTCCCGTGCGGGGCCTGCAGCGGTGCCGCCGGATGGGCGGCGGGCAACTGGTTGAAAGGCACTTGGCCGAAGGGCATTAAGTCGGGCCGTTCGCGCTGCAGATGCTCGGTGAATGAGGACGTCGCGTTGGCTGCTACTCGGTTGGCTGTTGTTTCCTGCACTGACGCTCTCCCTCAACGTGGTGGATCAACGACTCGTCCGGCCCTTAGCCCCTCCCGCCGCCCTCATCCGGCGGCCGGCGGCGCTCCTACTGGCCGCCCTTTTGGACGAATGCGCGGACGAACTCCTCGGCATTGGACTCCAGCACGCCGTCGATCTCGTCGAGGAGATCGTCGACGCCCTGGGTGGCTGCCGACGCCTGGGCGTCCGCCGGGGCCGGCGGYGCGGCGGGGACGTCCTCGTCAACCTCGGTGTCCCGCGACTGCGGCTGCTGCTGCTCCTGGCCTGCCATTGTTTTCTCCTTCATGTCCGTCCCTTTTCTCCTAAGGGACATCCTGTAGCAATAGTGCCACGCCCGGGGCGCCCGCGGGGGGCTTTGTTTTTAGGAACCGGGACTAAGCCCGAGCAACTCGGCCAGGAACGTCCCGGCCTCCCGGTGCCGGGCAAACAGGCCGCCTGTGAGGGCTTCGGTTCCGCGCAGCGGCTCCCGGGTTGGGACCCGCTGGAGCCTGCCGCGGCCGGGGACATCGAAGATCACCGAGTCCCAGCTGGCCCCCGCGAGGTCTGCGCCGAACCTGCTGACGCAGCGCCCGCGGAAGTACGCCCGCGTGTCCGACGGCGGTTCGGTCACCGCACGCGCGATCGCGGCGTCGTCGACGATTCGCTGCATCCGATCGCGGGCCAGCAGCCGGTAGTAGAGCCCTTTTTCGGGGCGGATGTCGGCCCACTGCAGGTCCACCAGGCCCAGCCGCGCGTTGTCCCACTCCAGGCCGTCACGCTGGCGGTAGCCCTCCAGCAGGGACAGCTTGGCGAGCCACTCCACCGAGGAAGCGGCCGCCGCCCGGTCACCGCCGAGTTCGCTCAGCGTGGCGGACCACCGCTCCAGGACCTCGTGGGTGTGGCCGTCACCGTCCACGGCGTCGGCGACGCCGGTGTCCTGTGCACGCTTGGAAGCGGCCTCGAAATAGATCCATTGCAGGTCCAGGGCGCTGATCCGCCGGCCGTCGCCCAGGCGCAGGAGCGCGGTGAGCGAGGTGTCGTGGCTGACGGCCTGCAGGGCGGCGACGGGCTCGTGGACTTCAATCCGCGGTGCCAGCCCGGCCTCGATCAGGCTCAGGACCATGGCGGTGGTGCCGAACTTGAGGAAGTTGGACGCCTGGCTCAGGTTGGCGTCGCCGATGATGACGTGCAGCCTGCGGTATTTGTCTGCGGTGGCGTGGGGTTCGTCCCGGGTGTTGATGATGGGGCGGCGGATGGTGGTTTCCAGGCCCACTTCGGTTTCGAAGAAGTCAGCGCGCTGGCTGATCTGGTAGCCGGCCCGGGCGCTGTCCTGCCCGAGGCCCACCCGCCCGGCACCGCAAATGATCTGCCGGGTGACGAAAAACGGCGTGAGGCCGCGCACGATCTCGCCGAACGGCACCGAGCGGGGCATCAGGTAGTTCTCGTGCGAGCCGTAGGAGACCGACTTGTTGTCCGTGTTGTTCTTATACAGGTTGATCGGCGGAAGTTCGGGATCGGCGGCGAGGCGCCGGACCGTGGCCAGGGCCACGAGGTCACCGGCGGCGTCCCACGTGACGGCGGCGCGGGGGTTGGTCACCTCGGGGCTGGAATACTCCGGATGGGCGTGGTCCACGTACAACCGTGCGCCGTTGCCCAGCACCATGTTCATCAGCAGCGTGCCGGTCTCGTCCTCGCCGTCGGCCTCGAGTTCCTGCCGCCCGTAGGCGAGGGCGATCGCCTCGGCGTCGAGGACAGGAGGCTGGTCGGTGAGTTGTTCCGGGTCCGCGCTGCTGCGCTCCAAAGTCCAGCCGCGGGCGTCGTGCAGCGGTTCCTCGTCGGTGTAGTCCCACCGGGTCTCGGCGCCGCCGGCGGCCCGCTGCCGGGTCACCTGGGCGTACGCCTGAATGACCCGGGCTGACATCATCGTGGCGTTGGCTCCCGGGGCCGAGGGCGCGTGGATGCCGTATTCGGTCTCCGAGCCCATCACCCTCATCGCCCCGCCGACCGGCAGGCCGCCGGAAGTGTCGGCGGGCTTGCCGGGTACTACAGCCGTCACAGGTACTGGCCTGTGCTGGGCATCGTCTCGATGGACTTCCCGGGCTCCTGGCCGGCCTTGCCCTGGACGATGGTGCGGATGTACGTGATGCGCTCGCCCTTCTTGCCGGAGATGCGTGCCCAGTCGTCCGGGTTGGTGGTGTTGGGCATGTCCTCGTGTTCACGGAACTCGTCCACGACCGCCCGGAGCAGGTGGTCGATCCGCAGGCCCTTCTGACCGATGGTCAGCAGATCCTTGATGGCGTACTTCTTGGCCCGGTCCACGACGTTCTGCACCACGGCGCCGGAATTGAAGTCCTTGAAGTAGAGCATTTCGGTGTCGCCGTTGGCGTAGGTGACCTCGAGGTATTCGTTGGACTTCTCGGTGGAATACATCGCCTCGACAGTCCGCTGGACCATGGCGTCCACCGTCGCCTGCACGTCGCCGCTGTGCTCGGCGAGGTCGGTCTCGTGGAAGGGCAGATCCGTGGTGATGTACTTGTTGAAGATGTCGGCCGCTGCCTCGGCGTCGGGTCGCTGGATCTTCACCTTGACGTCCAGGCGGCCCGGGCGCAGGATCGCCGGATCGATCATGTCTTCCCGGTTGGAGGCACCGATCACGATCACGTTGTCCAGCCGTTCGACGCCGTCGATCTCGCTGAGGAGCTGCGGGACGATGGTGGTTTCGACGTCGGAAGAAATGCCGGTGCCGCGGGTGCGGAACAGGGAGTCCATTTCGTCGAAGAACACCACCACCGGGCTGCCCTCGGACGCCTTCTCCCGGGCGCGCGCGAAGATCAGTCGGATGTGGCGTTCGGTCTCGCCGACGTACTTATCGAGCAGCTCGGGTCCCTTGATGTTCAGGAAGTAGCTCTTCATGTCCGTCTTGCCGGCGCGCTCAGCGGCCCGTGCGGCCAGCGAGTTGGCCACCGCCTTGGCGATCAGGGTCTTGCCGCAGCCGGGCGGGCCGTACAGCAGGATGCCCTTGGGCGCTTTCAGCCCGTGCTCCCGGTACAGGTCCGGGTGCAGGAACGGCAGCTCGACGGCGTCGCGGATCTGTTCGATCTGCGGGCCCAGGCCGCCGATGTCCTGGTAGGTGATGTCCGGGACTTCCTCGAGCACGAGGTTCTCCACCTCGGAGCGCGGGATTTTTTCCAGGGCGTAACCGGTGCGGGAATCGATCGACAGCGCGTCGCCGACCCGGAGGCGCTGGGCGAGCAGGGCACCGGAGAGCCGGATGACCCGCTCCTCGTCGGCGCGGCCCACCACAAGGGCGCGGTCCGACCCCAGCATTTCCTTGAGCGTGACGAGGTCCCCGGCCCGCTCGTAGCCTAGCCCGGCAACCACCATCAGGGCTTCGTTGAGCAGGACTTCCTGCCCGACGGCCAGCTGGCTGATGTTGACCAGCGGGCTGATCCCCACCCGCATCTTGCGGCCGGCGTTGAAGATATCCACGGATTCTTCGGTGGCCGCCTGGCCGCTGTTCCCGGCCGTCGGCTGCCGTTTCGGGTTGAGCTGGAGGATAGTGCCGAAGCTGTACGGCGGCTGTCCCTCCTGGTCGAGGGCGTTTTTCAGCCGCAGGATCTCGGCCTTGGCCGTTTCCAGCATGCTGACCAGTTTGGAGTTGTTCTGCGTCGCGGCGGCAAGCTGGCGGTCGATGTGGCGGAGCTTGTCCCGGAGGATGTTGACTTGCCGCTCTGCGACGGACAGTTCATTGGCGGCGTACCGGTCACCGTCGCCGGCTGCGGCGCGGGCCGCGTCCAAGCGTGCGGCAGCATCCGCTGCGTCCTCGGACGGTGTGCGGCCCGGGTCAGTATTCGGAGTCTCCATCGTGCATCAGCCCCTTCCTGCTCTTCTGTTAAGACCATAGCCCTAAGAAGGCGGGTGCCGCTGGAGACATCCGAAATATGCTGCCTAGTTCGTTATCTCCGGGGCGTCGACGACGTTTGTTCCGGCGATTGCGTCGCGGGCGGCGCGGCGCAGCTTCTTATCCGAGACGGCACGCTCGCCCACAGCGCCCGGGGTCCAGGCGTTGACGTCTTCTTCGTTAAAGTCGGTCTTGGAGGGGCGGCGTTTCACCGAGATTCCCGTGACGCCGTCGGCGAGCCGGCGGGTTACCAGCAGGAAGCCCGTGTGGGCGACCATGCGGTGGTCCGGGCGCACGGCCAGGCCCTCGAGATGCCAGCCGCRGACCATGGATTCCCACGCGTCAGGTTCGGTGAAACGTCCGTCCGCGCGGATGGCTTCGGCTGTTCGCGAAAGCTGCGTCACAGTCGCGACATAATTGATCCACACGCCGCCGGGTGCCAGAACGGTGGCGACGGCGTCGAGGCATTCCCACGGCGCGAGCATGTCCAGGACCACGCGGTCCACGGAGCCGGGTTCCTCGGTGCGCACTACTTCCTCCTGGAAGTCGCCGAGCGAGATCTTCCAGGCCGGGTGTGGGCCGCCGAAGATGGTCTCGACGTTGCCGCGGGCAATGTCCGCGAACTCCTGGCGGCGTTCAAAGGAATGCAGGTACCCGTTGTCCCCCACCGCGCGCAGCAGCGAGATGGACAGGGCGCCCGAGCCGACGCCGGCTTCAACAACGCGCGCGCCGGGGAAGATGTCCGCCATGGTCACGATCTGGCCGGCGTCCTTGGGGTAGACCACGGCCGCGCCGCGCGGCATGGAGAGCACGAAGTCCGAGAGCAGCGGGCGCAGGGTCTGGTACTGCTGTCCGACGTTGTTGACCACCACCGAGCCGTCAGGCTTGCCGATGATCTCGTCATGGTTCAGGAAGCCCCGGTGGGTGTGGAAGGCCCCGCCGACTTCGAGTGTGATCGTGTTCATGCGGCCGCGCTCGTCCGTGAGCTGGACCCGCTCGCCTTCGCGGAACGGTCCGCGGCGGCGCGCCGCACCCGTCGCACCATTCGCGCCGGCAGCAGTTGTGGTGCCAGCGGCCGTGGTGGTGTTGGCCGCAGTGGTGTTGGCGGCAGTGTCGCTGCTCATGAAGATGTTCCTCGCTCCTGTAAAGCTGTGTGGCCGCGGACATGCCGGCGGGCACCGGTCCTTGCGCGTGGGGGGCCGGAAAATCACGACCGCCCAGTAACTCTACCGGTTCTGGCCCTGGTTCTGGCGTTCGTTCCGGTACTTGCCCGTAATGGCACGGAGGACGGCCGACTGGCGCAGCAGCCCGGTGACCGCGCCCTCCCGGTCCACCACCGCGTACTCCTGGCCCTCGATCTGGGCCAGGTACTGGACCAGCTCCTGGCCCTTGGACCATTCGGGCACATAGGCGCCGGCGCCAAGGGGGTAGGAAACGGCGGACAGGGCAGTCTCCGCGGCCAGGTTGGCCGGCACGGTGGCTGCGGCTGCGGCGTCGACGATGCCCACGGGCCGGCCGTCCCGGTCGCACAGCACCGCGGCGGGCTTTCCTGCCGGCGCCCGGTCCAGGAGGTCCGCGACCGTGGCGGTTTCCGGGAGGCCGACGGCGGGTTCGGCGAGGGCAGCGGCGTCGACAAGGTACAGCCGGCCCCGCAGGCGGGCCTGCTGGATCGACGCCGATGCCCCCATCCACAGGAAGCTGCCCACCAGGGCGGTGATGAGGGTGAAGGAAATATCGGGCCGTGCGCCGCTGACCAGGGGCAGGACAATAAACCACAGGGCCAGGCCGATCACGATGATCCGGCCCGCCCAACCGGCGGCAATGGTGCCCTTCTCCTGGCTGCCGGTGGCCTTCCAGACGGCGGATTCGACCAGCCGGCCCCCGTCGAGCGGAAGGCCGGGAAGGACGTTGAAGATGCCGATCAGCAGGTTGGCCCAGACAAAGATGTTGGCCAGGATATCGGCAACGCCGCTCAGGTCTCCGTACGCGAGCGGGAGCCAGCCCGCGCCGGCCAGGACGAAGTTCGCGGCCGGGCCGGCCATCGCCACCAGGACGGAGCGGCCAGGTGAGGCCGTGAAGCTCTGGAATTGGGTGTGCCCGCCCCAGAGGTTGAGGACAATTTTCTCCGTGGGCCAGTTGAACAGCTTCGCGGTCAGCGCATGCGCGAGTTCGTGGGCCAGCACGGAAATCAGGAGCAGCAGCGCGTAGGCGAAGGCGACGAAGAACGCGGTGATGCCGAGGCGCGGATTGTTGCTCTGCAGGACCGGCCCGTACGCGATCACCGTGAAGGCCGCGATGATGAACCAGGAATACGCCAGAAACACCGGAATGCCGGCAATGCGGCCCAGTGGGATGCCCTCCCGGCGGGTCGCCGGACTCTTGCCGGGCTGTCCCTGGCTGCCGGTGTCAGCCACGGACGTGGCTTCCGGTCGGGCGGACGGTTGAGTCCGCGGTTACGTGGCCGGCTGAGTCCGCGGCGGCGCCCAAGGTGGCGTCCGGGAATTCATGCCGCAGGGCCACGAGCTCTTCCAGGTCCGAGACCGTCCGCCCTTCCAGGGTGTCCCAGGTGGCGCGGCGGGGATCGTGCGGGAGTGGCAGGATGTGCGGGATGGCGACCGTGACAACGCCGGACGCGACGGCGGCGGCGACACCAGGCACGGAATCTTCCAGGGCCACGCAGTGGTGCAGGCCGAGTTCGGGGTCCTGCTGTTGCAGGAGCCCGACGGCCGTGAGGTAGGCCTCCGGGTGCGGCTTGCCCTGCGTGACCGTGTCCCCCGTGACGAGGAACTCGAAGTAGGGCTCCGGCAGGCTCGCAACGATCTCCCGGGCCAGCGGGGCCTCGGACATGGTGACGAGGGCGCAGCGGACGCCGGCGTTGTACAGCTCGTCGAGCAGTTCGCGGGCCCCGGGCCGCCAGGGAATGGAGGTCCGGACCTGGCTGATCACATGGCCGGTGAGCGTGTCGATGATCTCGCGCCGTTCCATCGCCACGCCGGCCTCCTGCAGGATCCCCGCGGAAAACATCAGGGACTGTCCCACGAGTTGCATGGCCTGGTCCTGGGACCACTGTCCGCCGTGGGCTTCGACGAGCGCGCGTTCGGCTTCGATCCAGTAGGGCTCGGTGTCGACAATGGTGCCATCCATGTCCCAGAGCGCTGCTTTAAGGAGGGGCCGGGAAGCTGAGGATCGCATGCCTTCCAGTCTACGGGGAAGCCCGCGGCGGGGCGCCCGCGCTACGCCTACGGCGAATTCTGTCCGGTCGGCCGCGGGATTCCGGGCGGAATTTGCGTTTCCGTGGCGCGCGATTGCCTGCGCAGGGCGGGTTCTTGGACGTAGGGTGATGGGATGAACAGCTTCGAGGCAGACCCCACCGAACCAGGCGCCGTCTCCGAGCCGGAGCGGCTGCTGCAGCCCGTCCCCGAGGGCCGGCGCATCACCGTCATGCTGGCGGCCTTCGAAGGCTGGAACGACGCCGGGGAGGCCGCCAGCGATGCCCTGCGCTACCTGAACAAACTCTGGGGCGGCAAGAAGGTCGGGGCCATCGACGCCGACGAGTACTACGACTTTCAGTTCACCCGGCCCACGATCCGACGGACGGCGGCCGGTGAGCGGAAGATCAAGTGGCCGTCCACGCGGATCTTCAAGGCCAGCGTCCCTGAGTCGAATGTGGACGTCATCTTCGTCCAGGGCACTGAGCCGTCCTATAAGTGGCGTGCCTACACCGCGGAGCTGCTGGTGCACGCGGAGGCACTGCGTGTCGACTACGTCATCCTGGTCGGTGCGCTGCTGGCTGACGTGCCGCACAGCCGGCCGATTCCGGTCAGCACTTCCACGGACGACGCCGCACTGCGTGAGCGGATGGACCTGGAGGCCTCGCAGTACGAGGGGCCGGTGGGAATTGTGGGCGTGCTCGGCGAGGTCGCGCTGCTGGCGGGGCTCCCGACAGTCTCGCTTTGGGCGGCCGTGCCGCATTACGTAGCCCAGGCCCCGTCACCGAAGGCACAGTTGGCCCTGCTGCACCGGATCGAGGAGCTGCTCCAGGTCCCGCTGGACACCACGGAACTCGTCGAGGAGGCCGACGCGTGGGAGCGCGGCGTGGACGAACTCGCCACGGAGGATCCCGAAATCGCGGCGTATGTCCGCCAGCTGGAGGAGGCCAAGGACACCGCCGACCTCCCGGAGGCCAGCGGTGAATCGATCGCCCGCGAATTCGAGCGTTACCTCAAGCGCCGGGGCAAGGACAAGCCCTAGTCCGTTTCTCCCTATTGACGGCATCCCCGGCCCGGTAGATGCCGAAGGGTTCATCCCCGGACCAGAGTCTTATGACCCTGCCGGGGCGCGGCTGTCGGGGCAAGAGTTGGACCTGCGCGACGACCGGTTTGCGTACCGCCGCGGTCTGGACCGGGCAGGCCGCCCGCCGTGCGGGATTCGGGTCTGTCCCGTACCTTCCGGACCGTCAGCGTCGGTAAAGAGTCGATTAAAGAAGCGGAGTGGCCGCTGCGCCGGCCAGAGCTCGCTGGAGGTACACCATGGCAGATCACAACTACATCTTGTTCGTAGCGTCGTACGCCGACGAGGGCTCGGCGGCAGAAGATTTCAAGGCGATCAAGGGCCTGGACGACGCGGCCGTGGCGGCTGCGGTCGTCCTGTCGCGTGACGCCTCGGGCCAGACCGAGGTCAAGGAGCACGGGGGCGGACTGGTCGCCGGCGGCACCACGGCCGGCGCCATCGGCGGGCTGGTGGTCGGACTGTTCGCTCCGCCGCTGCTGCTGTCCGGCGTGATCGGTGCCGGGATCGGCGCAGGTGTTGGCGCCATCAGGAAGCGTCACGAGGAGAAGTCCATCGGCGTCGACGCGGAGGAGTGGCTGCCGCCGGGCTCCTCGGCGATCGTTGCCGTCGTCGACGATCTCTACCTCGACCGCGTCGACAAGGCGATCGACAAGGCCACCAAGAAGGTCAGCAAGGCCGTCGAAAGTGGTGACTACGACGCCGTCGTCAAGGCCGTGAACGAGGGCGACGAGAAGATCATCGAAGCCGCTTCCTCCTGATCGGCCGACGCAACCAACGCGGAGATAGCCGCTGGCTTCCGGGGATTGCCCCCGGGCGGGGCCGTTCGTTGACGGGCTAGAGTTCGACGCCGAGCAGCGCGTTGACGGCGTCGCTCACCAGCGCGGCGTCCGTGGCCGAGGCCTCCCCCGGGGCTGCCAGGGCGAAGGTGGCCCAGGCGTCGACTGCGGCGAGGGCGCCGGGCGCATTCAGGTCATTGGCGAGCTCGGTCCGCAGCCGGCCGATGAGGGCCGCGGCCGAGCCCTGCGGAGCCACGGCGAGGGCCTCGCGCCAGGTGCGGAGCCGGTCTTTGGCCTCGGTGAACCCGGCACCGGTCCAGGACCAGTCCGTGCGGTAGTGGTGGGCCAGGATCGCGAGGCGGATCGCGGCAGGCTCTTCCCCGTCAGCGCGGAGTCTGGAGACCAGGACAAGGTTGCCCTTGGACTTGCTCATCTTTTCGCCGTCGAGGCCCACCATGCCGGCGTGCGTGAAGTGGCGGGCCAGCGGCACGCCGGCCAGTGAGTACGCGTGGCCGGCACCCATTTCGTGGTGCGGGAAAATGAGGTCGGAGCCGCCGCCTTGGACGGTGAACGGCTTGGGCAGGTAGTCCTGGGCGATCACGGTGCATTCGATGTGCCAGCCGGGCCGGCCCTCCCCCAGCTCGCCGCCGGGCCAGCTGGGCTCGCCCTCGCGGGCAACCCGCCAGAGCAGCGGATCCAGGGCCTGGCGCTTCCCGGCCCGTCCCGGGTCGCCGCCGCGTTCGGCGAAGAGTTCCAGCATTTCGGCGTCGGAGAGTCCGGAAATGGATCCCAGGGTCCAGGCGTCGACGTCATCCGTCGAGTGCTTCCCGGCGGCTTCGACGTCGTAGTAGACGTCGCCGTCGGGCTCGCCGCCGGTGCCGGGGACGCGGTACGCCAGTCCGTTGCGCAGGAGGCGCTCGATGGCGGGAACGATCATCGGAACGGCCTCGACGGCACCGATGTAGTGGTCCGGGGCGAGGACGTTCAGCGCCTCCATGTCGATCTGGAAGAGCTCGATCTGGCTCGCGGCGAGTTCACGCCAGTCGACTCCTGTAGCCGTGGCGCGCTCCAGGAGGGGATCGTCGACGTCGGTCACGTTCTGGACGTAGGAGACCTGCTGCCCGCCGTCCCGCCACGCGCGGTTCAGGAGGTCAAAGGCGACATAGCTGGCCGCGTGGCCCATGTGGGTGGCGTCATACGGGGTGATGCCGCAGACATACATGGACTGCTCACCCGTGGCCTCCAGGGTGACGATTCCGCCCTTGGCGGTGTCGAAGATGCGGAGGGCGGGCATGCTGCCGGGGAGCTGGGCAACAGGGCGGGAGATCCAGGATTTCACAGCCCAAGCCTAGTGCTAGGCGCTGATGACATTGAAACCGAGCAGCAGGAACAGGGACATTCCCAGGATGATCCGGTACCAGACAAAGAGCCGGTAACCGCGGGTGGAGACGTACTTCAGGAACCAGCCGATGATGACGTAGCCCACAATGAACGCGATCACTGTGGCCAGGGCCGTTTCCGGGAGACCGTACGGGCCCGTGATGCCTTCCTTGGAGACCACCTTGTACAGCTGGTACAGGCCGCTGCCGAACACGGCGGGGATGGCCAGCAGGAACGAGTAGCGGGCCGCCGCCTCACGGGTGTAGCCCATCAGGAGGCCGGCGCTGATCGTGCCGCCGGAGCGGGACACGCCCGGGAACAGGGCCAGGGCCTGCGCGAGTCCGTAATAGAGGCCGTGTTTGTAGGTCAGCTGCGTCAGTTCGCGGTCCTGCTTGCCGATGGTGTCGGCCACTGCGAGGACCATGCCGAACACAATCAGCATGGTCGCGACGCCCCACAGGCTGCGGAGTACCGATTCGATCTGGTCCTGGAACAGCAGGCCGAGGACGATGATCGGGATGCTGCCCAGGATCACCAGCCAGCCCATGCGCGCATCCGGGTCTTGCCGGGACGTTTTGCCGGTCAGCGAACCGGCCCACGCGCGGACGATCCGCAGGATGTCGCGCCAGAAGTAGACAATGACCGCCGTCTCGGTGCCCAGCTGGGTGATAGCCGTAAATGCCGCGCCGGGGTCGGATGCCTCCGGCAGGAAGGCACCGAAAATCCGCAGGTGGGCGCTCGAGGAAATCGGGAGGAACTCGGTCAACCCCTGTACCAGGCCCAGCAGAGCCGCTTGTATCCAGTTCACGTTTATAGACCCTACGTTACGAAGCAGCCCGACCCCGTAAGCTTGCTGACATGCAGCAGCGTTATGTCGGCAACAGTGGGTTGCGCGTGTCCGCCCTATCCCTTGGCACCATGTCCTGGGCCCGGGAAACCGAGGAACAGGATGCCGCCGCCCTGGTGCGGTCCTTCGTCGATGCCGGCGGAACCCTGATCGATACCGCGGCGTCCTACGCCGACGGGCAGGCCGAGGCCATGCTCGGCGGAATCTTGGGCGACGTCGTGGCCCGTTCCGAAGTGGTGATCTCCACCAAAGCCGGACTGACGACGGCGGACGGGCGCCGCAGCGTCGACACCTCCCGCAACGGCATGCTCTCCGGGCTGGACGCGAGCCTTGCCCGGCTGGGAACCGACTACGTGGATCTCTGGTTCGCGCACGCCTGGGATTCGAATGTTCCGCTGGAGGAAACCCTGTCCGCGCTGGACCACGCAGTGCGGTCCGGCCGGGCGCGTTACGCCGGCGTCTCCAATTTCAATGGCTGGCAGACAGCAAAGGCCGCCGCGATCGCGGGCTTCCCCCTCGTGGCCAACCAGTCCGAGTACTCGCTCCTGCAGCGCAGCGCCGAGATTGAGCTGATTCCGGCCATCGAGGACGCAGGGCTGGGCCTGATGGCCTGGGGTCCGATCGGGCGCGGTGTCCTGAGCGGCAAATACCGCGGCCACATCCCGGCTGATTCCCGTGCCGCCAACCAGCGGCTGGCGACGTACGTGGAACCCTATCTCGAGGGACCGGCCTCAAGCGTAGTCGAGGCCGTCGCCATGGCGGCCAAGGGACTCGGCCGGACGCCGCTGGATGTGTCGCTGAGCTGGCTCCTGTCCCAGCAAGGCGTGGCAACCGCCGTGGTCGGGCCCCGGACACCGGTTCAGCTCAAGGAGATCTTGGATTCGGCGCTCGCACCGCTGCCGCCGGAGATCGCACAGGCGCTCGAAGACGTGTCCGACCCCGGCTGAGGGCGGCCCACGGAGTTCCGCAGGTCCGCCTAGTTCTCCGAATTTTGCAGGATCTCGAGGTCCTCTTCGTCGTCGACATCGTCTTCTTCGTCGTCTTCGTCCTCGTCGATGACTTGGAGCGGCGTCACTTCCCCGTACGCCTCGTACAGGGCGTCGTCGTAGACTTCAAAGGCGTCAGCAACGGCGAAGAACGCCGCCTCGACCGCGGGGTCCCCGTCACTTCTGCGGGCGGAAGCCGCCGCCAGGTGTTCTTCTAACGCAGAGGTCAGTGACTGAAGCGCGACACGCGGATCGATGCTCATGACTTCACGTTAGTCGGAAAAAGACGAAAATGGAGAGCAAATGAAAGAACATTTTCTGAGCAGCTCGGTCCGGCGGGAACGGGACTATGTGAAGCAGTACGAGTACCTCGTTCTGACGGTCGGTCCTGAGGATTCCCTCCCCGAGGCCCGCCGCCGGCTCGTGGAGCATTCCGAGTACGGCAAATGGGAACTGGAACGCAGCCGCCTTTACGTGGGCGGCGGGCGGCGTTTCTGGTTGCGCCGGAAARTCATCCAGGTCCAGCGCACCGTCTAGGCCGCCCGGGCCCCGCCAGCACGCCGGCCGGGCACGCCGGCCGGCGGTCGACAGCCGCGAACGCCGCGGGGAGTCCGGGGCAGCCCTAGGGTGTCTCCAGCGGGCCCAGCCAGGCGTTCGCCACGGTATTGTGCGCCGACTCATCATCTGACGGGTGGAACATGCCGGCGAGCACGTCCCGGTACAGCCGCTCCAGCTCGGAGCCGCGGAAGTAGCTGGAGCCTCCGGATACCCGGATGGCGAGGTCCACCACGGCGCGCGCCGTTTCCGTCGCCCGGATCTTGAGCCCCACGAGCCGGGGGAACCACTGGGCGCCGTGCTCTGCGAGTTCGTCGACGTCGGCCGCCACGCGGGACAGCTGCGGGTAGAGCGCATCCATGGCCATCGCCGCCTCTGCCACCTTCCAGCGGGTGTCCGGGTCCTGGGCGTAGCTGCGGCCGCCGTTCTTGAACGATGTCCGGCGCTGCACGGCTTCCACCCCGAGCATGAGGGCCCGTTCGCCGATTCCCGTGTACACCGCGGCGAGCAGGGTCTCGAAGCAGGCGAAGATCGCGAAGATCAGCGGGTCGGCGTTCGGGCCTACCGGCAGTTTCCGGAAGATGCGATCCGCCGGCACGACGGCGCCGTCCAGGACGGTCGTGTTGGACTGGCTGGCCCGCATGCCGAGCGTGTCCCAGTCGGGCAGGATCTCGTAGCCGGGCGTCTCCCGGGTGATGAACCCGTGGACCAGTTCACCGGCGCCGTCCGCGGCCTTGGAGTCCTTCCCGAAGATCCCCAGCCGGGTCCACGCCGGTGACAGGCTGGTGAAGATCTTGCGGCCGGTGAAGCTGTAGCCGCCGTCGGGCAGCGGGGCGGCCTCGGTGCGGGAATCGAACAGCACGGAGTCGTTGCCGGCCTCCGAATTGCCGAAGGCGAAGACCTCGCCCTGCGCGGCTTCCTGGAGGATGAAGTCCAGCGACGAGTCACCCCGGGCGGCAAGGACCTGGGCGACGCCGGTCCACACCAGGTGCATGTTGACGGCCAGCGCCGTGGCCGGCGCCGCGGTCGCCAGCCGGCGTTGCAGCTGCGCCGCTTCCGCCAGCCCGAGGCCGAGGCCGCCGTCGACCGCGGGGACGAAGATCTTCAGGTAGCCGGCCGCCGTGAGCTCCGCGAGGTCCTCGTGGAAGAAGACGTTGTCGCGGTCGTAGCCGGCGGCGCGGCCGCGGATCCGTTCCAGCAGCGGCCCGCTCAGGATGTCCTCGGGCGTCATGGGTGTCCGCTCAGTAGTTGGTGAGCAGGGTGTCCAGCACCCGTGCGCCGAATTTCAGGGAATCCGCCGGGACGCGTTCGTCGACGCCGTGGAACATGCCGGTGAAGTCGAGTTCGTCCGGAAGCATCAGCGGGGCGAAGCCATAGCCGGTGATGCCGAGCCGGCTCAGGGACTTGTTGTCGGTCCCGCCGGAGAGTGTGTACGGCAACACCTTGGCGCCCGGGTCCTCGGAATGCAGGGCATCGATCATCGAGTCGACGAGGTTGCCGGCGAACGGCACCTCCAGCGAGACATCGTTGTGCACGTAGCTGATGTCCACCCCGGTGCCGGCAAGCTCACGGACGATTTCCAGCACCTGCTGCTCCTGCCCGGGCAGGGTCCGGCAGTCGATGAGGGCCTCGGCCGATTCCGGAATGACGTTGTGCTTGTAGCCGCCCTTGAGCAGGGTGGGGTTGGTGGTGTTCTGCAGTGTGGCGCCGACAAAGCGGGCCACCGTGCCGAGTTCCTTGAGGATCTTGTCCGGATCGTCGGGATCGAATTCGACCCCGGTGAGTTCGGTGACCCCGTCGAGGAACTGCCGGGTGGTCGGCGTGAGCTCGATCGGCCAGTTGTAGGCGCCGATCCGGGAGACCGCGCCGGCAAGCCTGGTCACGGCGTTGTCGGTGTTGATCTGGGAGCCGTGGCCTGCGCGGCCGTGGGCCACCAGGCGGAGCCAGGAGAGGCCTTTTTCCGCCGTCTGGAGCAGATAGGTGCGCTGGCCGCCGATGGTGGCGGAAAAGCCGCCCACCTCGGAGATCGCTTCCGTGGCGCCCTCAAAGAGTTCGGGCCGCTTCTCGACGGCGTAGCGGGCACCGTAGGTGCCGCCGGCTTCCTCGTCGGCGAAGAACGCGAAGATGAGGTCGCGTTTGGGTTTGCGTCCCGTGCGGGCGAAGTTGCGCAGCACGGACAGGATCATGGCGTCCATGTCCTTCATGTCCACGGCCCCGCGGCCCCAGATCATGCCGTCTTTCAGTTCGGCGCCGAAGGGGTCAACCGACCACTGTTCGCGTAGGGCCGGGACAACGTCCAGGTGTCCGTGGACCACCAGGGCGCTGGCGGAGGGGTCCTCCCCCGCCAGCCGGGTGACCACGCTGGCGCGGCCGGGGGCGGCCTCGAAGATTTCGGCCTCCAGCCCGACTTCGGCCATGAGCCCGGCGGTGTATTCGGCGGCCGCGCGCTCACCGGGGCCGGAGCCGTCGCCGTAGTTGGATGTGTCGATCCGGATCAGCTCCTGGCAGATCCTGACGACCTCGTCCTCAGGCCTGGTTTCGGTCCGGTTGTCAGTCATAGCGGCTCCTCGTGGCGGGTGGCTCAATTGCTTGCTTCAGCCTACCCACACCACCCCTGCGGACCCCGATTATTTGTTTCCGGAAAAGTCGTGCTAGAGTCTTTCTCGCTGCTTCCGAGAAAAGCAAAACGCTGAAAGGCGAAACGAACTCGGAATTACCACCTGCGCGGGTGGCGGAATGGCAGACGCGCTAGCTTGAGGTGCTAGTCCTCGAAAGGGGGTGGGGGTTCAAGTCCCCCTCCGCGCACAAGGGAAAACCCCTGGAATCCAAGGATTCCAGGGGTTTTTTTCTGTCCCCACGCATGGGGGCCCTGTTTCGCGGACGCACCGGCCGCGTTTCGCGCATCTAACAACGCTATTTGGCTAACAACGCTATTTGGCGCAGCCAGCAGTGAAGGCTCGTGCTTGACTCGTGCTTGAAGGGGCGGACGGCCTAGTCTGACGTCCGGTGAAGGACAAAGATGCCGCCGTACGCGGGCTGGTCCGATCGCTGCCGATCACTGTCGGTGTATTCGCTCAGCACAGCGTAGACGCGCGTGCTGAGGTCCTCGGCGTCTTCCGGTGAGAGGTGCAGTACGAAGCGTGAGAGGCTGGCGAGTGCGTCCGGCCCTGCTTCCGTCAGCTCTTCCCGAAACGCCTCGAGCGGTGCCAGTGGACCCTCCGGACCGGCATCACCGAGTGCGGTGTCCAAGTTCCAGGACCGCCCCGTGGAACGATACGGCTTCTCCAGCGCACCACTGACTCCCGTGCGGACCTCGGCGGGTTCAAGGAATCCGGTTGAGAGCAACTGCCGCACGTGGTAGAGCATCGTCCCCGGATCCTGGCCCAGCCGGTCGGCGAGTTCCTTGTTGGTCAGTTCGTGGAGCCCGCACAGGCGCAGGATCCTTAAGCGCAGCGGATGGGCCAGCGCCTTAATTTCCCGGGCGCTTGCTGCGGGTCTTTTTTCGTCCGCTCTCGCCTGTTCTGCGTCCGTCATGTATCCATCGTACAAACTGATGTACTGGATTCAACCACCTTGAATTTTCTCAATCAATAGGGAATGGTTCACCTATGACTGATCACGCGGCGCAGGTGAAAGAACGGCATCGTGCGCCGCTGGGTGCGTCCTACTGGAAGCTGTGGACCTCATCCGGGCTCTCCAACCTCGCGGACGGCGTCTTCAAGATCGCGCTGCCGCTGCTGGCGATTCAGTTCACTCAGTCGCCCACGCTGGTTGCCGGGCTGACCGTCGCAGCGACGCTTCCCTGGCTTCTCTTCGCCCTAACTGCCGGAGCGCTGGCCGACCGGCTGGACCGTCGCAGCCTCATGTTGTGGGCTAACCTCAGCCGCGCGGTGCTGCCGGCCTTGCTGGTCATCGTCATCCTGCTGGATTTCGGCTCCATTTGGACCCTGTACGTTGTCGCATTGATGGTGGGTGTGGCTGAAACGCTCTACGACACCTCCGCGCAGTCGATCATGCCCCAGGTGGTGCACAGGGATCAGCTTTCGCGCGCCAACGGCCGGCTCTACGCCGTGGAGCTCACCACCAACCAGTTCGTGGGTCCCCCGCTGGGTGGGCTGCTGGTGGCCATCGGCGTCGTTTCGTGCCTTGCCGTGCCGGCGGCACTGTGGCTTGCGGCCGTCGGTGGCCTGCTGCTGGTCCCGGGGGCTTTTCGCATAAAGCGGGAGCAGAAGACGACACTGCGATTCGACATTGCGGAGGGTCTGCGGTTCCTCTGGAGTCAGAAGATCCTTCGCACGCTCGCGGTGATGACCGGGGTGTTCAACTTTGCATCCAACGCGGCATTTGCGGTCTTGGTACTGTTCGCCGTGGGCCCGGCTTCAGAGATGGAACTGTCCGAAGTGGAGTTCGGCCTACTTTTGACCACCTCCGCACTCGGCGCCTTCGTTGGCTCGTTCTTCTCCGAATGGGCCGAGGTCAGGCTGGGCCGGTCGAAGTCCCTGATGCTCACGATCTTCGGGGCCGCGCTGTTCGTAGGTGCGCCCGCCATGACGGACAACCCCTATGTTCTTGGCCCCATCTTCTTTGTGGGCGGCATGCTGATCGTGCTTTGGAACGTCATCACCGTATCCCTGCGCCAGCGCATTACTCCCAACCGCTTGCTGGGCAGAGTCAACAGCGCCTACCGCCTGCTGGCTTGGGGCACCATGCCGCTCGGTGCAGCAGCGGGCGGTCTGCTGGCCCAATGGCTGGGCCTGCAGGTCATGTTCGGCATCATGGGAGTGCTGACCCTCGCGCTCCTCGGGATGATGCCCATCCTCACGGACAAGGCGATGGCCGCGGCCGACGTCGAATCCTAAGTGGCTAGAAGACCGGGTCGGCATCATGCCGGCCCGGTTCTTTTGTGCCCCCGGATCCTGGAACGCCCGGCTTATCCAGCCGAACAGCCCCGCCGGAATCCCGGTGGGGCTGTTCGTTGTGGTGGTTCCTGCGCCGTGCCTAGCCCACGTGCCTAGCCGACGTGGATGGCAGGCCGGAGTGCAGGGTCGGGCTCGGTCTCGCGGAGGATTTCGCGCACCAGCGGCGCGGTGTCGCCCTCCCCCAGGAACAGGTACCGCATGAGGTGGCCGACCGGGTTGCCCTCGGACCACTCGAAATAGCACTGGGGCTTCGTGCCGGTCGAGTCGCGCATGGCCAGCAGGACCGCTGCGATCGCGTTCGGCACTGCCGGGGACTTCACCCGCAGGACCCGGTATCCGTCCACTTCGACGCCTTCGACCCGGAGCGTGTGGCTGAACGCCGACGGGTCGGAGATTTCCACCTCCAGGAAGATGACATCCGCCGGGCCTGGGACCGGGTTCAGCCCGCGCTGTTCGTACTCCTTGTCCGCGTACTCGGCCTTGTCACCGGCCTGGCGTTTGTTGGCGATGACGTTCAACTGCCCGTCGAAGGCGATCGAATCGGTGATGAACTGCCGGGCTGCCTCGTCGAACTCGATGGTTTCCAGCCGTAGTTCGGTGGTGCGCTGCACCCGGGAGATGAGCGAGACGATGATGATACCGGCGATGAAGAACGCGGAGATCGCGATGCCGTCCGGCTTTTCGATGACGTTGGCGCCCAGCGCGTACAGCAGGACCAAGGTCAGCGCACCGAAGCCGATCGTGCCGGCGCGGCTGTGCCGGCGGACCGCGGAGACCGTCACGGCGACGGCTCCGGAGACCATCATGGCCAAGATGCCGGTGGCATAGGCGCCTGCCTGGGCGTTGACGTCGGCGTTGAAGGCGACGGTGATGCCGACGCTCAGCACGGTGTAGACGATCACGACCGGCCGGACGGCCCGGCCCCATTCCGGTGCCATGCCGTAGGCCGGCAGGTACCGGGGCACGATGTTGATGAGCCCGGCCATGGCGGAGGCCCCGGCGAACCAGAGGATCAGGGCGCTGGAAATGTCGTAGACGGTGCCGAACCCGGCGCCGAACAGCTCGTGGGCGAGGAACGCCAGGGCGCGGCCGTTGGCCTGTCCGCCCGTCTGGAACTCCTCGGCCGGGATCATGACTGTGGTGAGGAAGCTGGTGGACATCAGGTAGACGCTCATGATGGCGGCCGCGGTGGTGAGCAGCTTGCGGGTGTTCTTGACCCGGGAGGCCATGACCTCCTTGGGGGTGTCTCCGGTGGCCTTGATCAGCGGCATCATGGACACGCCGGTCTCGAACCCGGACAGGCCCAGGACCAGCAGCGGGAAGGCGATGACTGCCGGGCCGATCAGGTCCGTGGGTCCGCCGCCGGCGCTGGCCAGCAGCCGGTCGGTCCAGCCGGCGATCAGGGACGGATCGGAGAGGACGTGCGCGAATCCAGCGGCGACGACGGCGGCGTTCAGGAGCAGGTAGACGGCCACGAGCGGGATGGCGACTCCGACGGCCTCGTTGAAGCCGAGCAGGAACACCCCGCCCAGGATCAGCAGCAGGATCACCGTGATGATCACGGCGCTGCCTTTCAAGCCTTCAGGGACGACCGGATTCTCCAGCAGGTGCACCGTCGCATCGGCGCCGGAAAGGGTGATGGTGATGATCCACGAGGTCGCGACGAACCCGAGCAGCAGCAGCACGAAAAACTTGCCGCGCCAGAACGGGAGCAGCTTCTCCAGCATGGCAACCGAGCCCTGCCCGTGCGGGCTCTCCTGCGCGACCCGGCGGTACATGGGCAGCATGCCCAGCAGCGTCAGAGCCACAATGAGCAGGGTGGCCAGCGGGGACAGGGCGCCGGCGGCCAGGGCCGCGATGCCGGGAAGGTACGACAGGGTGGAGAAATAGTCGACGCCGGTCAAGCACATGACCTTCCACCAGGCGTTGGGCTTGTGATCTTCCTCGGCTTCGGGGCCGGCGGGTGCGACCTGGTTGGCGAGTAGCCAGCGGACCAAGGGCTTGCGGTCCGGGCTGCCGGCCTGCTTCAGGTCAACTTGGGCCGGGACGGCGTGGTCAGAAGTGGTCTGCATCGGATCTCTCTGTCGGTGGCCGGGCGTCTGCCGGGCAGGAACAAGTCGTAGGAACCGGTCAATTGTAGTGCCGGCCCCTATTGCCGGCCGTCAACGGCAGGCAGCTCCAGAACGGCGAGGCTATCGCGCCTCAGGCCCTGGCAGCGGGTCGGACCCTGGCAGCGGGTCGGACCCTGGCAGCGGGTCCTTGCCGGGCAGCGGGTCCTTGCCGGACCAGGTCCTGACGACGGTCCAGGTGACGGCGGTGATCGGCACGGCCAGCAGCGCACCGACAATGCCGGCGAGTATGGTGCCGGCCGCCAGGACGAGCAGGATCGCCAGGCCGTGGATGCTGAGGACTTTGCCCATCAGGACCGGCTGGAGGAAGTGGTGTTCCAGCTGGTTCACTCCGATGACCACGGCCACAACAATGAGCGCCTGGATTGGCCCGTTGGAGACCAGTGTGACGGCAATAGCGAGGGTGCCTGCGACGGTGGCACCGACGATCGGGATGAATCCGCCGATGAAGATGAACACACCCAGCGGCAGGGCCAGCGGCACTCCCATGATGGCGAGGGTGATCCCGACCACGAGACCGTCAACCGCGGCCACCATGGCGGTGCCTCGGACGTACCCGCCCAAGACGACGGTACTGCGATCTGCCGCCAGGCGTGCCTTGGCGTGTTGGTCAGCGGGCAGCATGCCAATGAGAAAGGCGCGGATCTGGGGCCCGTCTTTGAGGAAAAAGAACAGGGTGACGGCCATCAGCACCGCGCCGGTGAAGATTTCCACCGCGGTGCGGGCGCCGATGAGGGCTTCTGCACCGAAGGTGCTCGAGGTGAAGAACTCCCGCACAGAGTCCAAGGCGGCGGTGATCTGTTGGTCGCTGACGGGGACAGGTCCATGGTTCAGGAAGGAGTGCAATTGCTCGACCCCGGTAGCGGCGCGGGCCGTGAGCTCCCCCCACTGGTTGGACACCAGAATGACGATGCCGGCGATGATGCTGCCGAAGACGGCGAGAATGGCCACGAACGAGGCAACCACCGCGAGGGCGCGCGGCCAGGCGTGCCCCGTGAGCCAGCGGACCAGCGGAGAGATCGCTGCGGCCAGGATGACGGCGATCAGGACCGGGATGATGACGAGCGGGATGCGGCTGGCGGCCCAGATGATCGCGCACGCGAGGGCGGACACGGCGAGGACCTGGACGGAGCGGATGCTGGCGCGGCCCAGTCCGTCCGACCAGATGGCCGGCATTCCGCTGCGGGGTTCGGTCATAGGGGTTCTCCCGGCGTTCGGACGCGGTGACTAGGTCCAGCGCAGGGGTTTTGGCCTGGACAATTGCCACACATCGTAGAACCGCAAGCGGGCTTCATTGCCGCGCTGCTGTTCCAGCGCATGCAGGCGCCCGTAGGTGAAACCAATGCCCGTGCCGTCCGCGGCCTGGGCCGCCAGCACCAGCAGGGTTTCCCGGATGACGACGCTGTCCTGGAAGTCTCCGAGTATTTCCTGGATGTTCTCCGCGGCGCGGGCAAGGGCCGTTGCTTGAGTGCCGAAGATGGGGGTAGCCGCCTCGGCGGCATAGCGCAGCCGCTTGGCGCTCTTTCGAACTTCGTGCAGTGCGGCATCCTGCGGCGTCCCGCCTGCGCCGCCACCCAGGGACCGGACGGCTGCCTTGAGGCGTTTTCGTTCCGCCGAGACGAGCCGGCCAACCGTCCCCACCGCTTCATTCCCGGCTGAGCCGCTGAGCGGAGGTTCTGCAAGGAAGGCATCGAGGGAATCGAGGAGGCGGAAGTAGCGGCTGCTGTCCAGCGCCGCCAAGCCTGCGGCACGGCCCTGTTGCTGGACGGTGCCGAGGTGCTCCTCGATCTGTTGCGCAACTGGACCGATCAACAGTTCCGGAGGTTCGGCACTGACCAGGTCCTTCAGCCGGGCGCGGATGACCTCGGTGTCCCGGGCCTGGCCCACAGTGCCGGCGAGCCACTGGAGCTCGGCCCGCAGGAACCTGGCCGGCGTCGTATCTGTGAGCTTCTGGAAAGTCGCCAGGGCCGACCGTAAGCGGCGCGCGGCCACCCGAAGTTGATGCACGGCATCGGGCGCATCGACGCGGACGCGAGGATCATTCACCTTCAGGGCGCGTACCTGTTGGGATATGTAGGACAGCACGACGTCCGAAGCCGGCCCGCTCCGGCTCGGCTTTGGAGCCGTGGCGGGATTCTCCGGATAGGACGATCCGAGCGCCCTGGCCAGTTTGGAGGGCAGGGCGGCGACCGTGACTCCTTCTGCTGCGAACACTGCATCAGCGTCCTGGAGCAGACGTCTGGGGCCGTCGGCGAGTTCAAGTTCCCATTCCCGCCACCGAGACGGTTCCGCAGGGGTCAGCAGGGCTTGCGCCTCGACGTCGTCATCGCTGAAGTGGGCAAGGACCGCGCCGTCGGCGGCGTACAGCGGCGTCGACGTTCGGCTGGTTTTGATGCGTGCCACCGGCACCAGCGTGTGGCACCGGGTGTGGACGAGCACCAGCTGTCGCAGATTTTCCGGCACGGCATCCTGATCGCCTCCAAGCGGCTCCCGTATCTCCCGGCGCTCCCCCGCGGCGACGGGGAGTTTGAGGTGCCATCCTGCATCCGGACCGCCGGACCGGCGGCGCAGGGTGATCCGTTGCGCGGCCAATGCCAGCGCCTCGGTATCAAAGTAGACGGCGTCCAGCTGTTCGTTGGCGGGTAGCCCCGCGCGGTCTACCCCTGGGATGGATGCCAGGGGCGGGAGGGCGTCGGATTCCGAAGGGCTGTACTTGTGTTCCATTTCGATGACTTCGGAACCGGCCATAGTCCATTCTAGGAACCAGCAGGCCGGCCCGGCCCGTGCCCAAAGCCCTTGATCGCAGGAAGCCGGCGCAGCGGCGGCGCTGGCCCGGGGCATGTGGCGAAGCTCCGGTCAAATAGCGGTTGACCGGAGCTTCGGGACCATTATGGGCAGTGGATCCTGTGTATTGGCCGGGAAAAGGCTGTCCGCTAGGAGTTGAGCAATTCGCTCATGAGGGGCGCATTGCGGACATCGTCGGTCAGGGGGGCCAGCCCCCACACGTCCTCGATGGTGTGCAGCAGGGAGTAGTGCGAGTAGGCGGCATTTGAGGTGAAGCCCTTCCGCGCCGCCGGGCCGGCAAAAACCGTGGCCACCCTGTTGTCCTCTTTGCTGCCCTCATCCCATGTGAGCACCAGCAGGGAGTTCTGCGTCGTGAAGGCCGGTGACCCAAGGATCCTTGGCACTTCGTGGGCGAGCCAGTCGTCTCCGGTGCTGATGGGACAGTCGTGGGTGTCGTTGCACATGTCCGGGCTGATGAAGGAGTAGTCCGGCAGGGTCGACGGCGACTGCAAGTCCTGCTCCAGCCGGCCATACGGCACAACATGGTCCGAGCAGGAGGCCTTGTCCCCTGTCACGGCGGGGTAGTACATGAACGGATTGTGCTTCACTGCATACCGCCGGGAGTCACGCGCGGCGCAGGGCGCCGGCATTCCCTCGGCATACATTTTCCAGGTCCGTCCGGATTGGGTGACCTCATCGGCGATGGAGCGCACATCGGCGGTGCAGGACTTCGGTTTGCAGTCGCTCGTGATCCCCGCGCTGGTTCCGCTCGTCAGGGCGAGGTAGTTGGGCAGGCTCGGGTGGGTGATTGCCCGGTAGTTGGCGGCCACTGAGAATTCCGCCGCAAGCTGGTTGAAGTAGCCCGCTTCGCTGGCGCCCATGATCTGCGAGGCCGCCTTGTTTTCCTGGACGATGACCACAATGTGCGCGATTCCGCCGGCGCCCTGCGCGCCGCCGCCCTGCGCGCCGGGCGCCGGGTGCGGCGCCGGCTGCGCGAAGTACGGCGAGGGTGGTGGGGTCACCGCCGGGGGCGCGCCCTGGCCGGACGGCGTGGGCGGCGATTCGGCCGGCGGGGACGGCGCAGATGGGGACTCGGACGGCGCAGGCGGGCCGGGCTGGACGGGCTGCACCGGCGTGCACCCCACCAGCAGCATCGCCAGCGCCCATCCGCCGGCCAGCGAGCGTCGACCGATCCGCGTCATCGGACCATGCTAGCGGCCGGTATCGGTGCGGCCAACGCCGTCGGCAATCCCGGTCTCAGGCCAGGCTCAGGTCACTTGACTGCCGGCGCCCTGCCCGGTGTTCAGGCCCAGCTCAGCCCAGTTAAGTTCAGGAGTTCAGTTCAGGGGCTCAGTGTTCAGGGCTGTGCTCAGCCGGTCCCGCGTCAGGTCAAGCTTCGGGACGGAGCGCACTGCGGACGGTGCCCAGCAGGGACAGGAACCGCTCGTTGTCCGGAAGGTCATCGATCAGCACCACGCCCTCGGGTGCGGCCAGCGGGATGCGCCAGTTCGGGTACTCGGTGCTGGTGCCCGGCTGGTTCTGGGTCCGGGTCTCCCCCACGGCGTCGACAAGCGCCACTCCCAGCAGCGCTGACGGGGCCAGCGCCGTGTAGGCGTACAGCGCCTCCACCGTGGTCCGGACGTCTGCGCCGCCGTCGTCTGCCAGCAGGCCGCGTGCCCGGACCCTGGCAAGCACTGCCTCCTGCTCGGCCACGGCCTCGGCGTGTTCTTCAGCCACGGGGCGCCGCAAGAGCCCGAGCGATTCGCGCAAAGTGACGTGTTCACCGGCAAGGTAGCCCGCCGTCGGGGGCAGATCGTGGGTGTTGACGCTGGTCAGGCACTGCTGGCGGTAGTGTTCCGGCGGGATCGGGCCGTCGGCGTCGTGTTCGAACCAGAGGATCGACGTGCCAAATATCCCCCGCTCGGCCAGGTAGCCGCGGACCCACGGCTCGAACACGCCCAGGTCTTCGCCGATCACGATCGCCCCGGCCCGCTGCGCCTCGAGAGCAAGGATGCCGATGAGCGCCTCGTGGTCGTAGTGCACATACGTGCCGCTCTCGGGGCCCGCGCCCTCGGGGATCCACCACAACCGGAACAAGCCGAGGATATGGTCAACGCGGATGCCGCCGGCGTGCCGCAGCACGGTGCGGAGCATGTCCCGGTAGGCGGCGTAGCCGGATTCGGCGAGCCGGCCCGGATGCCACGGCGGCTGCGACCAGTTCTGGCCCAGCTGGTTGAACATGTCCGGAGGTGCACCCACGCTCACGCCCCGGGCAAGAACGCCGGACAGGGTCCAGGCGTCTGCACCGCCGGGTTTTACGCCGACGGCGAGGTCATGGACGACGCCGATCCCCATGCCCGCCTGACGCGCCGAACGCTGTGCCGCCTCGAGCTGCTGGTCGCAGAGCCACTGGAGCCAGCAATGGAATTCGATCCTGGCCGCCAGCCTCTGCCGCTGCTCGGCACAGTACGGCGACGCCGGGGATGCCGCCGCTCCGGTCCATTCCGGCGCCGACGGCGGCAACTCCTCGGCGAGCGCACACCACAGCGCAAAGTCCTCGAGCCCCTGCCCCTGCTCGGCGCAGAAGTCGGCGAACTGCCGGGTGCGGGCGGGGCCGCGGCGGACCGCAAAGACGAGTTCCAGGGCTGAGAGCTTCGCCGCGTAGCTGGCGTTGCGGTCCAGAAGGTCCCGGGAACGGTTGGCCGCCTGCGGTCCTTCGGCCAGGCGTGCTGCCTCTGCCCGGCCGGCAGCGTCCAGGTAACCGTATTCAGGGATTTCCTCCACCCTCAGGTAGAGCGGGTTGAAAAAACGCCGTGTGGCGGGCAAGTACGGGGAGTCCTCGACCGGCGGCACTGGTTCGGCGGCATGCAGCGGATTGACCAGCACAAAGCAGGCCCCCTGCTCACCGGCAACCTCGGCGAGGTCGCTGAGATCTGCAAAGTCGCCAATCCCCCAAGACCGGGAGGACCGCACAGAATACAGCTGGGCCGTCAGCCCCCAGGTGCGGCGGTCCGCGAGCTGGGCAGAGGCCCGGAGCTGGCCGGGCGTAACAACCAGCGGACACTGCGCTGCGGTGCCTGCGGCGTCGGCTCTCAGGGTGTGCCAGCCGAGGTCGAGGTCGGCGGGGATGGCGAACGTGGCACGTCCCGTCAGGACGCCGTCGACGTCGACCGGCGGGTCCCAGTTCTCCCGCTGGGCGGCCTCGTGCCTGCTGCCGTCCTCAGCGTCGATCCAAACACGGACCTCGCTCCCGTGCGGGACGTGGACATCGACGTGGGTCTCCCGTCCCTCCCTCACCACAAGCACCGGGGGCAGGATGCGCCGCCAGGGCGCCAGCCGGGACTCGTCCAGGGAGCGTTGCTGCTCCTGGGGCCCGTCGGCGGGGACCCCCAGGGCCGCCAGCACGTCCCGCAGGGTTCCGGCGGCCACGGAACGCTGCACTCCGTCCCAGCCCCAGTAGCTTGTGTCGACGCCATGGCCTGCGGCGAGTTCGCGCAGGAGTGCGTCGGCCGTGTCAGTGTCCCCGGGCCGCCCGGGACTTCCAGGGGTCGCGGCGGTGTCGGTGTTTGCAGGATCCTCGGGATTTGCGGGGTTCTCGGAGTGCGTCTGGTCCACCATGCGCCCACTCTAGACGCTGCCCCCAACCCCCGCGCCCTTTCCGTGGATGTGGGATTCACCTACCAGGTCCTCGAGTCCTTCCACGGTTCCCGGTGCGGACGGGACTTTCCGCCCGTTTAGGCGCCCCCACAGCGACCGCGCTAGCCTTGAACCCTATGGTTGACGTCGAACGGTTCCGGATCCTCCTGCGCGAGGAACGTGACCGGAAGCTTGCCCTCCTGCCCGCTCTCCGCCGGGACATCACCTCGGTCACTGCCGCCCGTCTCGACTCCAATGTCGACGACGAACACGACCCCGAGGGCACAACGATCGCCTTCGAACTGTCCCAGGCATCCGCGCTCCTGGAACAAAGCAGGGCTTCCCTGATACAGATCGATGCCGCTCTTGCCCGGATGGACTCGGGCACCTACGGGATCTGCGAAGTGTGCGGGGCCCCTATCCCCGAGGGCCGGCTGGAGGCCAGGCCCTGGACCGCGTACTGCATCGAGCATGCCTCGGGGAAGGCATGACCGGGCTCGGCCTGCTGGGGGAACCGAACCTCGCCCTGACATGGTGGGAGCGGATCGTTGCCGGATTCACCCATGCCTCCAGCCCGCACGTGAGCGGTACCGAGCTCGTTGCGGTGATCCTGCTGGCAGTGGCCGTGTCCCTGCCCCGCCTTTCCTGGCGTTACTTTGGCTTGCTCGCCACCGTGACCCACGAACTCGGCCACGCGTTTGCCGCCCTCACCACCGGCCAGCGGCTCGGCGGCATCCGGCTGGGCCTGGACCACTCGGGCACCACCACGACGTACAGCAAGAGCCGTCTCTCCGCCGCCTGGTCGACCTTTTGGGGTTACCCCGTGCCCGCCGTCGTCGGGGCGGTGATGGTCTGGTGCGGTTTTAACGGCTGGGGTCCCGCCGCGATGTCGGTGGGCACCCTCATCCTGCTGGCGTCCTTCGTGTTCCTCCGCAACGGCGTCGGCCTCCTCATCACCGCCGCCGCCGTGCTGGCCGCGGCGCTCCTGGTGCTGTCTGTGCCTCCGGTGTTCAACGGACACGTGATGATCGTGCTGGGCCTGGCGCTCCTGGTCGCCGCCGTCAGGGATCTCGGCAAACTGGCCAACGTCCATCTGCGGCACCGTGACAGGCTTCCGACGTCGGACGCCTATCTGTTGGCCCGGGCCACCTCCGTCCCCGCCGCGGTGTGGATTGCCCTCTTCGCCGTGGTGGTTGCCGGCGCCTGGTGGTTTGCCTGGCAGCCGATGGCACCGGTGTTCACCGCCACGTTCGGGCTGTTCAATTCCCGGCCTTAGGCTGGGACCATGAGCCAGACTACCCACACCGACGATCCGGGATTCAGCACCAAGGGCGCCTACGTGACCGGCGGCGAGGAATTCACCCGGGACACCAACTACATCGAGGACCGGATCACCCGCGACGGCGGCACGGGCAGCAACGGCGAGCCCGGCTGGCCGGTGGAACCTGGCCGCTACCGCCTCATCGCAGCGCGTGCGTGCCCGTGGGCCAACCGCACCGTGATCGTGCGCCGGCTGCTCGGTCTGGAAGAGGTCATCTCCCTCGGCCAGCCCGGCCCCACCCACGACGCACGGTCCTGGACGTTCGACCTCGACCCGGACGGCAAGGATCCCGTCCTCGGCATTGAACGCATCCAGGACGCCTACTTCCGCCGCTTCCCCGGCTACCCTCGCGGGATTACCGTCCCGGCGATCGTGGACGTCCCGAGCGGGCAGGTAGTCACCAACAACTTCCCCCAGATCACACTCGACTTTTCCACGGAGTGGGCGCAATACCACCGCCCCGGCGCGCCGAAGCTGTACCCGGTGCACCTGAGGGAAGAAATCGACGCCGTCAACAAGCGCGTCTTCACCGAGGTGAACAACGGCGTCTACCGCTGCGGGTTTGCCGGTTCCCAGGAGGCCTACAACGCCGCATATGATCGGCTGTGGACCGCCCTGGACTGGCTCGAGGAACGCCTGGCCGGCCAACGCTACCTGGTGGGCGAGACCATCACGGAGGCAGACGTCCGCCTGTTCACCACGCTGGCCCGCTTCGACGCCGTGTACCACGGCCACTTCAAGTGCAACCGGCAAAAGCTCAGCGAGATGCCGGTCCTGTGGGCCTACGCGCGCGACCTGTTCCAGACGCCCGGATTCGGTGACACCACCGACTTTGTGCAAATCAAGCAGCACTATTACATCGTTCATGAGGACATCAATCCCACCGGAGTGGTCCCGCGCGGACCGGAACTGGACAACTGGCTCTCCGAGCACGGCCGCGAAGCCCTCGGCGGCCGTCCGTTCGGCGACGGCACGCCTCCCGGACCGGTTCGGGCCGGCGAAGAGGTCGCCCCGGGACACGGCGCGGCCTGATGCCGGCGGCGGCCGGCGCGGCGCTAGGGTGTTGGACATGAAGATGGGGTCGACGGAACACCCGAGGTCGATGGAACACACAGTGTCGGTGGAACACACGGGGCAGTCCGTCTCGTCTGGCTTTGCCACCCCCGATTTCACGGGTGTGCGTGAGCTCTTCGACTCCTTCCTGTCCGATGACCCGGACTACAGCGCGCAACTGGCCGTCTACCGCCACGGCACCAAGGTGCTGGATCTTTGCGGCGGCCCGGGATTCGCACCTGGCGACATCACGGGCACCTACTCCTGTTCCAAGGGGGTCGCCGCGTTCGTCATCGCCCTGCTCGTCCAGGACGGCAGACTCGACCTCGACCGGACCGTCGCGTCCTACTGGCCCGAGTTCGGCGTCCACGGCAAGGACCGGCTCACCGTGCGGCAGGCCCTTTCCCATCAGGCGGGGCTGCCCGGCGTCGTCGGCGGTATTGCCTTGGCGGAATTCACGACCCCTGCCGCCGCACGGCGTCTCGCGGCCTCGGCTCCGCTGTGGCGGCCGGGCTCAACCTTCGGCTACCACGCACTGACAATGGGGATCCTGATGGAGGAGCTCTGCCGCCGCGCCTCGGGGAAGCCGCTCCAGGAACTCTACGACGAACGCATCCGCCACCCGTGGGGCATTGATTTCTTCCTGGGCCTGCCCGAGGACCACGAAGCGCGATACCGCGAGGTGCTCTACGACATTGACCCGGCCCAGCCGTGGCTGGATCCGCTCAGCCTCGACGGGCTGGGCAGCAACGCGCCGGTCAGTACCATCATGGAACTTCCCAACCATCGCGCCGTGAGGGCTTCGGGCATGAGCGGCGCCGGTGGCGTGGGGTCAGCCGAAGGGATGGCCAGGCTCTACGCCGCCGCTACGACCGGGGTGGACGGCAGTGCCGCGTTCCTGAGCCCGGCCACCATCGATCTCATGGCCGCGGAGCAGGTCTGGGGACTGGACCGTTGCTCGGGACAGGACAACGCCTTTGCCGTCGTGTTCATGAAACCCCAGCCGGGGCGGAACTTCGGCAGCCATCTGGCGTTCGGGCATGAGGGCGCCAACGCAGCCCTCGGCTTCGCCGATCCCGGCTACGGTCTCGGGTTTGGGTATGTGCCCCGCCGCAGCGAGGAAGGCAGGACCGCGGGGCGGGGCCAGCGGCTGTCCGCGGCGGTGCGGCGGGCCGCCCACACCGCGTCCTGACGGGCTTCGTTTCGGGTGGGTCGTCACCTCCACGGGGTTCGTCCAGTTGTCGCAGGAGCCTCCCGGCCCTAGGGTGAGCCGGGATGGTCACTCCAGAAAAGACAGCAGACAGCCCACCCTCCCTGCCGCGCCGATGGGCTCGCGCCACGGGTAGCGCAGTCGCTGCGGCGGTGCTGTGGCCGCGCCTCCAGCTGGCCCTGAAGGCAGGGCTGGCGGCAGGTATCGCCTTCGCGATCGCCCCCTTCATGCCAGGCTCCGCGGCAGAATATCCGTACTACGCCCCGCTTGGCGCCCTGGTGGCCATGTATGAGAACGTCGCCGGTTCCATGCGCCAGGGCGTACAGACGCTCGTCGGCCTGGCGATCGGGGTGGGTCTTGCGTTCATGCTGTTCAGCCTCGGCTCGCCGTCTCCCTGGACTGTCGCCGTGGTCATGGGCCTGGGCGTTATTCTTGCCGGCCTGCCCAAGATCGGGTCGGGCCGGGACTGGATCCCGACGGCAGCTCTCCTGGTCCTGCTGGTCGGCGGCCATAATCCGGACACGTTCTCCTTCGGCTACCTCTTCCAGATGGGCGTAGGCGTCACGGTGGGCATCATCGTGAACCTGCTGGTCTTCCCGCCGCTGCACTTCCGGGCCGCGGCCCTGAGTATCGCGGAACTGCGACAGGCACTTGCCCAGCAGCTCTGGGACATGGGCAAGGCCCTCAAGGAAAGCTGGCCGCCGGAACATCAGGACTGGTCCCGCCGTTCGGAGGCACTCGCAGCGCACGCCCGCTCCGTACGCTTCGCCGTCGAGAAGGCCGATGCGAGCCGGCGGGCCAATCCCCGCCGCCGCCTGCATCCGCGCGACATGGAGCTCGACTACCGGAACCTGCGGGACCTCGAGCGCCTGACTTTCCACGTCCAGGACGTGACCCAGGTGCTCTCGGACGTCATCTGGGCCGAGGACACCCCCTTCGTGGTGCCCGACGAATACGCAGTGCCCCTGGGGGACGCCATGGCTTCCGTCGGCGACGTGCTGCGGGCCTTGGAGGAGGAGCAGCCGGAACGCCAAGCCGAGTTGACGCGCGCCGCCGAGGCAGCGATCAACGATCTGACCGTCAGGATCGGCTCCGAACAGCACAGCGCGGACGCCCCCAGCGCGGTGGAATCCATCCTCGTGAGCCTGCACCGCATGCTCCGGGTGGCCAAGCCCGGCCGGCCGGAGGCGAAACCGGCCACCGCACCCGCAGACTAGGAAAACACGCGCCGTTCGCCGGCCGGCCCCTCTGATTCGTCCGGGTCCGGCTACGGCAGCGCCGCGACAGAACCGCTGAAGTGCCTGCGCCCGGACAGCGGGTTCCACGCCACATAGTCGGAGCGCTGCCACGGGCCGCCGTCGGCCTGCACGGTGCTGATGTCCAGCGCCACTCGGGCCGGCAGGAACACAGGCGCCTCGAAGGCCACCTCCCAGCGATACGAATCCCCCCTGACGGCGCCGACGTCGGCCAGCGCCCGGGACGCAAGGTACATGCCGTGGGCAAGGGACCGCCGCTGGCCGAGAGCCTTGGCAGTCAGGACGCTGAGGTGGATGGGGTTGAAGTCTCCGGACACGGCCGCGTAGGCGCGCCCGGTATCGACGCCCAGCTGCCACAGGGCCGTGGGATCCGGCACAGTGAACGGCGGCGGCGGCACGGCCGCCGAGGCCGTGTCGATCCCCGGAAGGAAGACCCCTTTGGCCAGGTAGGTCGAGACCCCGCGCCAGCGGACTCCTTCTTGCCCGGCGGCGTCCTGCTCGGCGGCACGGACCTCCGCGACGACATCGAGCTGCGTGCCGGCCCGGTGCCCGCGCAGGTTCTCCACCCGGGCCCGGATATCCAATGCCTGGGTGAACAGGACCGGCGCGGACTGCACCACGTGGTTCGTCAGGTGGATCATGCCCAGCAGGGGCAGCGGAAAGTCGTCCCGGTTCATCACGCTCATGGCCAGCGGAAACGCCAGGGCGTGGATGAAGCCGGCGGGGAGGACATCGCTCGCGCTCTCGCCGATCAGGTGCTGGTAGGCCGTCAGGTTGGCGACGTCGGCCCGCACGCCACGGACCTCGTGAGTGTAGGCCGGCAGTTTGGTGCCGCCGTGGGTGCCCAGGACCCGGCGTCGTGCCGCCGCGGCCGCCGCGTTGACGTAGAGCTTGGACAGGGCCGGCATTTCGCCCAGGATGACAGTCTGGGATCCGCTCACGCGCCCACCAGGTTCTGCCCGCAGACGCGCAGCACCTCGCCGGATATCCCGCCCGCAGCGTCGCTGGCCAGGAACGCGATGGCCTCGGCGACGTCGCCCGGTTGGCCGCCCTGTTGCAGGGAGTTGAGCCGGCGCGCCACTTCGCGGGTGGCGAAGGGGATCCTGGCGGTCATCTCCGTTTCGATAAAGCCCGGGGCGACGGCGTTGATGGACCCGCCGCGCTCGCCGATCAGCACCGCCGTGGCGCGGACCATGCCGATCACGCCGGCCTTGGAAGCGGCATAGTTGGTTTGGCCGCGGTTTCCGGCGATCCCGCTGGTGGAGGCCACGGACACGATCCGGGGCGAGTCGCGGAAGTGCTCCGAGGCCAGGAGGGCTTCATTGATCCGCAGTTGAGCGGCGATGTTGACGGCGACCACGGAGTTCCRGCGGCCGGCGTCCATGTTGGCCAGGAGCTTGTCGCGGGTGATCCCGGCGTTGTGGATCATGATGTCCAGCCGCCCGTGCCGTGCCGCGGCGTGGTCGATGATCCGTTGGCCGGCGTCGTTGCGGCTGATGTCCAGCTGCAGGGCCGTCCCGTGGACCTCGTTGGCTACCGCCGCCAGATGGTCCCCGGCCGCCGGAATGTCGACGAGAATGAGCGTGGCGCCGTCGCGGTACAGGGTGCGGGCAATCGCGGCACCGATTCCGCGGGCGGCACCGGTCACGACGGCCACCTTGCCGGCCAGCGGCTTCTCGACGTCGTCGGGCAGCCGACCGGCGCCGGAGCTGACGGTCAGGAACTGCCCGTCCACGAACGCCGAGCGGCCCGAAAGGAAGAACCTCAACGCCCCCAGCGTTGCGGGGCTCGTGGCCCGGGCGCCGTCCGCGAGCAGGATGCCGTTGCCGGTGGCGCCGGCGCGGAGTTCCTTCGCCAAGGACCGCAGGAGACCGTCAACGCCCTGCCTGGCCGCCGCCGTTGCCGGCTCCGCGGCCGACCCCGCCGTGCGGGACACGGTGATGACGCGGGCATTCGGGGCGAGGTCACGCAGCGAGGTGGCGGCGGTGAGTACCGGTTTCTCGAGGTCGCCGGGATGGGCCAGCTCGTCCAGCACCAGGATGATGGCGCCGAGCTTCTCCTTGGGTATCGCGTGGCGGCGGACGTCGAGGTTCCAGTCCAGAAGGGCGGCTGCGAGGTCATCGGCGCCGCCGGAGGACCCCTGGACCAGGACCGGTCCGTCGATGAGGGGGCGGCCGGGCTGGTGCCGCCGGAGGACCACCGGCTGCGGGAGGCTGAGCCGCTTGGCGATGTCCTTGCCGAGGCCGTGGCTGACCAACCGGGTGTATTTGTCGCTCATCCGATTCTCCCTAGAGTGCTTCGAGGATTGCGACGACGCCCTGGCCGCCGGCGGCGCAAATGGACACCAGACCGCGGGCCGGACGCCCGTTGACCTGGCCCTTCTCGTGCAGCATTTTGGCCAGTGACGCCACGATCCGGCCGCCCGTGGCTGCAAACGGGTGTCCGGCGGCAAGAGAAGAGCCGTTGACGTTCAGCTTGGCCCGGTCGATGCTGCCGAAGGCGCCGTCCAGGCCAAGGCGGGTGCGGCCGAATTCCTCGTCCTCCCACGCGGCTAGGGTGCTCAGCACCGTGCCGGCGAAGGCCTCGTGGATCTCGAAGAAGTCGAAGTCGGCGAGGGTGAGGTTGTGGCGTGCGAGCAGCCGGGGCACCGCGAATGCGGGCGCCATGAGCAGCCCGTCTTTGCCGTGGACAAAGTCGACGGCGGCGGCCTCGCCGTCGACGACCGTGGCGAGCTTGGGGAGGTCGTGGGCGTCGGCCCATTCCTCGGACGCGAGCAGCACGGTGGAGGCGCCATCGGTCAGGGGCGTGGAATTACCGGCCGTCATGGTCGCCTCGGCGCCCAGGTTCCTGCCGAAAACGGGCTTCAGGGTGGCCAGTTTCTCCAGGCTCGTATCGGCGCGCAGGTTGGAGTCGCGGCTCAGTCCCCGGTACGGGGTCAGGAGATCGTCGAAGAAGCCGGCGTCGTAGGCCGCGGCAAGATTGCGGTGGCTGTTGAAGGCCAGCTTATCCTGGGCCTCGCGGGTGATCTTCCACTGCGCCGTGGTCAGCGCCTGGTGCTCGCCCATCGACAGTCCGGTACGCGGCTCCCCCGTGTTCGGGGCATCGGGGGCCAGATCCTTGGGACGGAGCCGGCTGAGGACCTGCAGCTTCCGGGACACCGTCTTGGCACGGTTGAGGTCAAGGAGCACCTCGCGGAGTCCCTCGCTGACGGCGATGGGGGCATCGGAGGCGGAGTCAACGCCGCCGGCGATCGCGGAATCGATCTGGCCCAGCTTGATCTTGTTCGCCAGCCCGAGCACCGTTTCCAGGCCGGTGGCGCAGGCCTGCTGGAGGTCATAAGCCGGGGTCTCGGCAGAGAGGGCCGAGCCGAGTACGGCTTCCCGGGTGAGGTTGAAGTCCCGGGAGTGTTTGAGGACCGCCCCTGCAGCGACTTCCCCGATCCGCTCCTCCTGAAGTCCGAAGCGGGCGATCAGTCCTTCCAGGGCGGCCGTGAGCATGTCCTGGTTGGAGGACTTGGTGTAAGCGCCGCCGGTCCGGGCAAACGGGATGCGGTTGCCGCCCACGACCACGGCCCTGCGAAGCCGCGCCGAGGGGGCGGCTCCCGCGGCGGACGTTGCGGCTGATGCGGCTGCTGGTTGGGGGCGGGGCACTGACTGTCCGTTGACGGACATGGGCTGTCTCCTTCAATCAAAGCGGTTACCGATACCCAGCGTACCTGATACGCTGGGTATCGTGAACAACCCCATAGCTACCCCGCCCGCCGGGCAGGCCGCTATCGACGGCCGCGCTTCCCGCTGGCAGTCCCACCGCGAGGAACGGCGGCGGGAGCTGATCAAGTCGGCCCGGCGGGCGGTGCACGCCCTTGGCAGTGACGCGTCCATGGAGGACATTGCCGCAGCCGCGGGAACGTCGAAGTCCGTGTTCTACCGCTATTTCGGCGACAAGGCCGGACTCCAGCAGGCCGTGGGCGAGGTGGTCCTGAGCCAGATGCAACGGCGCATCCAGGAGGCGGCCCAGAGCGCCCAGACGCCCCGCGAGGGCCTGTTCGCCATGGTGTCCGCGTACCTGCAGATGGCCGAGACCAGCCCGAATGTCTACACCTTCGTCACCCGCCACGCCCCCGGCGAGGCGGAAACGGCCGGCCCGTCCATGTCCACAGCCGGAGCCCTGAGCCACTTCTTCGCCGCGATCAGCGACATGATTGCCCGGCCGATGCGCAGCCATCTGGGCGGCGGCCAGGACAAGGAAGCCGTGATCGGCTACTGGCCCAATGCCGCGATCGGCCTGGTGCGCAATGCCGGAGAACAGTGGCTCGCCAGCCCGCCCGGACCCGCCAAACCGGACCAAGAGGCCATGGCGCGGCAGATCACGGACTGGCTCTGCTTTGGGATCGCCCCCGAGCTGCAATCACCTGCAGCCCCGCCACCGGCGGACCTGCCAGGCCCGGGCACACCGTAACGCGGCACTCCGGCCACGCCTGCGAACTGAATTGTCAGCACTAAAGATTGTCAGAACCACAGAAGGAAACGACATGACTGAACTAGCCGACCGCACCACCGGCAACGCTCCCCGCCGCACCATGACCCCGGTAGCGACACCGGCAGCGACCAAAACAGCCGGGCGTTCCGGCGCCCTGCCCGGCTCCGCTGAGGCCCCCGCCGTCGACGTCGCGGCTCTTGGCGAACAGCTGCTCGGCAAGTGGGCCGATATCCGGCTGCAGTCCAGGGGCCTCGCCGGCCGCCCGGAACTGCACAAGATCGAGGGCCAGACCCACACCGAGCACCGCCAACGCGCGTTCGGACAGCTCAAGATCCTGGTGGACAACGGCGCCGTCCACCGCGCATTCCCAACGTCCGTGGGCGGCTCCGATGATCACGGCGGGAACGTGGCCGGATTCCAGGAACTGGTCATCGCCGACCCGTCGCTGCAGATCAAGGCCGGCGTCCAGTGGGGACTGTTCGGCTCCGCAGTGAACCACCTCGGCACGGCGGAACACCACGAGAAGTGGCTGCCGGGCATCATGAGCCTGGACATCCCGGGCTGCTTCGCCATGACCGAGACCGGGCACGGCTCGGACGTGGCCAGCATTGCCACCACCGCCACCTACGACCCCGCCGCCGGGGAGTTCGTGGTCCACACGCCGTTCCGTGCCGCGTGGAAGGACTACATCGGCAACGCCGCCACTGATGGTCTGGCGGCCGTCGTGTTCGCCCAGCTGGTGACAAAGGGCGTCAACCACGGCGTGCACGCGTTCTACGTGGACCTCCGGGACCCCGAGACCAAGGAATTCCTGCCGGGCATCGGCGGCGAGGACGACGGCGTCAAGGGTGGCCTGAACGGCATCGACAACGGCCGGCTCCACTTCACGAACGTCCGGATCCCCCGCACCAACCTCCTGAACCGCTACGGCGACGTCGACGCCGAAGGCAACTACACGTCCCCCATCGCCAGTCCGGGCCGCCGCTTCTTCACCATGCTCGGCACACTCGTCCAGGGGCGGGTCTCCCTCGACGGCGCCGCCGTGACGGCGTCGAAACTGGCCCTGAAAACCGCCATCCAGTACGCCACCGAACGCCGGCAGTTCAATGCCTCCTCCCAGACCGATGAGGAAGTCCTGCTGGACTACCAGCGGCACCAGCGCCGGCTCTTCACCCGGCTGGCCACCACCTACGCCGCGAGCTTCGCCAGCGAGCAGCTGCTGCAGAAATTCGACGATGTTTTCTCCGGCCGCCACGACACGGACCAGGACCGCCAGGACCTCGAGACCCTGGCCGCGGCTCTCAAGCCGCTGAGCACCTGGCACGCACTGGATACCCTGCAGGAATGCCGCGAGGCCTGCGGCGGCGCCGGCTTCCTGATCGAGAACCGCTTCGCCTCGCTACGCGCCGACCTCGACGTCTACGCCACTTTCGAAGGCGACAACACGGTCCTGCTGCAGCTGGTCGCCAAGCGCCTGCTGGCCGACTACGCCAAGGAATTCCGCAACGTCAACGTCGGCGTGCTGGCCCGCTACGTGGTGGGCCAGGCCACCGGTGCCGCGATCCATCGCACCGGACTGCGCGGAGTCGCCCAGTTCGTGGCGGACTCCGGGTCGGTGCAGAAAGCGGCGCTGGCGATCAAGGACGAAGGGAGCCAGCGGACCCTGCTGACGGACCGCGTCCAGACCATGGTCGCGGAGGTGGCCACGGCCCTCAAGGGTGCGAACAAGCTCCCGCAGCAGCAAGGCGCCGCCTTGTTCAACGCGCACCAGCACGAACTCATTGAAGCCGCCCAGGCCCATGCGGAGCTGCTGCAATGGGAGGCCTTCACCGAGGCCCTCGGCAAGATCACGGACCCCGGCACGCACAAGGTCCTGACCTGGCTGCGCGATCTGTTCGGCCTGTCCCTGATCGAGAAGAACCTGTCCTGGTACCTCATGAACGGCAGGCTGTCGATGCAGCGCGGACGCACCGTGGGTGAATACATCAACCGCCTGCTCGTGAAGATCCGCCCGCACGCCGTGGACCTGGTGGATGCCTTCGGCTACGGGCCGGAGCACCTGCGCGCGGAGATCTCCACCGGCGCGGAGAAGGTCCGCCAGGACGAGGCACGGGCCTACTTCCGCAAGCAGCGGGCCAGCGGCCAGGCACCCCTGGATGAGAAGATCCTGCTTGCCCGCACGGCCCACGGGTCAAAGGCTCACGGCGCAAAGGCCAGCGGGACAAAGGCGCGCGGCGCCTGACCCTGCCGACGCACGACGACGACGGCGCCGCCCCCTCAGCCGGGGCGGCGCCGTCGTCGTGCTGTTGTGTCGCCGTACTAGCGTGTCGTCGTACTACTGTTCGGACGCGGAGTCAGGAGTCCTTGTTGAGCACCGAACGGTAAACCTCAAGCGTGGTCTCCGTGATGGATTCCCAGGAGAAGTGCTCCTCGGCCCTGCGCCGGCCGGCTTCGCCCATGGCGCGCGCCCGGGCGGGATCGGACACCACTTCGATGAGGGCCTCGGCAAAGTCGGTGACGAACTTCTCCGGGTCCAGCGGGATGCCAGTGCCGTCCGTGACCTGCTCGATCGGAACAAGCAGTCCGGTCTTGCCGTGCTCGACGACCTCCGGAATACCGCCGGTGGCGCTGGCCACCACGGCGGCGCCGCACGCCATCGCCTCCAGGTTGACGATGCCCAGCGGTTCGTAGATGGACGGGCACGCGAACGCGGTGGCGTGGCTGAGCACCTGGATGACCTCGTTGCGGGGCAGCATCCGCTCGATCAGGATCACGCCGCTGCGCTGGCTCTGGAGCTCCTCGATCAGGCGTGCCGTCTCGGCCGCCAGTTCCGGAGTGTCCGCGGCACCGAGGCAAAGCACCAGCTGTACGTCGGCCGGGAGCTTGGCGGCGGCCCGCAGCAGGTACGGTACGCCCTTCTGCCGGGTGTTCCGGCCCACAAAAACAACGCTGGGGCGCTCCGGATCGATCCCGAGCGGACGGATGATGTCATCAGCCTCGTCCCGGTTCCACTGGCTGACGTCAATGCCGTTGTGGACCACCTTGACCTTGGCCGGGTCAACGTCCGGGTAGCTGCGCAGAATGTCCTGGCGCATGCCTTCCGAGACGGCGATGATGGCGGCGGCGGCCTCGTAGGCGGTCTTTTCCACCCATGAGGACACCGCGTAGCCGCCACCGAGCTGCTCGGCCTTCCACGGACGCAGCGGCTCCAGGCTGTGGGCGCTTAGTACGTGCGGGATGCCGTGGAGCAGCGACGCGATGTGTCCGGCCATGTTGGCATACCAGGTGTGGGAGTGGACCAGGTCCGCGCCGGCGATGTCCGGAACGATCCTCAGGTCCACCCCGAGGGTCTGGATAGCGGCGTTTGCTGAGCCCAGGTCTTCGGGCACGGAATACGACGTGACGGTCGCTCCGTGATACCCGGGCTCGCGGGGCGCGCCGAAGGCACGCACCTGAAGGTCCACGCGTTGGGCCAGCACCCTGCTGAGCTCGGCCACATGGACCCCGGCGCCGCCGTAGATTTCGGGCGGGAATTCTTTGGTCACAATATCTATTCGCACATGCACCAAGGTAGTCGTTACGGTGGAACTGATCTAGTGTGAAGACGTTCGGGCATGCCGGACTGTATTGGGGAGTAACGAAGGCGTTCAGGAGCGATCACCATGCCGCATCAAAAGAGAGTTTTGGCAATTGTCCTCGCAGGTGGCGAGGGAAACCGGCTCATGCCGTTGACGGCGGACCGGGCCAAGCCTGGTGTCCCGTTTGCAGGAAGCTACCGGCTAATTGACTTTGCCCTTTCAAATCTTGTGAATTCCCGCTATCTGCAAATTGTGGTGTTGACGCAATACAAGTCCCACAGCCTTGACCGGCATATTTCCGAAACGTGGCGCATGTCCACTCAGCTGGGCAACTACGTGGCCTCGGTTCCGGCTCAGCAGCGCGTTGGCAAGAGCTGGTTCCTGGGGAGCGCCAACGCCATCTATCAGTCCCTAAATCTCATTCATGACGCCAATCCCGACATCGTGGTGGTGGTCGGCGCAGACCACGTCTACCGGATGGACTTCTCCCAGATGGTGGAGCAGCACGTCGCGAGCGGGGCCAAGGCCACGGTCGCCGCCGTCCGCCAGCCGCTGCACATGGCGGACCAGTTCGGCGTGATCGAAACGGATGCGGACAACCCGGAGAAGATTGCCGCGTTCGTCGAGAAGCCGTCCTCGACGCCGGGCCTCGCGGCCGACCCCAGCCAGTTCCTGGCCTCCATGGGCAACTACGTGTTTGACGCCGACGCCCTGGTCGAAGCCCTCCACGTCGACGCCGAGCGCCTCGATACCAAGCACGACATGGGCGGGGACATCATTCCCTACTTCGTGAACCAGGGTGAGGCCGGCGTCTACGACTTCACTCTCAACGACATTCCYGGGTCCACCGAACGGGACCGCACCTACTGGCGCGACGTCGGCACCATCGATTCGTTCTACGACGCGCACATGGACCTGATCTCCCCCGTCCCGGTCTTCAACCTCTACAACTCCGAGTGGCCGATCTACACCCGCCAGAGCATTTCGCCGCCGGCCAAGTTTGTCCGCGGCAAGTCCAACACGGTGGGCACGGCACTGGATTCCATCGTGGCCAGCGGCGTCGTCGTCTCCGGCGGCATCGTGGAAGGCTCCGTGCTCTCCAACGACGTCTACGTCGGCACTTCGAGCCGGGTCCTGGACTCGGTCCTGATGGACAAGGTCAATGTTGGCGAAGGCGCCGTGATCAAGCGCGCCATCATCGACAAGAACGTCAAGGTGCCGGCCGGGGCAGCGATCGGACTCGACGCCGAACTGGACCGCGCCCGCGGGTTCAAGGTCACCGACTCCGGAATCACGGTCCTGTCCAAGGGTCAGCTTGTCCCGGACCCCAGTGATGCGGAACGGGCGCTCTCCGCGGCCAACCTGCGCCTGGTGCCGGATGCCGTCCGCACCGCCACCGAAAGCTGGCCCGAACTGCGGGAGTCCGTGGACAAGGTGGCCGACGTCCAGGCCGCCGCCGTCGGCGCGGACGCACCGGCCAAGCAATCCCCCACGGCATAGGCAGGCGGGGGCCCGGCACTGCGGTCAGGCCGGGCCCCCGCAGCCTGTAAAATTAGGGCAATGAGCTCCCCCGATCTGTCCTCCGAATTTCCCCCCGCCGGGCCCGGCTGTGTCGAGGCGGGCCCCGCCGGGCTGACCCCGGAGGAAATCCAGGCGTGCCTGAAGGTCCTGAACACGATCCACGCCTACGACGAGGAACACCCGGACTACGTCTCAGTCCGCCGCGCCACCGGAAAGATGTTCAAGGCCGTCAAGCGCCACCGGCGGGTCAGCAAGCGGGATGAGATCGCCGAGGCGGACCGCGCCGTGATCGCCCAGACGGCGACGGCGGCCCCCGACAGGATCGACGACGAGACGCGCGGCAACAAGCTCGCCACGTCGGCGACCGGGGAGATCGCCGGCCATCTGATCCGGTCCCGGCCGTGCTATATCTGCAAGCAGCATTACACCCAGGTGGATGCCTTCTATCACCAGCTGTGTCCCGAATGCGCCCTGTTCAGCCACAGCAAGCGCGACGCCCGCACCGACCTGACCGGCCGCAGGGCACTGCTGACCGGCGGCCGGGCGAAGATCGGCATGTACATCGCGCTGCGTCTGCTCCGGGACGGCGCCCACACCACCATCACCACCCGGTTCCCGAAGGACGCCGCCCGCCGCTTCGCAGCGATGGAGGACAGCGCCGACTGGCTGCACCGGCTCCGGATCGTGGGCATCGACCTCCGCGACCCGTCCCAGGTGATGGCCCTGACGGATTCCCTGGATGCTGCAGGGCCGCTGGACATCATCATCAACAACGCGGCCCAGACGGTGCGGCGCTCCGGCAACGCCTACAAGCCCCTCGTCGACGCCGAGGACGAGCCGCTGCCCGCCGCGCTGCAGGCTGCCAACGGGGGCCCGGAACTCGTCACGTTCGGCCACGCCCACGACAAGCACCCGCTTGCCCTCGCCAGCAGCGTGCTCGACCATCCCGTACTGGCCGGTGACGCGATCACTTCCCTGGCCCTGTCCACGGGTTCCGCGTCGCTGGAGCGCATTGCCTCCGGCACCGCGATCGACGCCGGCGGACTGGTCCCGGACCTCGCCACGATCAACAGCTGGACCCAGGTGCTGGACGAAGTGGACCCGCTGGAAATGCTCGAAGTGCAGTTGTGCAACGTGACGGCTCCGTTCCTGCTGGTCAGCCGGCTGCGCGGCGCCATGAAACGCTCCACCGCGCGGCGGAAGTACATCGTCAATGTCAGCGCCATGGAAGGCCAGTTCTCCCGCGCCTACAAGGGTCCGGGACACCCGCACACGAACATGGCCAAAGCGGCGCTTAACATGATGACGCGTACCAGTGCCCAGGAAATGCTCGACGCCGACGGCATCCTGATGACGGCCGTGGACACCGGCTGGATCACGGACGAGCGGCCGCATTACACCAAAGTCCGCCTCATGGAAGAGGGCTTCCACGCGCCCCTGGACCTCGTCGACGGCGCCGCCCGCGTGTACGACCCCATCGTGATGGGCGAGTCCGGCGAGGACCAGTATGGCGTCTTCCTGAAGGACTACAAGCCCAGCCCCTGGTGACCGGAGCCGGCCGGCCACACGCCGCACCGCTAAGGAGCATGCCGCAGGCCTTATGGCCCTGACCGGGGTCCGGGCCGATAGGTAGTGTGTCTCCTCATGGATACAACGACGCCACCGCCGGACTACTCCCTGACCATCGACCAGTGCTGGACGCTGCTCGACACCGAAGTCGTGGGGCGCGTAGCGCTGATCGTGGACAGCCATCCGGAGATTTTTCCGGTGAATTTCGTGCTGGAGCGCCGCGCGATTGTCTTCCGCACCTCCGGCGGCACTAAACTCTGGGGCGCCATTACGGGCAAGCCGGTCGCGTTCGAAATCGACGGCTACGACGCCCACGAGGAGACGGCCTGGAGCGTGATGGCGCGCGGCGAAGCCGAGGTGATCGAGAGCCAGGAGGAGAAGGACGCGGTGGACGCCCTGCTGCTGGAACCGTGGCAGCCCGGCGTGAAGGCATACTACGTCCGTGTGGCTCCCAAAGCCCTGACCGGACGTCGCTTCAAGGTCACCGCTCCCGACGTGTGGACCACCCGGCTCTCGGATCCGCGCCGGGCAACGTTCGAATAGGGCACGCCGGGCGGGATTGCGGCGTCAGTCGTGTTCTGGCGAGTGGACCACCAGCACCGGGCAATGCGCGTGTGCCACACAGGCAGAACTCACCGATCCCAGAAGAAGTCCGCCGATCCCGCCGTGGCCGCGGCGGCCCAGCACGAGCATGTCCGCGGATTTGCTCTCCTCGATGAGCGCGTGGCGGGGATGTCCCTGGAGGAGGCTGGCCTCGACGTTGGCCGGAGTGTCGGGGCCGAAAGCCTTAAACACCGCTTCGATCAGGATTTCCCGGGCCCGGACGTCGAAGTCCTCGATGCCGACGGCCACATAGCCGTCATACACCTGCGGCTTGTCCCAGCAGGCCAGGGCGACGACCTTGGCGGCCAGCGGCGCCCCGAGGACTTGGGCATGCCGCAACGCCCACACCGAAGCCTCAGAGCCGTCAACCCCAACCACGATCCTGCGGACATCCCTGACTTCTTTCATCGGTGAACCTTGTCCCTCGTACCGGCCGAGCCTCCTGCGCCAGATGGCAACGCTCCCATGATTTCCTCCGCCCGTCCGGGCGCCTAGGGCCAAAGGACATGCGGGCACACCAGCCCGCGGGTTAGCCAAAAACATGCCGTGCAAATGGCCGGACGCGACGTGTTGGGCCGTATGACCCTTGTCCGCGGCGGCCCGGTGCAGAAGAATGGCAGAGGCTGGGGTCAGTCACATGAAGTACAGCATCGAGTTAAAGACACCATCGAGCGGTCCCGCAAGCGGCCGGACAGGAGAACCATGATTGCCTGGGCAGACGCAGGTCTCACTGCACCTGATGGCGGGCAGGCGGTGATCCGTGTTTTTATCCTTGATGACCACGAACTTGTCAGGCGCGGGCTGCAGGAACTCCTCGAAGGCGAGGGGTTCGCCGTCGTCGGCAGTTCCGGATCCGCGGTGGAGGCGACCCGCCGGATTCCCGCACTGCACCCCGATGTCTGTGTGCTGGACGCCCGCCTGCCGGACGGGACCGGCATTGAGGTCTGCCGGGACGTGCGGTCGGTGGACCCGTCCCTGAACTGCATCATCCTGACGAGCTTCGACGACGAGCAGGCCCTGCGCGGCGCGGTCCTGGCCGGCGCACGGGGATACGTGCTGAAGGAGATCGGCGGCACGGACCTGATCGGCGCCCTGCGGCGGGCAGCAGCGGGCGAGACCCTCTTCAAGGAAGGCGTGGCCGCCGGCGTCGTGGACAGTCTGGTGGAGGCCGAAGAGGTCGACCCGCGCACCTCCTCCCTCACGCCCCAGGAGCGCAAGGTCCTGGAGCTGGTGGGCGGCGGACTGACCAACCGGCAGATTGCCGCCGAAATGTTCCTGGCGGAAAAGACCGTCAAGAACTACGTATCGTCGCTGCTGGCCAAGCTCGGGTTCGAACGCCGCACGCAGGCTGCTGTCTTCATCGCCAGCCCGGCATTTCCGGCGGCCACCAATGGGAGAACCGCCGAAGTAATCCGGCCGCACAGCGTCCGGTAGGCTTCGCCGTGTCCGATAGGCTCCGCGGTGTCCGATAGGCTCCGCCGCCAACGATCCTCCGTGCGCGGCCGCTAGGGGGGCCGCGGTTAGAGGGGCACCGACCATTCCAGGCTGGTCCCGGCGTCGGGCGCGGTCGTGATGGTGCATTTGCCGTCGAGCATGCGCGCCCGGTCTTCGAGGTTGCTCAGCCCGTTGCGTTTTTCGGGTTGGGCGAACCCGGACCCGTTGTCGCTGATCACCACCGTTACCCGGCCCCTGACGACCGCAACCGAGACCGAGATGGTATCCGCCCCGGAGTGCCGAATGGCGTTGCTGAGCCCTTCGGAAACCACAGCCACGACGTTGTCGGCCTTGTCCGGTGTCACGGCATCCACGGGTCCCGTAATGGTCAGGCGCGGCGGGAAGGGCATGGACTTGGACGAACTGCGCGTGACCCGACGGATCCGGCCGCTCAGCAGTTCGATCTCGCCTGCGTTGCTCTTGAGTGAGTAGATGGTGTCGCGCAGGCTGCGGATCGCCTCGTCGAGTTCGCCGGTGATATTGCGGATGCGCTCCAACGCCAGTTCCTCCTTGGTGAAACGGGTCAGGCTCTGCACGCTCAGCCCGGCGGCGAACAGCCGCTGGATGACGAGGTCGTGCAGGTCCCGGGCGATCCTGTCACGATCGGTGAAGACCAGGAGTTCCTCGCGCAGCCGGTGCACCCGGGCCAGTTCCAAGGCCAAGGCCACGTGGGAGCCGAAGACGGCCCCCATTTCGATGTCGGTCCGGGCATAGCGAACCCAATCCTTGTTCCGCGCCAGCAGCAGGAGGCCGTGGTGGGCGCCCTGCGTGCTCAGCGCCACTGCCAGCAGCGGGCCGGTGACTCCGCCGTCGACCTCCCCCAACACTTCGGATGCGTCGTCGAACAGCACCGGCTCGCCGCCTTCGAGGACACCTTCCAGGAGTTCTGACTCCAAATGCAGTGACCGCCCCGAAAACAACGCGCCCCGCTCACCGGCAACGCCGATCACCACGTGGGCCACGCCGTTGGCCGCGGGGGCCACGAGCAGGGCGAGTGAGGACGCGGACTCCTGGAGCGCGCGTCCGGCAATCGGATCCAGGCCGCCCGAAGTGTAGTCACGGTCCGTGCTCAGCATCAGCCCGGAGATGTCCATACAGGCCTCCAGCCAGCGGGCCCTGCGCCGGGCATCGTCATAGAGCCGGGCATTTTCGATGGCGACGCCGGCAGCTGCCGCCAATGCAACGGCCAAGGCCTCATCTTCGGCGGAAAAGTCGTCTCCGCCCTCTTTTTCCGTGAGGTAGAGGTTGCCGAACACCACGTCCCGGACGCGGACCGGGACCCCCAGGAAGGACTGCATGGGAGGGTGCTGCGCGGGGAACCCGTAGGCCTCAGGGTGCTTGTTAAGTTCATGCAGCCGGAGCGGCCGCGGATCTGTAATCAGGAGGCCGAGGACGCCGTGGCCGGTCGGCAGCGGCCCGATCTGCCCTGCCTGGTCGCCATCGATGCCGACAGTGATGAAGTGGCTCAGCGCGTGGTCATCACCGATCACGCCCAAGGCGCCGAACCGTGCATGCAACAACCGGCAAGCCGATTCGACCACGCGTTCCAAAACGGCATCCAGGCTCAGGTCCTCGGCCAGGTCGACGACTGCTTCGAGCAGGCCTGCCATGCGTTCCTTGGATTGGAGCAGCTCTTCTGCCCGGGCGCCGAAGCCCTTCAGCAGCTCCTCAACTACGGGATTTGGCTCGGATACGGTATGGCCTGAGCCCTCACCCGTTGAATGCATGTCATTGCCCCCACTCGCTCCGGCCCATGTAGACGCTGACGGCCTGATGCCAGAATACCGCGAACAACTCAGGAAAGCCTCAGAATCCAGAGTTTTACCCGGCGTCCGGGCCCATTTGCCCTAGCCGCAGTCGGCCCGGCCGCGTACGCTCGCCGGCATGAGCACTGATTCGAGCCCGGGCAGTCACGAGCCAAAAGACCAGACCCACACCGTGGAAAACCTCGATCATCACGAATGCTGGCGGCTAATGCGCAGTGTCTCCGTGGGCAGGCTGGCGGTCTGGGTGGACGACCACCCGGACATCTTCCCCATCAACTACAAAGTGGACCACGGCACTCTGGTGTTCCGCACCGCGGAGGGCACCAAGCTGCAGGCGGCCACCAGCGACGCGCCGGTGGCGTTGGAAACGGACGGCGTGAACGCGGACACCGGAGTCGCCTGGAGCGTCGTCATCAAGGGCCAGGCCGCCCCGGTGCAGAACCCCCAGGAACTCATTGACACGGTGGGCCTGCTGCTTTTCCCGTGGCAGGGCGGCAAGAAGGAACACTTCGTCCGGATCACCCCGGACACCGTCACCGGCCGGCGCTTCAAAGTGGTGCCGCCGCAGACGTGGTGGACGCCGTTGGACGACTCCACCCGGTCCGGCCTCGAATAGCTTCCCCAAAACACCTGTTGCGCTATCAGATAGGGCGGCTCTGAGGGCTTCAGAGCAGCTCTATCTGATAGCGCAACGTTGGGCGGGGCGGTGTCTAGGCGACGCGGGTGATCTCCACGCTGACGGTGAGGGCCGATCCGCCGCCGCCGGACAGGATGCCCTTGAGCGGCGGCACGTCGCGGTAGTCGCGGCCCCGGGCCACAGTGACGTGGAAGTCCCCCGCCGGTTTGTGGTTGGTCGGGTCCCAGCTCCGCCATTCGCCGTCCCACCATTCGAGCCAGGCGTGGGATTGGCCGGCAACTGTCTCGCCGAGCTCCGCCGTCGAACGGGGGTGCAGGTAGCCGGACACGTAGCGGGCAGGGATACCGCAGCTGCGCAGTGAACCGATGGCAAGGTGCGCCAGGTCCTGGCAGACGCCCTGCCGCTGGTTCCAGGCCTGTTCGGCGTTGGTGGTGACGCCGGTGGAGCCCTTCATGTAGGTCATTTCACCCCGCATCCAGGCAAAGACCGCCATGGCGGCCTCGTGCGGCGATTTTCCCTCCACAACCCCGGGAATGATGGCGAGCACTTCGGAGCCGGGACCCGTCAGCTGGGACTGCGGGATCCAGTCACTGAACTGGTTCAGAGTCTCGGGGGCGGCCAGGACGTCCCACCCGACGATGTCGGCCACGGCTGCGTACTTCTCGACCCGGTGCACCTCGACGGTGGTGGTGGACAGGACTTCGAGGTGCTCGTGCGGCATCTGCATGTCGAAAGCGGTCACCCGCGTGCCCCAGTAGTCGCGGTAGCTGCTCAGGGCCGCCTGCGAGGGCGAAACCTTCATGGAGGACTCCAGTACCACCTGCTGCGTGTCCGTCAGCGGGGTCATCCGGGCCTCGTTGTAGGACAGGGTGACGCGTTTGTTGTACTTGTACGCCGTCTTGTGGACGATTTTCAGCCGGGTCATGAAACTTCTCCCACCCAGGCCAGCTCGTCTGCCTGATTGAAGTACTTACGGGAAATGGCATCGGAGGCCTGCGAAACCGCCTTTTGCACACGCTCCATGTGCTCCGGCAGCTCCGACATGAGGTCATCGGTGCGGTGGAACTCCAGGAAGGTGCGGGCCTGGCCGACAATCCGGCGGGCGTCGTTGATGAACCCGACGCGCTGGGCCGAGGGATCGAGCTTCGCCAGGCACTCGTCGGCGTCGCGCAGGGCGTAGACGATTGAACGCGGGAACAGCCGGTCCAGGAGCAGGAATTCGGCCGCGTGCTGGTCCCCGAACGCCGCACGGCGGGTCCGCAGGAACGATTCGTAGGCGCCGGCGCAGCGGAGCATGTTCACCCAGGACATGCCGGCCGAGAGCACATCGCGGGTGGAGAGCATGCGTGCGGTCATGTCGGCACGCTCCAGCGACCGGCCCAGGACCAGGAACTGCCAGCTCTCGTCGTGGCTGACGGTGGTGTCGGCGAGGCCGCTGACCATGGCCGTGCGCTCCAGGACCCAGTTGCAGAACCGGTAGGTGCCCACCACGTCCTTGCGGTGCTGGTTCAGCCCGTAGTAGGTCGTGTTGAGGCTTTCCCAAAGCCCGGAGGAGACGGTCTCGCGGGCGCGGCGGGCGTTTTCCCGGGCAGCGCCGAGGGAACCGGCAATGGAGGTGGCACTCTGCTTGTCGTAGGCGAGGGCATTGAGCAGTTCGGGCAGGCCGAAGTCATCGCTTTGCGCACGGGCCCCCATGACGGCGAGGAGTTCCTGCGCAACGCTGCGCTGCTCCTCCATAGGCAGATGGTTAAGCCGTTCGAGGTGGACGTCGAGGATCCGGGCGGTGCCGTCGGCCCGTTCCACGTAGCGGCCGATCCAAAACAGTGACTCGGCAATTCGGCTAAGCATTCGCGGTTACCTCCTGCGCGTCAGAAATCTGCTGCTGTTGCTGTTGCTGCTCTTTCTGGCTGTCGCGCCAGTTGCTCTCCACGGGCCAGACCGAAACCCGCTCGCGGACTGCGATGGTGGGCCGCGGGATCACTTCGACGGGGACCTGCGGGGAATCGGCCAGGACCCAGGTGTCCTTGGAGCCGCCACCCTGGCTGGAATTGACGATCAGAGAGCCCTCCTTGAGCGCCACACGGGTCAGTCCGCCGGGGAGAACCCAGACGTCCTCGCCGTCGTTGACGGCGAAAGGGCGCAGGTCCACGTGCCGGGGGCCGAACTTGTCGCCGCTGAGCGTGGGCACCGTGGACAGCTGCAGCACCGGCTGGGCGATCCACCCGCGGGGGTCGGCGATGATCCGCTTGCGCAGGGCATCGAGTTCGTCCCTGGACGCGTCCGGGCCGATCACGAGGCCCTTGCCGCCCGAGCCGTCCACCGGCTTGACCACCAGCTCGTCCAGGCGGTCCAGGACGTGCTCCCGGGCCTCCTTTTCTTCCAGCCGGAACGTGTCCACGTTGGCGATCAGAGGCTCTTCGTTCAGGTAGTAGCGGATGAGGTCGGGCACGTAGCTGTAGACCAGCTTGTCGTCCGCGACGCCGTTGCCCACGGCGTTGGCGATCGTGACACCGCCGGCGCGGGCAGCGTTGACCAGGCCCGGGCAGCCGAGCATGGAGTCGGCACGGAACTGCAGCGGATCCAGGAATTCGTCGTCGATCCGTTTGTAGATGACGTCCACACGCTGCTCGCCCGCCGTGGTGCGCATGTAAACCCGGTTGCCGCGGCAGATGAGGTCGCGGCCCTCGACGAGTTCGACACCCATGAGGCCGGCGAGCAGGGTGTGCTCGAAGTAGGCGCTGTTGAACACGCCGGGGGTCAGGACCACCACGGTGGGATCGTCGACGCCGGAGGGCGCCGTCTTCCGCAGGGCGGACAGGAGCCGGCGCGGGTACTCCTCGACCGGGCGGATGAGCTGCTGGCCGAAAGCCTCGGGCAGGCCCTTGGCCATGGCCCGGCGGTTCTCGAGGACGTAGCTGACCCCGGACGGCACACGCACGTTGTCCTCCAGGACGCGGAACGTGCCCTCGGCGTCGCGGACGACGTCGATTCCGGAAATGTGGACCCGAACGCCGCCGGCCGGCTCGAAACCGTGCACCTGGCGGTGGAAGTGCGCGCTCGTGGTGACGAGCTGGCGCGGGATGACCCCGTCGGCCACTACCGTCATTTTGTCGTAGACGTCGTTGAGGAAGGCCTCCAGGGCGCGCACGCGCTGGGCCACACCGCGTTCCAGGACGCTCCATTCATCGGCGGGGATCACCCGGGGCACGATGTCCAGGGGGAAGGGCCGTTCCTCACCCGCGAAGTCGAAGGTCACGCCGCGGTCCAGGAAGGTCCGCGCCATGGAATCGGCGCGGGCGCTGACGTCAGCCAGCGAAAGTTCGCGCAGGGCCACGGCCACTTGCCCGTAGGACTTCCGGGCCTGCTGGCCGGGGGCAAACATCTCGTCGTAGGCGCCGGTTCGGCCGGCCGCCTCGGAGTAATCCTGGAATAGGTCAGACATGGTCACTAGCCAACCACTTTTTCGTTACGAAATCATTTCGACGGCCCGCGGCATCATTTGGACGGCTCGCGGCGCAGCGCCGGTGGTGCGGGGCAGCCTGCCGGGATGGCCGCGGTTACGGTTTTTCCGGTCCGGTACGGCAATGTAGTGGCGTGCCCCCCAAAAGTTCCGCGGCCGCGGCCGCGCCAGGCCTCACCGGCGCCGCGGTGGCCGTTGCCGTCGCCGTCGCCGTCCATCTGCTGCTCCCGGCGCTGCCGGCGATGACCTTGGCCGTGCTCCTTGGGCTCCTGGCGGCAAACCTGCCGGGAGTGGCGGGCTGGACCGCCGGGCCGGCGCGTCCCGGGCTGGACTTCGCCGGCAAGCACCTCATGCGGGCCGGGATCGTGCTGCTGGGCCTGAAAGTCAGCCTCGGCGATGTGCTGGGCCTGGGCTGGGCTGCGCTGCTGCTGGTGACGGCCGTGGTGCTGGCCGCCTTCGCCGGCACCTATGGGATCAGCAGGCTTTTCCGGCTGCCTCCCCGTGTATCGCTGCTGGTGGCCACGGGATTCGCCATCTGCGGGGCGTCCGCGATCGGGGCGATGGCCGCCGTGCGCAGAATCCGGCAGGAGGAAACCGTGCTGCCCGTGGCGCTCGTGACCCTGTGCGGAACGCTGGCGATCGGTGTGCTGCCGTTGCTCGCGCGGCCGCTGGGCCTCGGGCCGGAGGTCTTCGGGGCGTGGACCGGCGCCTCGGTGCATGACGTCGGGCAGGTGGTCGCCACCGCCCAGACCGCGGGACCCGCGGCCCTGGCCGTCGCCGTCGTCGTCAAACTCACCCGGGTGATCCTGCTGGCGCCGATGGTCGCCGCCGCGGGGTTCCACCACCGGCTCGGCACCGCGGCCGACGGCGCCAAGCGGCCGCCGGTGATCCCGCTGTTCGTCATCGGATTCGTGGCCCTGGCGGCCCTGCGCACCACCGGGTGGCTCTCCCCCGCAGTCCTGGAGGCGGCCGCCGCCCTCCAGGACCTGCTGCTCGGCATGGCGTTGTTCGGGCTGGGCTCCGCCGTCCGGGTGGGGCAGCTGCTGCACCCGGACGGCGGAGCCCGCGCGCTGCTGGCCGCGCTGGCCTCCTGGCTGCTGATCGCACTGCTGGGCCTGGCGGCCGCATTCCTGATGTTCCCCCCGGCGTGATCGGGCACACACGCTCCCGTGATTAGATAGCTGGGTGTCAAACCAGAATCTGAGCCGCGACGAGGCCGCGGCCCGCGCCGCCCTCATCACCACTCACAGCTACGATGTCTCCCTCGATGTCCGGCAGGCAGCCGACCCGAACGTCGCCGGCTACACGAGCCGCAGCATCATCTCCTTCTCGGCCAATGAACCCGGGGCGACGACCTTCGTGGATTTCATCGCCGGCAGCGTGCACAGCGTCTTCCTCAACGGCAAGGGACTCGCCGTCGCCGACGTCGTGGACGGCTCCCGGATCCGGCTCGAGAACCTGCAGCCGGAGAACCAGGTCACCATCACGGGGACAGCCCTGTACAGCACCTCCGGTGAAGGCATGCACCGCTTCGTCGACCCCGCCGACGGTCAGTGCTACCTCTACACGCAGTACGAACCCGCCGACGCCCGCAGGGTGTTCGCGAACTTCGAACAGCCTGACCTGAAGGCCGAGTTCACCTTCCACGTCATGGCCCCCTCCGACTGGCAGGTGTCCTCCAACGGCGCCGAGGTGCTGCGCACCCAACTGACCAGTGATCCCGCCACGAGCCGCTGGGACTTCGCCCCCACGAAGGCGATGTCCACCTACATCACCACCGTCCTTGCCGGACCGTACTTCAAGGCCGAGGACGCCTGGCGCGGCACGCTGGACGACGGGACGGTCCTGGACGTGCCGCTGGCGCTCTACTGCCGCGCCTCCATGGCCGCGTCCTTCGACACCGACGCCCTGTTCCGCCTCACCAGGAACGGGCTGTCCTTCTTCAACGAGCTCTTTGACTTCCCCTACCCGTGGGGCAAATACGAGCAGGCGTTCGTGCCCGAATACAACCTCGGCGCCATGGAAAACCCGGGCCTGGTGACCTTCACCGAAAGCTACGTCTTCACCTCCCGGGCCGCCGACTCGCAGTACCAGGCCCGCGCCAACACGCTCCTGCACGAGATGGCGCATATGTGGTTTGGAGACCTCGTCACCATGAAGTGGTGGGATGACTTGTGGCTCAAGGAATCCTTCGCCGACTACATGGGCACCCTCGGCGTGGACCGGACCACGGACTGGGACACGGCCTGGGTCAACTTTGCCAACAACCGCAAGGCGTGGGCCTACGTCCAGGACCAGCTGCCCACCACGCACCCCATCGTTGCCGACATCCCGGACCTTGAGGCCGCAAAGCAGAACTTCGACGGCATCACCTATGCCAAGGGCGCCTCGGTGCTCAAGCAGCTCGTGGCCTACGTCGGGTTCGAGGCCTTCATCGCCGGGTCCCGGCAGTACTTCCGGGACCACGCCTACGGCAACACCACCCTCGCTGAGCTGCTGGCGGCACTGAGCGCGGCGTCCGGCCGCGACCTCGGCGAATGGGCCCGCCAATGGCTCCAGACCTCCGGCATCTCCACCCTCTCCAGCGAGATCACCGTACACGGGGACGCGCTCAGCTCCGTCGCCGTCCTGCAGGACGCCGTGGATCCCGCCACCGGCCGGCAGGAGCCCCGCCCGCACCGGTTGCGGATCGGCCTCTACGACTTCGACGACGCCGGCGCCCTGGTCCGCACGGACAGCGTCGAGACCGACGTCAGCGGCGCCCGGACCGACGTGGCCGCACTGGCCGGCAAGCCGCGGCCCGCGCTCCTGCTGGTCAATGACGAGGACCTCAGTTACGCCAAGGTCCGGCTTGACCCGCACTCCGAGTCCACCGTCCGCGGCTCCCTGGACAAGCTGAAGGACCCCATGGCGCGGGCACTGTGCTGGACGGCGCTGTGGGACTCAGCCCGCGATGCCGTCACACCGGCCGCCCGCTACGTCGACGCCGCCCAGCGCTTCGGGCCCGCCGAGCCCGGAATCGGCGTCCTCCTCAACGTGCTGGGCAACGCCTCGACGGCGGTCGACCGCTACGTCCCCCGCGGCCAGCGAGGCGCCGTGCGCCACGGCTTCCTCACCACGGCCGCCGAACAGCTGCAGGCGGCGGCGCCGGGTTCCGACCAGCAACTGGCCTGGGCCCGGACCCTCGCCGCGACCAGCCGCTACGACGCCGGCCGGCTGGACTTGCTCCGGGGCATCCTGGACGGCAGCACCGTGATCGACGGCCTCGCGGTCGACGCCGAACTGCGCTGGAATCTCTGGCATGCCCTGGCGGCCAACGGCCAGGCCTCAGAGGAGCAACTCGACCAGGAGCTCGCCCGGGACAACACGGCGGCAGGCAAGTCCGGGCACGCCACCGCCCTTGCCGCCCGCCCCGAGGCGTCCGTCAAGGCGGCCGCCTGGGAGGCAGCCGTCCACGGCACGGGCCTGTCCAACCAGCTCCTCAGCGCCACGATTGCCGGGTTCAACACGAGCTCGGCCTCCCTGCTGGCCGGGTTCATCGACCCGTACTTCGAATCCCTCGAGCAGGTCTGGGCGGACCGGAGCATTGAGATCGCCAGCCGGATTGTCCGCGGCCTGTATCCCGCGGGACAGGACCTGGACGGGCACGGTGGAACGCCCGAAACCCACTCAGTGATTGTCCGCACCGACCACTGGCTGGCCGCCCACCCTGATGCGCCGCGTGCCCTGCGCCGGATCATCATCGAACAGCGCAGCCAGCTGCACCGTTCCCTCAAGGCGCAGGCCCTGACGGCGCCGGCCATAGCACCATCGGCTGCTCCGTAACCGCCCTTTTGACGGCTGAAAACGGCGGCTGGGCCCACGCCGGCAGGGTTCCCTGGCCGAGCTTGCGAGGCGAGGGGGCCGGTGGGGAGCAATCGACGGGAATGAAGGCTGTTAAGGAGCGGGCTCTTTAGGGAACCCGCTTTTAGGGAACTCGGTGCAGCCACTCCGCGGTGCCGAACTTGGCGTCCACGCGGCGGCGGGCGGTTTCAAGTTCGGCGTCGGTGAGGACGGACGGTGTCGCGCCGTAGCGTTCGGCGAAGACGTCCATCATGGCTGCGACGATCTCGGCGCGGGACAGGCCGGTCTGCCGGCGGAGCGGATCCACGCGTTTCTTGGCGCTCCGGGTGCCCTTGTCGGACAGTTTCTCCTTGCCGATCCGCAGCACCTCCACCATCTTCTCGGCGTCGATGTCGTAGCTCATGGTGACGTGGTGGAGCATCCCGCCGTTGGCGAGCCGCTTCTGCGCCGCCCCGCCGATCTTCCCGTGCTCTGTGGCGATGTCATTGAGCGGCACGTAGAAGGCGCTGATGCCGACCTTTTCCAGGGCCGCCATCACCCACGCATCGAGGAATCGGTAGGAGTCCGCGAAGCTGATGCCGTCCACGAGGGTCTGCGGGAGGTAGAGCGAGTAGGTGATGCAGTTCCCGGCCTCCATGAACATCGCTCCCCCGCCGCTGATCCGCCGGACCACGCTGATGCCGTGCCGGGCCACGCCTTCGGGGTGGAGTTCGTTGCGGACGGACTGGAAGCTGCCGATCACCACGGAGGGCTCCTCCCAGTCCCAAAACCGCAGGGTGGGATTGCGCCGCCCGGCGCCGACTTCCTCCGTCAGGACCTCGTCCAGGGCGACGTTGACGTGGGTGGGCAGGACGGACGGGGCGATGATGTTCCAGTGGTGGTCCGCCCAGCCGGTGGCCTTCGCCAGGGCGCGGCGGACGGTAACCGCGACGGCGTCGGCGGAAAAGCCGAACAGCACGGTGCCTTCGGGCAGCGCCGCCGTCACGGCGTCCGCGATGTCCGCGGCGCTTGAATCGACGGGCAGCCCGGTGAGCGCCCGGTTGATCTCCGGCAGCGCCTCGTCCGGTTCGAGGAAGAAATCCCCGCTCAGCGAGACGTGGGCCAGGACGCCATCGACGACATCGAAGTCGGCGACCACGAGTTTGCCACCCGGCACCTTGTACTCGCCGTGGTGACGGCCGCCGTCGTCGTCGGTGCTGGGAGCGGTGGCCACGGGATGGGATGTCATGACCTCCATCCTGCCGCATGCATCCATGAACCCGGGAACCTGGGAAACCGAAATACCGGCCGGACGCAAAAAGCCCGCACCGTTGCCGGTGCGGGCTTTCCATCAGACTTTGGGGAAGAAGGTTACTTCTTGCCGCCGAAGCCCTTGAAGCGAGCGTTGAAGCGCTCGACGCGGCCTGCAGAGTCCATGATGCGCTGCTTGCCCGTGTAGAACGGGTGGGACTCGGAGGAGATTTCGACGTCGATGACCGGGTAGGTGTTGCCGTCTTCCCACTCGATGGTCTTCTTGGAAGACACGGTGGACTTGGTCAGGAACTTGACGCCGGAAGCCAGGTCGTTGAAAACAACAGCTTCGTACTTCGGGTGAGTATTAGACTTCATAATTGGACCTTTGTTCGCACAACTGGATTTTGCCAGTTGCCAGGTATGAATGGGATGGCCGGCGGAAAGCACCGGACGGCCAGCTATCAATCATAGCCGATCGACGGACCGCTGACGAACACCGTTGGCGCACGTCAGCGCGGCGCCGCCGCCGTTCGAGTCAGCTCGCCTCAGTCCCTCGGGCGGAGTTCCCAGAACGCCACCGCCGACGCCGCGGCGACGTTGAGTGAATCGACGCCAGGGCGCATCGGGATCTTCACGGCGAGGTCGACGGCGGCCAGGGTTCCTGCGCTCATGCCCGCGCCTTCCGTGCCCAGCACCAGGGCCAGCCGCTCCGGGCGGCGGGCCGCCAGCACGTCGAGGTCCACCGCGTCATCCGTGAGTTCCATGGCCGCCACGGTGAAGCCCTGCTCCTGCAGCGCGGCAAGGCCCACCGCCCAGTCCTCCAGCCGGGCCCACGGCACCTGGAACACGGTCCCCATGCTGACGCGCACGCTGCGGCGGTAGAGCGGATCCCCGCAGCGCGGCGAGACCAGGACGGCGTCCACGCCCAGGGCCGCGGCCGAGCGGAAAATGGCCCCGACGTTGGTGTGGTCCACGATGTCCTCCAGCACCGCAACCCGGCGGGCTCCGGCAAGCAGCTCCGCCAGCGGCACCGGGGCGGGCCGGTGCATGGCGGCCATGGCGCCGCGGTGCAGGTGGAAGCCGGTGATTTCCTCGAGCAGCGCCGCGGAGCCGATATAGGCCGGGACATCCGGGTACTGCTCAAAGACATCGGCCAGGTCCCCGGCCCACTTTTCGGCCAGGAAGAAGGACCGCGGCCGGTGCCCCGCGGCCAGCGCCCGGCGCAGGACGCGGGAGGACTCGGCGATGTACAGGCCCTCGGCGGGTTCCCGGACCTTGCGCAGGTGCACGTCCGTGAGCTGCGTGTAGTCCGCAACCCGCGGGTCGTCGGCGGATTCGAGAAAGTGAAAGGTCACGGGCAGGTCATTCCTGAGAGGCTGTTGGAAGGGGCTATTTAAACAGGTTGGCGATCATGAACCCCAATGCCACCAGGCCAAGGGTGAAGATGACCCCGCGCAGGACCACCGGGGAGAGCCGGCGGCCCACCCTGGAGCCAATCACGCCGCCGATCAGGGAGCTCACCGCGATCAGCCCGACCACGCCCCAGTCGATCCGGTCGAAGGCAAACAAGAGGTAGGAGCAGGCGGCCACCACGTTCACGCCCAGGACCAGGAAGTTCTTCATCGCGTTGGCGTTCTGGATGGTCCCGGTCATGAACACTCCCAGGATGCCCACCAGCAGGATGCCCTGGGCCGCGACGAAGTAACCGCCATAGACGCCGGCAAGGAACACCAGCACCAGGAGCAGGACACCGTGGCGGCGGTCCCGGATGGCGTGCTCTGGGTTTTCCTCGCGGTTCTTCACCCACCGCTGCAGCCGTGGCTGGAAGACCACCATCAGCAGGGCCAGCACGATCAGCATGGGGGCGGCGTAGTAGAAGACCTTCTCGGGCAGGTGCAGCAGCAGGTAGGCGCCGGTGACGGCGCCCAGCAGCGAGGCCGGCAGGAGCCGGAGCAGCTGCTTGCCGCGGCCTTCGAGCTCCTTCCGATAGCCCCAGGCGCCGGTGGCGTTGCCGGCCACGAGCCCCATGGCGTTGCTGATGGAGGCGGTGACGGGGGGATAGCCCAGGGCGATCAGCACCGGAAACGTGACCAGGGTGCCGGATCCGACGACGCTGTTGATGGTCCCCGCCCACAGCCCGGCGAAGAATATGAAGGCGCTATTGAGGAGCTCCACGCGCGGTCAGCGGCCCCGTCAGCGGCTGGCGGTCGCGGTGTACCGGCCGGCGTTGACGCTGACGTCAAGCGGCAGGCCGAACGTTTCGCTCAGGTTTGCGGCCGTGAGGACCTCCGGCAGCGGGCCGGAGGCCACTACGCCGCCGTCGCGCATGAGCATCGCGTGCGTGAAGCCCGGCGGAACTTCTTCGAGGTGGTGGGTGACCAGGACGATCGCCGGGGCGGCGTCGTCGCGGGCGAGTTCGCTCAGGCGCTGGACCAGGTCCTCGCGCCCGCCGAGGTCGAGCCCTGCGGCCGGCTCGTCCAGGAGCAGGAGCTCGGGATCGGTCATGAGGGCGCGGGCGATCTGGACGCGCTTGCGCTCCCCTTCGGAAAGCGAGGCGAAAGGGCGGTTGAGCAGCGGGCCCATCCCCCACTCGTTCAGCAGCCCGAAGGCGCGCCGCTCGTCGTTCTTCTCGTATCCTTCGCGCCAGCGGCCGGTCACCCCGTACGCGGCGGTGACCACCACGTTGAGGACCTTCTCGTGCTCGGGGATCTGGCTGGCCAGCGCGGCGGAGGACAGGCCGATCCGCGGGCGGAGCTCGAAGACGTCGACGGCGCCGAGGACTTCCTCGAGGATGCCCGCCATTCCGGACGTCGGGTGGATGCGGGCCGCGGCCAGCTGGAGGAGTGTGGTCTTGCCGGCGCCGTTGGGGCCCAGGATCACCCAGCGTTCGCCCTCCTTGACCTGCCAGTCCACCTTGTCCAGGAGCGTCTTTGCCCCACGTACAACACTGACCCCGGCCATTTCAAGAACATCACTCATAGGAGTAGACACTAGGACAAAAAAGCGGGCGACTGATAACCGGGGCTGCGGCCTGCCGTGGAGCGTCACGCGGCGCCGGCCCGGGCGCAACGAATTCGGGCCGCCCACCGCCCGCTCGCTAGGATTGAGGCCATGAGTTCGAACGTGACTGCAGTGAGCTACGGCCTGAAACTGTCCCTTCCCGACATCCAGCGGCTGCGTTCGCTCCTGACGGCTGCCGGGCTGAGCGTCGGGGCGGAAACCCGCACCGGCGATGCCCGCTTCGAGGTGTACGCCGTGGACTGCGCGCTGGACACCTCACTGGACATCTCACAGAGCACCGGAGTGGATGGCCGGAATGCAGACGCCGCCACAGCCGCCGCGGTGGCGGATGCCCGGCTGGACGGTCCGCGCCGTGCGCTGGCGGCCGCCGGCATCGACGGCGTCGATACGGCGCTGGTTCCGGCAGCGCTGCGCAGCGCGCCGCGGAAGTTCCTCATCATGGACGTGGACTCCACGCTCATCCAGCAGGAAGTGATCGAGCTGCTGGCCGCCTACGCCGGCAAGCGCGAGGAAGTGACGGCGGTGACCGAGGCGGCCATGCGCGGCGAGCTGGACTTCGCGCAGAGCCTGCACGCCCGGGTGGCGGTCCTCGCCGGACTGCCCGCGGACGTCGTCGAGTCGGTCCGCGCCGAGGTCAGGCTGACCGAGGGCGCGGCCGAGCTGGTGGCGGCGTTCCAGGCTGCCGGCCATGCCGTGGCCGTGGTGTCCGGCGGGTTCAACCAGATCCTCCGGCCGATCGCCGAAGACCTGGGGCTGCACTACTGGATCGCCAATGAACTCGAAATCGTCGACGGCGCGCTGACCGGCAAGGTGCTCGGCGACGTGATCGACCGGGCCGCCAAGGAGAAGTACCTGCGCGAGTGGGCCGCTGCCGAGGGCATCCCGATGGAACACACGATTGCCGTGGGTGACGGCGCCAACGACCTCGACATGCTTGGCGCGGCCGGGATCGGCATCGCCTTCAACGCGAAGCCGGCCGTCCGTGCGGCCGCGGACGCCGCCGTCAACCTGCCCTATCTCGACGCCGTGCGGTACATCGCGGGAGTCTGACGCGTTAACCGCAAGATGGCACGTCGCGGCAATGTTGGGGTAAACATTGCCGCGACGCGCCATCCCGGCGCGCCATTCCGACGCGCTTGGCGGTGTGCGCTCCTAGCTGGAGCTCGTATCGGCTGTCTTGCCGAAGTAGTCGGCGCCGCCGACGTATTCGGTGTGGCCGGTCTCGACATCGGCCGAGGCCATCTTGGCGACCTCCGCGGCAAACTCCTTGACCGAGTACAGCTTGCCCGCTTCGGCACGGCGGGCCTCAATGGCGCCGGGGTTGGACCGGTCAAGCAGGGTGGCCGTGACGGTGCCCTCGATCATGTCGCCGGAGACGACCACCAGCGTGATCCCCTTGTCCGCCAGGTTCGGGACGAGTGCGCGGAGGGCGTCCTCGCCGGCACGCTTGCTGCGGGCCACGGGCTCGTACTCGGGCATGGTGGGCACCGTGTCGATGAAGTGGGCCTGGTGGCTGGTCACGAAGACCACGCGCGAGCCTTCGGGCATGAGCGCCACGGCGGCGTTGAGCATGTTCACCTGCGCGTCGCGGTTCAGCTTCAGCGCGTAGCCCTCTTCCATGCCGGTCTCCATGCCGCCGGAGGCGTTGAGGACCAGGAGGTCGAGCGAGCCGAAGTTCTCCATCGCGGCGCTGGCGAGGGCCTGGACGCCTTCCTGGGTGGTGAGGTCCGCCCCRACGGCCGCGGCACGGCCGCCGTCGGCTTCGATCTCGGCGACAACCTTGTTGGCGCGCGGCGCCTTCTGGCGGTAGTTGACGACGACGGCCGCACCTTCGGCGGCCAGGATCTTGGCCACTTCGGCGCCGATTCCACGCGACGAACCGGTCACGATCGCAGTCTTGTTCTCCAGCAGTCCCATACGAGCTCCTTTGTTCCAAACGTCCAAATACTGTGGGTCTGCCATCCATCATGCCAGCGGATCGCGCCATTACAGTTGTTCAGCATCCACAAAGAAGCCCCGGCGGCGTAGTTCCATCGTGCCGTCGCCGGAAGGCGCCGCGCCCGGAACCGGCCGGCGGTTCGGTCAGCCGCGGTCGATCCGGATCTTCGTCGTCGCTTCGCCGGTCACAACCTTGGGAGCCGGTGCGCGGACTTCCAAGACGCCGTCCTTGTACGTGGCGGTGATGTCTTCTTCCCTCACCCCCGCGGGCAGCGCAATGCTCCGGGCAGCCCGGCCGTAGCGGAACTCCGAGCGGTAGCCGTCCTTGCTCTTGTGTTCGGACGATTCCCGCCGCTCCACGGCAATATTCAGCATCCCCTCACCGACCGAGACGTCGACGTCCCGCTCCGGGTCGATTCCCGGCACTTCCGCCCGAACCACCAAGGTGGTGCCCTCTTGGAACTGTTCGATTTTGATCCCTGGCGCTATGGACAGATCACCGTCAAGGAAACGGCGGACCGGTTCCAGCATGTCCGAGGGCGTCCATTTGCTGAGATCACTCATGATTTTCCTCCTGAGTCCACGCCCCTGCCACGGCATGGGCAGGGGCTGTGAGCCCATTACACGCCTCCGGCGCCCCTGAGCCAAGGGCAAAAAGGCCCGGCGCGGAAGACCGCAGGCCTCTCGTTGCCGGCGGCGGTGCCGGTTGTACCGGTTGCAGAGGACAGGGCACAGCAGAGGACAGGGCACAGCGGACGACGGCGGAAGCCGCCGTCGTCCGCTGTATCCGGAGTGGTCCTGCGGGGACCGGGCTAGTGGCCCATTCCCAGGCCGCCATCGACCGGAATGACCGCACCCGAAATGTAGGACGCCTCATCGCTGGCGATCCAGCGCACAACGTTGGCAACTTCGGAGGCCTCGGCGAAGCGACCGGCGGGAACCTTGGTCAGGTAATCCTTCTGCGTGGCCTCGGGCAACTCGGCCGTCATGTCCGTGTTGATGAAGCCGGGCGCGACCACGTTCGCTGTGATCCCGCGCGCGCCGAGCTCGCGGGTGAGCGACCGGGCGATGCCCACCAGGCCTGCCTTCGAGGCAGAGTAGTTGATCTGGCCCGGCGCGCCGTACAGGCCAGAGACGGACGAAATCAGCACCACGCGGCCCTTGCGCGCCCGGATCATGCCCTTGGACGCGCGCTTGATGACCCGGAAGGCGCCCGTGAGGTTCGTGTCGATCACCGAGGTGAAGTCGTCTTCGCTCATGCGCATCAGGAGGGTGTCCTTGGTGATGCCGGCGTTGGCCACGAGTACTTCCACCGGGCCGTGGGCGGCTTCGACTTCCGCGAACGCAGCGTCAACCGAAGCTTCGTCGGTGACGTCGGCCTTGACGCCGAGGATGCCCTCGGGCAGGGACGATTCGCTGCGGAAGGTCACGGCCACCTTGTCCCCGTTGGCCAGGAAGGACTCGGCAATGGCCAGGCCGATCCCCCGGTTTCCGCCGGTGATCAGAACGCTGCGGCCGGTGGTGGATGTGTCAGTCATATGGGGCTCCGGGATTCTGCGGCAGGGAGGGCCGCGCTGGGGGCTGGATTTTTCCTGCCTCCGATCTTAGCGCCCGGTTCGCATCCGTTTGGGCGGCTCCGCCGATGGTGAGAGAATTGAAGTAAGCCTTGGGAGCGTGATCTGACAGCCGTGACACTCAAAAACCGACCCGGTGCGCATGTGCCCGGGAGGCCGGACTCCGAGCCCGGCGGTACCGAGGTGCACAGCATCACCGACGCCGCTGCTGCCCACTCGGACGAGATGCACCAGCGGATGGTCAAGTACGCCGTCGCCATGGGCATCCGCATGGTCTGCCTGATCCTGATTTTTGTCGTGGATGGCTGGTTCAGGCTCCTGCCGATTGCCGGCGCCGTCTTCCTGCCCTGGATTGCGGTGGTGATCGCCAACGGCAGCGACAAGGCGGAAATCCATAGCGACTCGCTCCTGGACTATGCCCCGCTCGCAGAGCTGGACGCCGCGGACACCGCAGACCCGGCCGCGCAGTACCCGGCTGACGGCGAAGACGACTCGGGGACGCTGCTGCAAGGCGAGCTGATCGAAGATGAGAACGACGACGACGACCACGGACGGGCAGCTTCATGAACCTCTTTGACCTGGCCGGGACCGGTGGCGACACCGCCACGGGCCCCGGCACCGTCTGCTCGCGGAAGGCCTGCCGCGCGGCGGCGGAATGGCAGCTGCTGTGGAACAACCCCAAGATCCACACCCCGGAGCGGCGCAAGATCTGGCTGGCGTGCGGCGAGCACCGCGCCTGGCTTGAGGACTACCTCCAGACGCGCGGCCTGTGGAAAGAGACTGTGGTCCTCGGCGCCGAGACCGTCTCCCTCCCGGAAGCGACCGCCCCCCTCGACCCGTCAGGCAGGATCGGCTGAATGTACCGCTTTCTCTTCTCTAGTAAGTGGCTGGGGTACTTGTTGCTGGCCGCGATCTTCGCTGCCGGCTGCGTTGGGCTGGGCCGGTGGCAGATGGACCGTCGCGCCGAGACCCTGGCCGAAATCAACCGGGTGGTCTCCAACTACTCGGCCACCCCTGTGCCGTTCGCCGATGTCCGGGACCAGTTCAGCCGGCTGAACCCGGAACGCGAGTGGACCCAGGTGGAACTGAAGGGCAGCTACGACGCCGCCAGCCAGCGCATCGTCCGCAACCGCCCGCTCAACGGCCAGCCCGGCTACGAGGTGGTGGTTCCGTTCAAGCTCGAGTCCGGCGAAACCGTGGTGATCGACCGCGGCTGGCTGCCCATCGGCAACAACACCCCGGGCCGGCCCGACTCAGTGCCTGCCCCGCCGCAGGGTCCGGTGACGGTCGTTGCCCGCCTGAAGCCGGCCGAGCCCGAGCTGCAGCGCGGCGCCCCCGACGGCCAGCTGGCCTCAATCGATCTCGCTGCCTATTCCGCGCAGCTGGGGTATCCACTGCTTACCGGCGCCTACGGACAGCTCGCCTCGGAGTCACCCGCGGTGCAGGACATGCCGTTCCCGTTCCCCAAACCGTCCACCGATGAGGGCACCCACCTGTCCTACTCCCTGCAGTGGTTCGCGTTCGGCGTGCTGATGTTCCTCGGGTTCGGCTACGCGGCCCGGCAGCAGGCCCGCAACGCCGCGATCGACGCGGAGGACGCCGAAGCCGAAGCAGCCGAGGGCGTGTTCCTGCACTCCAGCGGCCCGGTGGCCCGCCGTCGTCCCGCTCCGCGCAAGCGCAAGAACGCGACGGCGGAAGAAGAGGAAGACGCCATCCTCGACGCCCAGGGGTTCTGAACGTTGAGCCCTGACGCCGTGCCCGGACCGGTGGCAAACGTCAAGCGTGCCCTGACCGCCCTGGGCGCCAAGGACACGGTGACAGTGTTCGAATCAAAAGTCCCGACGGCGGCAGCGGCGGCCGCCACGCTGGGCTGCGACGTCGCGGCGATCACCAACAGCCTGGTGTTCGACGTCGAGGGCACGCCGCTGCTCATCCTGGCCAGCGGCGCGGCCAAGGTGGACGTCCGCAAGGTCGCAGAGCAGCTGGGCACGGGAAAGATCCGCCGCGCCTCCCCCGAGTTCGTCCTGGAACACACCGGCCAGGAGGTAGGCGGCGTGGCCCCGGTAGGCCACCCGGAGAGGATCCGGACCCTGCTGGACGAGTCGCTGTCAGCCCACCGCGTGCTCTGGGCAGGGGCAGGGGACCACAACTCGATGTTCTCCATCAGCTACGAGGACCTGCACCGGATCACGGGCGCGGAAGAGATGCCGGTCCGCTGACCGGCTTACGCCAGCGTGATGAGGTCCAGGTAGTCTTCGTTCCAGTGGTCCTCGATGCCGTCGGGAAGCAGGACGACGCGCTCCGGGTTGAGCGCCTCGACGGCGCCCTCGTCGTGGCTGACCAGGACGACGGCGCCGGTGTAGTTGCTCAGGGCGCCGAGGATTTCCGCGCGGCTGGCGGGGTCGAGGTTGTTGGTGGGCTCGTCAAGGAGCAGCACGTTCGCGCTCGAGGCCACGATGGTGGCCAGCGCCAGCCGGGTCTTCTCGCCGCCGGAGAGCACACCGGCGGGCTTGTCGACGTCGTCGCCGGAGAACAGGAACGAGCCCAGGATGTTGCGGACTTCCGCGTCGTTCATGTCCGGGGCGGAGGAGCGCATGTTCTGCAGGACGGTGCGGTCCACGTCGAGCGTCTCGTGCTCCTGCGCGTAATAGCCCACCTTCAGGCCGTGGCCCGCAACGACTTCGCCGGTGTCCGGCTTGTCGACGCCGGCCAGCATCCGCAGCAGCGTGGTCTTGCCGGCGCCGTTGAGGCCCAGGATGACCACCTTGGAACCGCGGTCGATCGCGAGGTCGACGTCGGTGAAGATCTCCAGCGAGCCGTAGGACTTGCTGAGGCCGTCCGCGGTGAGCGGGGTTTTGCCGCAGGGTGAAGGATCCGGGAAGCGCAGGGCTGCCACGCGGTCGGTCGCGCGCACGGCTTCGAGGCCGCCGAGCAGACGTTCGGCACGCTTGGCCATGTTCTGGGCAGCGACGGCCTTGGTGGCCTTGGCGCGCATCTTGTTGGCCTGGTCGATGAGGACCTGGGCCTTCTTCTCCGCGTTGGCACGCTCACGCTTGCGGGCGCGCTCGTCCGTTTCGCGCTGGGTGAGGTAGCGCTTCCAGTCCATGTTGTAGAAGTCGATCTGGGCGCGGTTGGGATCGAGGAGGAAGACCTTGTTGACAGTCGCTTCAAGCAGTTCGGTGTCGTGGCTGATGACAATCAGCCCGCCTTGGTGGTTCTTGAGGAACTCACGGAGCCAGGAGATGGAATCGGCGTCGAGGTGGTTGGTGGGCTCATCGAGGAGCATGGTTTCGGCATCCGAGTACAGGATGCGTGCAAGCTCCACGCGGCGCCGCTGTCCACCGGACAGGGTCTTGAGCGGCTGGTTCAGCAGCCGGTCCGGCAGGGCGAGGTTCGAGCAGATCGCTGCCGCCTCGGCTTCGGCGGCATAGCCGCCGGCGGCCAGGAACTCGGATTCCAACCGGTCATAGCGATTCATCGCCTTGCGCTGGACCGCGGCGTCCTCGCTGGCCATCTCTTCGTGCGCAACGCGGAGCTTGCCCACGGCGATGTCCAGGCCGCGGACGGACAGGATCCGGTCCCGCGCGAGCTGCTCCATGTCCGGGGTGCGGGGATCCTGCGGCAGGTAGCCGATTTCGCCGCTGCGGGTTACCTTGCCGGCGGCGGGCAGGCCCTCGCCCGCGAGCACCCGGGTCAGCGTCGTCTTGCCTGCACCGTTACGGCCGACCAGACCGATCTTGTCTCCCTTGTCGATCCGGAAGCTCACCTGGTCCATGAGGAGGCGGGCGCCGGCGCGAAGTTCGAGATCCTGGACGGTAATCAATGCAGCTAAGGCCTTTCACAACAGGGAATGCCGCGGCACGACGGGTGGAGTCTGGGCGGGGCCGGGGCAGGGCGGTGCGAGAGCACGGCCTCTGCAAGTCTACCGGCACCACCCCGGCTCCATGACATTGGCACGTATGGCAGTACGCAGCCGCCGTCGCGGTGCTCGTCCGGCCAGCTGGCCGTGTTCATTGGCGGCGCCCTCCAGCTTCCGGCCCGCCGGTTAGTGGGGCGCCTACAAAAAACCGTCCGCGCCGCGGCCGTACAGTCAATATCACAATCCATATTTCCGCCGCAGCTCCCTGAGCAGCACCCTGACAGGAACATCATGACGCAAACCGACCGTCCCGCCGCAGCCAGGACCCCGCGCCGCCGGGTCCGCTGGAATGCCACTGACCTTGGCCTCATCGCCGTCTTCGCTGCCCTTGTGGCCGCTTCGGCACTGATCGCCGCCATTCCCGTGGGCGGGCTCGGCGTGCCCATCACGCTGCAGACCCTTGCCGTCATGCTCACGGGCCTGGCCCTCGGCCCGGGCCGGGCCTTCGCCGCCGTCGGCCTGTACCTCCTTCTGGGCTTCGCTGGCCTGCCGATCTTCAGCGGCGGCCGCAGCGGGCTGGGCGTCCTCGCCGGACCCTCCGCCGGCTACATCATCGGGTTCCTGCTGGCCGCCACGGCTGTCGGCTGGCTGACCGTCGTCGTGCTCGCGCGCACCGCCAACCGCAAAGGCAGGCTGCGTGCCATCCTCCTGTTCGCCGCCGCCATGGTGAGCAGCATCGTCTTCATCCACGGCCTGGGCATCCTGGGCATGATGGTCAACGCCAAGCTGGACTTCTCCAAAGCCTTCCTGGCCGATCTCGTGTTCTACCCCGGCGACATCATCAAGAACGTCCTCGCCGTCAGCATCGCCCTGGCCCTGCACAAGGCCTTCCCGGATCTGCTGCTGCGCCGCGTCCGGACGGTTGACACCCGCCCGTGAGCATCATCGTCCTGGACCGGGTTTCGGTGCGGGTGCCGGTTGACGGCCGCCCCGCACCCAAGACGCTGCTCCAGGAGCTTTCGCTCGACCTCACGGAACGGCGGATCGGGGTGATCGGGGCCAACGGCTCCGGCAAGTCCACCCTCCTGCGGCTCCTGAACGGGCTCGTGGCACCCAGCGACGGCACCGTGAGGGTCGACGGCGCCGATACCGTCCGGGCCGTCCGGGAGGTCCGCCGCCGCGTGGGTTTTGTCTTCACCGACCCACTCTCCYAGCTCGTCATGCCCACCGGACGCGAGGATGTGGAACTGTCCCTGCGGCGCTCCATCCGCAACGCCACGGAGCGCCGTGCCCACGCGGAGTCAGTCCTGGAACGGTTCGGCCTCCTGCCGCTGGCGGACCAGAGCATCTACGAACTCTCCGGCGGCGAACGCCAGCTCCTGGCGCTGGCCGCCGTCCTGGCCGTCGATCCGGAAGTGCTGGTCCTGGACGAGCCCTCCACTCTGCTGGACCTGCGCAACCGAGAACTCTTGCGACGCACGCTGGCCGGGCTCCGCCAGCAGGTGATTCTGTCCACCCACGACCTCGAGCTGGCCAGGGACATGGACCGCGTCCTGGTGGTGGACGCAGGGAAGGTGGTGTTCGACGGCGAACCGGCGGCCGCCGTCGCGCACTACCGCGCGCTGAGCGCTGCGGGCCTGCCCGCACCGGGTGGCGGTATCGATGGTGGACCGGGCGGCGGCGGGCTTGGTGGCGGGCTGGATGGTGTCCGGCTGGACGGCGGCGGGCTGGATGGCGGCCGGCCCGAGCGGGCCGTGCCGGAGCAGGCCCGGCTGGAGCAGGCGTGAGCGGCCACGGCTTCCTCCTGGCCGCGTATGTGCCGGGCTCGTCCCTGATCCACCGGGCGCCGCTGTGGCTGAAGTTCCTGCTGGTAGTTGGGTGCGGAATGACGTCGTTCCTCGTCGCAGACTGGGCCGTGTCGGCCGCCATGCTGGCGCTGCTGTGCGGACTGTTCCTGCTCAGCGGCGCCGGTCCGGCCCGGCTGTTTCGCGCAGTGCGCCCGGTCCTTCCTGTACTCGTGGCGATCGGTCTCTTCCAGTGCTGGCAGCTGGGCGCACCGACCGCCGCGCGGATCGTGCTGAACGTCCTGGTCTGCGTCGTCGCGGCCTCGATCCTGACCGCCACCACCCCGGTGCAGGCCCTGCTCGACGGCGTGGCATCCCTGGCCCGGCCGTTCCGTCGCTTCGGTGCGGACCCGGAACGCTTCGCCCTGACCATCGCCATCATGCTCCGCAGCATCCCCTTCATTGCCGAGGCCTACACGGACGTGCGCGACTCGGCCCGGGCCCGCGGACTCGAACGCAATCCGAGGGCCCTTGTGTTGCCCGTCTTCATCAGCACGGTGGCCTTCGCCCGGCAGACCGGCGAAGCCCTCGCCGCCCGTGGACTGGGTGAGCCAGAGGACCCGGAGGACTAGCCGCTCGGGTGCCCGCGCCCCGGCTCCCCGCTGCCTCCCCACCGGACATGTCCTCCCGTGGCCGCAGCCAGTGGACATGTGGCCCTCATGCCCACTCCTCGTACTCAAGAATGGGCATGTCCGATTCAGGTTGCCGGCGGAAGAGCTGCCCCGCCGGTTCGGATATTGAGCATGCCCTCCCCTGGCCGCAGCCAGTGGACATGTGGCCGCAATGCCCATTCCTCTCCCCTAAGAATGGACATGTCCCACTCAGGTTTCCCGCGGAGAAGACGTCACGTTGGTTCGGAATTTGGGCATGCCCTCCCCTGCCCGCAGCCAGTGGACATATGGCCTACATGTCCACTCCTCGCGCCCAGGAATGGGCATGTCCCCCGGCGGGGTTAGGTGAGGCGCGTGTACCCCAGCAGCGCGGCCGTGCCCATGCCGCCTGCAATGCTGATCATCGCCAAGGCTAGCTGGCCCGGGTCCGCGGACCTGCGGGCTTGTGCCAGCAGCCGGGTGACCAGCACCGCGCCCGAGGCTCCATAGGCGTGCCCCAGGGCCAGGGCGCCGCCGTCGAGGTTGGCCTGCTCCGGGTCGATCCCCAGCTGGTCAAAGCACGCGAGCGTCTGGGCGGCGAAGGCCTCATTGAATTCCACCAGGCCCACGTCCGCGGCCGTCAAACCGTGTGCCGCCAGGAGCCGTTCGGCCGCTGCGGCCGCGCCGATGCCCAGGAGCTGCGGCGCCACCCCGGCGGTGTCGGTTCCCAGCACCAGCAACCCGTCCGCGGCGCCCAGCTGCCGGGCCCGTTCCATGGACGTGATCACGACGGCGGCAGCACCGTCAGCGTCGAAGCACGAGTTCCCGGCCGTGACCGTGCCGCCGCTGGCAAACACGGGCGGGAAACGGGCCATCAGGGCTGGGCTAAGGCTCGGCCTGGGACCGTCGTCGGCTGCCGCGGACGCCCCGGAGCCGGCAGCGAGGGGCACGATTTCGCCGTCGAACCTCCCGGCAGCCGCGGCGGCCAGGGCACGTTGGTGGCTGCGGAGCGCGAAGGCGTCCTGGCGTTCCCGGCTGATGCCGAAGCGGGCGGCGACGTTCTCGGCCGCCACCCCCATGTCCGGATCGCCGAGGCTCAGCGGGGCGAACTGGGCCCGGCTGTAGTAGTCCGGGCTGCCGTCCTCGTTGCGGTGGGCCCGGAGCGGAGCCGTGCTGATGCTCTCCACGCCGCCTGCAAGGTACAGGCCACCGCCGCCCGCCGCGACCAGCCGGGAGGCCAGGACGATCGCGTCCAGACCGGAGCCGCATTGCCGGTCCACGGTGACGCCGGGGACGGTGACGGGCAGGCCCGCCTCCAGCGCGGCGAGCCGGGCCACGTTCCCGCCGCCGCCCACGGCGTTGCCGATCACGACGTCGGCCACGGACTCCGGGCCGGGGCCGGCACCCGTATCCGCGTCGGCGAGCAGGCTGCGGAGCACCGGAGCCAGGAGTTCGTGGGCGCGCAGCTTCTTCAGGGCCCCGTTGGCCCGGCAGAGCGGCGTCCGGCGCGCGCCGATGATCACCGGCTGCCTGTCCTCCGGCAGCAGCCCGGGGAAGGATGTTCCGGGGACGGGCAGCCCGAGTGGTGCCGGCCCCGCTCCCGCGCGCGGCTCAGCCAAGACGCCGGATCCTGGGATCGTTCCGGGCCACCCAGTCCAGCAGGAGCTGCCGGCTGATCTTGCCCCGGTCCGTCAGGGGCAGCTCGGTCAGCACAAAGTACTCCAGGGGGCGCTTGTTCCGTGCCAGCACATCGTCGATCCCGGACCTCAGCTGGGTGGCCGTGACCGCCCCGTGCGAAGGCACGACGCCGGCCACCACACGCTGGCCGCGAAGGTCGTCAATCATGCCGGCCGCCACCGCCGCCGCGACGCCCGGGACGGAGGCCAGCGCCATCTCGACCTCGTGCGGGTAGACGTTCGTGCCAGCGGTGATGATCATGTCGGAGCGGCGGCCCAGCATGTGCAGGGTCCCTCCGGAGAGGTAGCCCTGGTCCCCCACCGTGTACCAGCCGTCGAAACAGCGCAGCGCCTGGCCGTCGTCACCCCAAAGGTAGCCGTTGCTGACCATCCCGCTGCGGACGCAGATGTTGCCGTCGCGGCCGTCCGGGAGTTCGGCGCCGCGATCGTCGAGGATGCGGATATCGACGCCGGGAAATGGCTTCCCGATGCCGGTCCCGCCTGGCTCAACGGGCTCGCCAGGACGCAACCCGGCGCCCGAGACGAAGCTGAGTTCGGAGGCGCCGTAGTACTCGAAAATGGTCGCGTTGGGTGCCCAGCGCCGGGCCGCCTCCAGCGTCCGGGCGTCCAGCTTGGAACCGGCGCAGATGATGCTGCGGATGCCGGAGGCGTCGACCCCGCCGGCCAGGCCCCGCTCGCTGAGCAGCCGGAGCATGGTGGGCACCAGGACCAGGCGGGTGATGCCGTCGTGGCTGACGGCCGCGTGGGCGGCGCCGACGTCGAAGTGGTCCAGGCTGTGGAATTCCGCGCCGGCGTACAGGCATTCGGCGAGGGCGTAGAGGTTCAGGCTTGCCGCGAGCGGGCCGGGAGCCAGGGTTTTGTCGTCCTGCGTCAGTCCGAAGAATTCAATGGAGGCCTCGAACGATTCCTGCCAGGAGCGCCGGGAGCGGGTGAACGCCTTGGGCACCGAGGTGGTGCCGGAGGTCAGGCCAATCAGGAACGATGTGTCGGGCGGCCCGTCCACGAGCTCGGTCCTCGACACCGGACCCGCTTCCGTCCCGGTGATGCGGGCGGTGATGCCGTCCTGGAGTTGCTGCGGCCAGGCCGGGTCCAACACCGCGCACTGCCGCTCACCAGCGACGGCCGCCGCGAACGCTACGGCGAAGCGGGTGGAATTTTGTTCGCACAGCACGGTGATCGCAGGCGCCGCGGGCACCAGCGCCGCCGCCCGATCCCGCACGCCGGACCAGCTGAGGTGCTCTCCGGCCACGACGACGGCTGTCTCGTCGGGACGGTCATCGGCCCAGCGCTGGAGTCTGTCGAGAAAAGGCATCGCCCCAACTTTACCGTTGCCGGCCGCCACCGGGGCCWGTGCGGGATATTGTGACTCCATGAGCTTTAACGACAACGCCCCGCTGGATCCGTCGCAGGTCCAGGACCGCCGAGGCATGGGCCGCGGCCCGATGATCGGCGGCGGGATCGGCGGCGGCATCATCCTGCTGCTGGCAGCCCTCTTCGGCATCAACCCCCAGCTTCTCGAGGGCCTGGCCGGCACCGTCCAGGACCCCCAGTCACAGAGCCAGGGCTCTGCCCCCGCCTGCCGGACCGGCGCCGACGCCGACGCCCGCCTCGACTGCCGGATCACCGGCACGGTCAACAGCCTGAACGCGTTCTGGCCGGCGTATCTGGCCCAGTACAACACGAAGTACCCGCAGCCCGAGGCCGTGATCTTCACCCGCGCGACCAACACCGGCTGCGGCGCCGCTACCTCGGAAGTAGGCCCGTTCTACTGCCCCACGGATTCCACGGCGTACTTCGATCCCGGCTTCTTCCAGGAACTCGTGGACCGGTTCGGCTCCTCCGGCGGGCCGCTGGCCCAGGAATATGTCGTGGCCCACGAATTCGGCCACCACGTCCAGAACCTGCTCGGCAACCTGGACCGGGCGCAGCAGGATCCCCAGGGCCCCGGGTCCGGAGCTGTCCGGGTTGAGCTGCAGGCCGACTGCTATGCAGGGCTGTGGGCGCACTATGCGACGACGCAGGCGGATCCCAAGACCGGCCAGCCCTACCTCGAGCCCTTCACGGACCAGGACATCCGGGACGCGCTCTCGGCGGCCTCGGCCGTGGGCGATGACCGCATCCAGAAGGCCGCCACGGGCCGCGTCTCACCGGAGGCCTGGACCCACGGGTCAAGTGCCCAGCGACAGAAGTGGTTCTACCAGGGCTACACGACCGGGGACATCAACAAGTGCGACACGTTCGCGGTGGCCACCCCTTAGTCCCAACGCCCTGGCCCATCCGGCTGGTCCCATCCGCCCGGTCTCAGCCGCGGCGCGGCCAGCGCCGGATTGGGACTTCGACGTAGCTGAGGAATCCGGCGTGGCCCAGATGCCGGTGCTTGGGGTGCCATACCGGGCGGTACTGGTGCCCGAACGGGTCGGTCACCAGGACCGTGTCCAGCCGGTTGTTTCCGGCCAGGAGGCGGTCGACGTCGGCCAGCGCATTTCGCCGCGTCGCCAGGCCGTCGATGTCCAGGCTCCAAAGCCCCAGCTCAGCATCCGTTCCGCGTTCCAGCTGCAGCGTCTCGAACAGTCCGGTCACGAGCCCGGCGAGCCCGGCGGGGTCGACACGCTGCAGCCGGTGCTCCTCGGGATGCACGTCCCGCGCCTCAGCCAGGGCCTGGCGCAGCCAGTGGAATTCAACGGATCCCAGGGGCGGTCCCATGCGCAGGTGACGGTTCTCGTCCAGCTCGAGCCGGTACGTGGTGGCGCCGCGGTCAAAGATGCACGGAGCCTCGCCAACATATTCAAAGTCGGCCAGGAGGTCGTCACCGGAGCGGTAGTAGGAGAACTCGCCGCTGTCCTCGACAACCACAAAGTCCCCGCTGGCACCGGACGGCCGCGGCGGTGGAGTGGCATCCATTCCCGTGTGCCTCCTGTTCGGCGGTGTGCCGGTCCGCAGCGCGTGCCCGCGTGGACCCGTTGTCTTTATCAGACCACCGCCACGGCGATATGGGAACGCCGAACGGAATGACGAACGGAATGACGACGGCGGCCCCGCCTCGGTGAGGTGGGGCCGCCGTCGTTCGCAGTCCGGGTCGTGCCGGCCCGGGCGTGCGGGTGCAGCTGTGCGTGCGGAGCTAGATGTTGAAGCCCAGGGCGCGCATCTGGTCGCGGCCGTCCTCGGTGATCCGTTCCGGACCCCATGGCGGCATCCACACCCAGTTGAGCCGCCAATCGTCGACGATCCCGTCCAGGGCCTTGCCGACCTGCTCCTCGATCACGTCGGTGAGCGGGCAGGCGGCCGTGGTGAGCGTCATGTCGATCAGCAGGGCGCCGTCGTCGTCCGAGTACTTCAGACCGTACAGCAGGCCCAGGTCAACGATGTTGACGCCGAGTTCCGGGTCGATCACATCCTTGAGCGCCTCTTCGACATCCTCGAGGCCCGTGCGGGCCACATTGAGTTCGGTCATCGCGGAGTCCTAACTACGCCTGGGCTGCAGCCGAGGCGGCAGCGATGGTGGCCGCCCCTGCGCCGGTGGCGTAGCGGTCGTAGCCTTCGTCTTCGAGGCGGTCGGCGAGCTCCGGGCCGCCCTCTTCCACAACCTGGCCATCGACGAACACGTGCACGAAGTCCGGCTTGATGTAGCGCAGGATCCGGGTGTAGTGGGTGATGAGCAGGGTGCCCATGTTGCCTTCGCCGTGCGCGCGGTTGACGCCCTCGGAGACAACCTTGAGCGCGTCGACGTCCAGGCCGGAGTCGGTCTCGTCGAGGATGGCGAACTTCGGCTTGAAGAGCTCGAGCTGGAGGATCTCGACGCGCTTCTTCTCGCCGCCGGAGAAGCCTTCATTGACGTTGCGCTGGGTGAAGTCGGCGTCGATGCGCAGCTGCGCCATGGCAGCCTTGACGTCCTTGGTCCAGGTGCGCAGCTTGGGTGCTTCGCCGTCGAGCGCGGTCTTGGCCGTGCGCAGGAAGTTGGTCATGCTCACGCCTGGGACCTCGACGGGGTACTGCATGGCAAGGAACAGGCCGGCGCGGGCACGCTGGTCAACGGTCATCGCCAGGACGTCTTCACCGTCGAGGGTGATCGTGCCGGAGGTGACGTTGTAGCGCGGGTGCCCGGCGATGGTGGACGCCAGTGTGGACTTGCCGGAACCGTTCGGGCCCATGATGGCGTGCGTCTCGCCGGTCCTGATGGTCAGGCTGACGCCCTTCAGGATTTCCTTGGTGCCCTGCTCAGTGTCAATGCTGACGTGCAGGTCCTTGATCTCAAGAGTCGACATATGTCTTGTTCTCCTCTGCACCGTGCCCTCCGGCACGGTGCGTTTTCTTGGCGATAAGTTTTCTTGTGCGGGTTGCCGGCTGCAGGCAGCTAGCTGAAGTTTGGAGCCTCGGCGCCGTTCAGGACGTTGGTGAAGTCCACGTAGACCTCGTCATCCAGGACGGTCACGGCAAACACGGGAACAGGATCATAGGCTGGCAGCTGGAGCGGCTCGCCGGTGCGCAGGTCGAACTGGGAACCGTGGCCCCAGCACTCGATCTTGCAGCCTTCAACCTCTCCTTCGGAGAGGGAGATGTCCGCGTGCGAGCAGGTGTCGCCGATGGCGTGGATCTCCCCCATCGAGTCCTTCACGATCGCTACGGGGTAGTCGTCGATCAGGATCCGCAGCGCCTGCTTGAGGTGGATCTCGCTGGCGTTGCAGACTAGCTCGCCCTTTGGCTGTTCAGTCATTGATGTAGTCCGTGTTCTCTAGTGCTGCGCACTAGTGGTTGGTCGCCGCGAGTTCGCGCTCGACGGCTTCCGTGAGGCGCTCTTCGATGGCCGGAACGTTGATCTTCTGGATGATCTCGTGCAGGAACCCGCGGACCACCAGGCGGCGGGCCACCTCTTCCGGGATGCCGCGGGCCATCAGGTAGAACAGGTGCTGGTCATCAAATCGTCCGGTGGCGCTGGCGTGGCCGGCGCCGGCGATCAGGCCGGTCTCGATCTCAAGGTTCGGCACGGAATCGGCGCGGGCACCGTCGGTCAGGACCAGGTTGCGGTTGGCCTCGTAGGTGTCGGTGCCCTCTGCTTCCTTGCGGATCAGAACGTCGCCCACCCACACGGTGTGCGCGTTGCGGCCCTGCAGGGCGCCCTTGTACAGGACGTTGGACTTGCAGTTGGCCACGGCGTGGTCCACGAACAGGCGCTGCTCCAGGTGCTGGCCGGCGTCGGCGAAGTACAGGCCGAACAGTTCCACTTCGGCGCCCGGGGCGGTGAACCGTGCCGAGGGCGTGACGCGCACGAGGTCGCCGCCGAGGCTGACAACGATGTGCTTGAACTTGGCGTCGCGGCCGAGCTTGACCTGCTGGGAGGAGGCGTGCACGGCGTCGTCGTTCCATTCCTGGAGCGAGATGACGGTCAGCTGCGCGCCGTCCTCAACGAGGATTTCGACGTTTTCCGAGACGACGGCGGTGCCCTGGTGGTCCAGGACGACGACGGACTTGGAGAACTTTTCCGCGACGATCACGATGTGCTGCGCGGAAGCCTCGGTGCCCTGGCCGGTCAGCAGCACGCTGACCTCACCGTCCACCTGGACCTCGGACGGGACCGTGATGACGGTGGCCTCGGTGAAGTTCTCCCAGGCGTTCGCGGAGACGCGGTCCTCCGGGATGGCGGCGGAGCCGATCCGGCGGTCGTCGCGGCCGACGGTCTCGACCCTGACACTGTCCGGGGCGGTGACGCTCACGGCCGGCGCCGCACCGTTGAGGATGTCGGTGTGCAGGCCGCGGAGGCGCTTGAGCGGCGTGAACCGCCAGTCCTCTTCCATGCCGGTCAGCGGCTTGAAGTCCGCCAGCTTGTAGGAAGTCAGGCGGCCGGCGCGCGAGCTGTCCGGAATACCGACGCCGCCCCCGTGCGAGTGGCGCTTGACGGCTTCGCCGGCCAGCGGCGCCTTGGACTCCGCGGCGTTCAGCGGTGAAAGGCTTTCGCCTTCCTCGGTGAAACCGTTGATGAACGGCTGGGCTGAGGGCGCGCCGATGCGGGCCTTTTCAGTAGTGATGTCAGTCATTAACCGACCGATCCTTCCATCTGCAGTTCAATCAGTCGGTTCAGCTCGAGGGCGTATTCCATCGGCAGTTCGCGGGCAATCGGCTCGATGAAGCCGCGGACGATCATCGCCATGGCCTCGTCTTCGCGCATGCCGCGGGACATCAGGTAGAACAACTGCTCTTCGCTGACCCGCGAGACCGTAGCCTCGTGGCCCATCGTGACGTCGTCCTCGCGGATGTCGATGTACGGGTAGGTGTCCGACCGGCTGATGGTGTCCACCAGAAGCGCGTCGCAGCGGACCGTGTTGGCCGAGTGCTTGGCGCCTTCGCGGACCTGGACCAGGCCGCGGTAGGCAGCACGGCCGCCGCCGCGGGCCACGGACTTGGAGATGATCGAGCTCTTGGTGTTGGGCGCGATGTGGACCATCTTGGAGCCGGTGTCCTGGTGCTGGCCTTCGCCGGCGAACGCGATGGACAAGGTCTCGCCCTTGGCGCCTTCGCCCACGAGGTAGACGGCCGGGTACTTCATGGTGACCTTGGAGCCGATGTTGCCATCGATCCATTCCATCGTGGCGTTCTCTTCGCAGATGGCGCGCTTGGTGACCAGGTTGTACACGTTCGTGGACCAGTTCTGGATGGTCGTGTAGCGGACGCGGGCGCCCTTCTTCACGATGATTTCCACGACGGCGGAGTGCAGCGAGTCCGAGGTGTAGATCGGCGCCGTGCAGCCCTCGATGTAGTGGACGTAGGAGTCCTCGTCCGCGATGATCAGCGTGCGCTCGAACTGGCCCATGTTTTCCGTGTTGATGCGGAAATAGGCCTGCAGTGGGATGTCCACGTGGACGCCCTTGGGCACGTACACGAACGAACCGCCAGACCAGACTGCAGTGTTCAGCGAGGCGAACTTGTTGTCGCCCACCGGGATGATGGTGCCGAAGTACTCCTGGAAGATCTCCGGGTGTTCGCGCAGCGCGGTGTCCGTGTCGAGGAAGATGACGCCCTGCTGTTCCAGGTCCTCGCGGATCTGGTGGTAGACAACCTCAGACTCGTACTGCGCGGCGACGCCGGAGACGAGGCGGCTGCGCTCGGCTTCCGGGATGCCGAGCTTCTCGTACGTGTTCCGGATGTCCTCGGGGAGGTCTTCCCAGGTTGCGGCCTGCTTCTCGGTGGAGCGCACGAAGTACTTGATGTTGTCGAAGTCGATGCCGGACAGGTCCGCGCCCCAGGTGGGCATGGGCTTGCGGTCGAAATACTTCAGGCCCTTGAGGCGCAGGTCGAGCATCCATTCCGGCTCGTTCTTCTTGGCCGAAATGTCGCGGACAACGTCTTCATCGATGCCGCGGCGCGCGTTGGCCCCGACGTCGTTCTTGTCGGCCCAGCCGTACTCATAGGTGCCGATTCCGTGGAGCTCGGGATTCTTTTCCAGAATCTCCGAAATCACAGTAGAGTCAGCAACCTTTTTCTCTGATAGTTGGTCCGTCATCACGGCCTTTCTTGGAGATGGTTGGATACTTCGTCCGGGTTGACCGGGGCTGCGGGACTGGAAGTCCCGACGGCGGCCGGACGGCCCGTAGGTATGTGGGTGGTGCAGACGTGCCCGCCGCGCGCCAGGGTGGAGAGCCGGCGCACATCGACGCCGACCAGCCGGGCGAACATTTCGGTCTCCACGTCGCAGAACACGGGGAACTGGGCGGCCAGGTGCTGGATGGGGCAGTGCCCCTGGCAGAGCTGGACGCTGGAGAGCGCGGCCGGAAGCGGCGCCTTGGCAACAAGTGACTGCGCCGAGGCCACGAAACCGTCGCGGCTCAGCGCCTCGGAGAGAGCCTGGGCGCGGGCTGTGATGTCCGGTCCGGCCTGCTCGATCTCGGGTGCGTAGCGGCGCTCCATGTCGGCGAAACGCTCGACGGCGAACTGCCGCACGGCCTCTGGGCCGGCCGCCTCTTCCAGGCGGCGCAGCGCCACGGAGGCGATGTCAAGGTAGTCGTTGCCGAGGTTCGACTGGCCCTGGGAGCTCAGGACGTAGCGGCGGGCGGGCCGGCCGGCGCCGGCACCGGCGCGGGCAACCCGCTTGACCTCAATCACTCCGCTGCGCGCGAGGTGGTCGAGGTGGCGGCGCACGGCAGCCGGGGTGAAGCCCAGGAGGTCGCCGAGTTCGGCTGCGCTGATGGGTCCATGCTCCAGCACCGCGTTCAGGACGCGGTCACGCGTGCGCTCTTCGGCGTCGTGCGTGTGGTTGCCGGCGGCCGCGGGAACGACGTCCGGTACGGCCGCCACGTGTGCCCGGACGGACCCGACGCGCGCGGCGCCGCGCCCGGACGGGACTGCGGACGCAGAGGGGCTCATGGAATACACAACACAATCATGTCGTAATTTAGTCCGGCATTCCAGTAAGGCATGGCTTGCCTGCCGGACCGGCCCCTCCGGGGAGGCGACGTACTACATCGCGTAGAATGCTGTGGTGCGATCTCCCGAATCCCCCGTTCTGACCATCAACGGGCTTGTCAAGGATGTTGGTCCACTGCCCACCCTCGACGGCAAGATGCTGCGCGTGGTCAGCGGCCTTTCCCTCATCGCCGAACGCGGCCAGGTCACGGCCCTGCTCGGTGCCAACGGCGCCGGCAAGACCACCACCATCGAATGCGCCCAGGGGCTGCAAAAACGCACCGCCGGCGCCATCAGCCTACTGGGCCAGGACCCGGATTCGGCCGGTGCGGGTCTCCGCGCCCGCGTGGGGGTGATGCTGCAGGACGGCGGCCTGCCGCCGTCGGCCCGGCCCATCCCCCTGTTGCGGCACATCGCCGGCATGTACCAGGACCCGTGGCCGGTAGATGAGCTCATCGGACGCCTGGGGATCGACTCTTTCAGCCGCACCAACGTGCGGCGCCTGTCCGGCGGGCAGAAACAGCGCCTCGCCCTGGCCGCGGCGCTGGTCGGCAATCCGGAGGTTCTATTCCTCGACGAGCCCAGCGCCGGCCTGGATCCGCAGTCCCGCCAGATGGTCTTCGATCTGATCTCCGAACTGCGGAACAGCGGCATGGGCATCATCCTGACAACGCACCTGATGGACGACGCCCAACGCCTCGCGGACTACGTCTACATCATCGACGCCGGCCGCAACGTCGCCGAGGGCACTGTCGCCCAGCTCCTGCGGCACCAGCTGCCCGCCGGCGACGCGTCGCAGCACATCCGCACGCTGCTGTTCGAGACCGAACCCGGACTGGACTTCACCGGCGTGCTGCCCGACGGCGTCGACGTCACCGAGGCGCGGGCCGGCAGTTATGCCGTGACCGGCGCCCTGACCCCCGCCGACCTCGCCGCAATCACCGCGTGGTGGGCCCAGCGCGGGATCATGCCCAGCTCCCTGAGCCTTGAAGCGCGCAGCCTCGAGGACGTCTTTTTGGACATCTCCGGAAGGGAGATCCGATGACCCGCGTAACAGGTGGCGCCCCGCTGGAGAGCGCACGCCGGGCCGGCGCGCCCCCTGCCGCGCATGGCAGCGCCCCCGCCTCCCTGCTGCGCCGCATCCTGCTGCAGGGGCAGTACGAAACCATCACCATGCTCAGGAACGGCGAGCAGCTGATCCTCGCGATCGTGCTGCCGCTGCTGGCCATGGTCGGGCTGACCGTGACGCCGCTGCTGGACGGAGTCGGTTCGAGCCGTATCAACGTCGCCGTTCCCGGCATCCTGGCCCTGTGCGCCATGTCCACGGCCTTCACGGGCCAGGGCATCTCCACCGGCTTCGACCGCCGTTACGGTGTCCTGCGCTTTCTTTCCACCACTCCCCTGGGCCGCACCGGCCTGATTGCGGGGAAGGTCCTGGCAGTCCTGGCGGTGCTGTTCCTGCAGGTGCTGATCGTGACGGCAGTGGCCCTGACGCTGGGCTGGCAGCCCAACCCCGCGGGCTGGGTGCCCGGCCTGGCCATCCTGGTCCTGGGTGCCGCCGCCTTCACAGCACTCGGGCTGCTGGTCGCCGGGACGGTCCGGCCGGAGGCGACTCTGGCCATCACCAACCTGCTCTGGATTCTGCTCGGCGCGCTGGGCGGCATCGTGATCCCGGCCGAACGGCTCCCGGCGCTGGCCCAGGCCGTGGTGCATTTCCTCCCCTCCGGCGCGCTGGGCCAGGCGTTGAGGGATGCTTTCCTGTACGGCAGCGTCAATGGTGCCGCCGTGCTTGTCCTGCTGCTCTGGACCGCCATCGCCGGCGGCGCAGCAACCCGTTGGTTCAAATGGAATTGAGAAAACTGTGAGCACGGCGTCACGAACCCCCCGGATCGTCTCCGGAATCACCTCCCGGCTGCCAGTCCGCGTCGACAAGACAATCAGGCGCCTGGCTGTGCTGTCCCTCATCGGCCAGATCGTCCTGGTGGTGACCGGCGGCGCCGTGCGCCTGACGGCCTCGGGCCTTGGCTGCCCCACATGGCCGCGCTGCACGGAAGGATCCCTGGCGACCACCCCGGAAATGGGGATCCACGGAATCATCGAATTCGGCAACCGGCTCCTGACGTTCGCGCTGGCGGCCGTCGCGGTGATGATGCTGGTCTACCTGTGGAACCTCCGCAAGGAGCGCCGCGACCTCTTCCTGCTCGCCCTCGGCCTGCTCGCCAGCATCCCGGCCCAGGCCGTCATCGGCGGCATCACGGTGCTGACCGGACTGAACCCGTGGGTCGTGGGCCTGCACTTCCTCGTTTCCATGGCCCTCGTGGTCCTCGCTACCCTGTTGGTGAACCGGGCTTACGGCCGCACGGGCATGGCCCGGACCGTGCAGCTTCCCGCCCTGCCGGGGGCTGCGCGCCCGGTGATGACCGCCGTCGCCGTCCTCTCCGCCGTCGCCGTCTGCCTGGGCGTGGTGGTAACCGGCGCCGGCCCGCATGCAGGCGACGCGAACGCCCCACGCAATGACCTCGACTGGGACCTGTTCGCCCACATCCACGCCGTGCCCGCCTACCTGGTGACCGCCGGCGCGCTGTTCGCGTTGGTCCTGGTGGTCCGCGGGCGGATCCAGGGGCCGTTCCGCTCCGCGGTGTTCATGCTCCTGGGCGTCACGGTGCTGCAGGCCGCCATCGGCTTCACGCAGTATTACAACGGCATCCCGGCGCTGCTGGTCGGTGCGCACATGCTGGCAGCGGCGCTGCTGATGAGCGCAGCGACCAACGCGGCGGACCTCGCCCGGTACAGCCCGGTGGAGTAGCCCCCCGACCCGAACAGCCCCCAGCACTTCCCCTCAACACAGAAACGCGAGGTCACGTATGGCCCATCCGGCACGTCCGGACGGGCCATAAGTGACCCCGCGTTTGTCATATGTGCGGCGGGCTGGCCTTGACGGGAACACCGGGAGGACTATGGGATGGCATGGATATGGATCGTCGCGGCCGTGGGTTCTTTTCTTTCACTCCCGTGACGCTGACCGGAAGGCCTTCTCAAATGCAAGAGATCGAACCGGCGTCGCCCCTTTCACCCTCCGCCCGCCATCGCGCGGCAAGCCTCAAAGAACGCGTCTACATCATCTTCACGACCTTGGCTGTGGTCTTGGCGCTTCGCAGCCACGCCGACGAGACGACGCCCGCGGCCGCGGCGGCGACCCTCAGCATCGTGGTGATCGGGTCACTGCTCGGAATCCTGGTCGCCGACCTCCTGAGCCACCTGGCGGTTCATTCGACGCTCCCAACCCCTGAAGAACTGCGTCAGATGGTCGCTATCAGTGTCGGGGCCCTCAGCGTCCTGGTCACGCCGCTGATCCTCCTCCTGGCGGCAGGCCTCGGTATCTTGTCGACGGCGGCCGCACTCAGCTGGGCGGTCGTCGTGCTCGTCGTCACGCTCCTGGTGGTCGGCTATCTCGCCATCCGGCGCCTCGACATTCCTCTGCGTCACAAGGCCGCCATTATGCTCGCCGAAGTTGTATTGAGCCTCCTGGTGATTGGACTCGAATTCGTGGCCCACCACCTCTGAACCGGCCGCGAAATTTCCCCCACATTCCAGGACGGGTTACTGATCGGTCACTTGTCCAAACGGGAAGGCATTCGGAATACTGGGTCGTGTAGCCCCCTCGTAGGTCAGCCCATTGCCGGGCGGCCCGGGGCCAGCGTCAGGCTTCGTCCAGCCAAGGCGGGGATACTTGTTGATGGCGCAGGACTGGCGCCGCAATCGCATCCATGGACAGAAGGACGGCTCGGTTTTGCCTTGATGCAGCTGGAATCGGAACCGGCCAGATAGAGGCACCGGAGGATATGTGGCGTTACTAGTCAGCGAGAGGCCCGCAAAGACGGTCCAACATACTGCAAAGCGCCCAAGGCTGGACGGCCTGGACGTTCTTCGCGGTGCTGCCGTTGGCGCCGTCCTGCTGGGACATTCCTGGCCGGGCATATTTCAAGGCGCCGGCATCGTTGGTGTCATTGCCTTCTTCGTGTTGAGCGGCTATTTGATCACCAACGTGCTGGTCGGCGACATCGAACGGCACCGGAAAATTCGCTACGGCCGCTTCTATGCGCATCGGGCCTTCCGGCTGGTGCCGGCACTGATCTCCCTCCTGGGCGTATACGCGGTCGTCGAACTGGCCACCGACGTCCTCGGCGACCGGTCCAAGGGAATCGTCGGGTACACCGTCCTCGCCGGCCTTGGCTACCTCAAAGACCTCCCGCTGCCTTTCGACGTCAGCATGGCGATCGGACCACTTTGGACACTGGCGGTGGAGGAACAGTTCTACCTGATCTGGCCCGCGCTGCTGGTGCTCGCCCTGCGGCGCAACCGCCAGGGACGTCTGGTTGGCTGGTCCGCCGCCGTCGCACTGTTGCTCATGTCGGCCAGTGTGCTGGCCATGGTGACTCTGGCCCCGCAACTTCACGCTCTGGTCTACGCGCTGCCGACAACGTGGGGCCTGGGCCTGATTATCGGTGCGGCCCTGCGGCTGTACAGGGTCCATGTGTTCAGCTGGTTCACAGGCCTCTGGCTCAGGCGTGCGGCCCTGCTCGGTTCCGTCGCCATCCTGGCCGCGCTGATCTTCTACCCGAAGGCCAACGAAACGCCGGCCTTCATGTTCATTGGCGGCCCGCTGGCCATGGCCGCCTCAGCCGTCCTGGTCGCACTGGCCGCCTCCCGCACCGCGGCGATGCCGAAGTGGACGCGCCCGGTGCAGATGCTGGGCACGGTATCGTACGCCGCATACCTCTGGAACTACGTCGTCATTCTCTGGCTCAACGGGGGGTCCACGGCCGATCTGCCGCCGCTCGTCGCCGTGTCGGCCATCGTGGTGACCCTGCTCATTGCGGTCATCAGCTGGCACACTGTCGAAAGGCTCGGGCGGATCGCGCGCGCCCGCTTCGACCAGCACTATTCGGCCCGGTACGAGCCGGACCGGGGACGGTCCGGCAGCAACGCTCCCCGGCACACCACGCACGGGCCGGGCGGGGAGACCTCCGCGGACTAGGCACGTGCGCAGGCATTTTAGGCGGTACTGTTCAGTCGGTACCCAGCGCCCCCGCGGTGCCGGCGTCGGGCCGGTTCTCCAGCGTGGACGCATCGGTGTTCGCCCCGCAGACGATCACCGCCACCCGCTCCCCTTCGGCGGGTGTGTACGCCCCTGACGTGAGCGCAGCAAACGCCGCCGCCGCGCCGTATTCGGCGGGGATCCGGTAATCGCTCCACAACTGTGAACGGGCGGCAACGATGGATGCATCGTCCACCAGTACCGAGGTCGGAGGGACGCGCGCGGCGATGTCGAAGGCGATCTCACCCACCCGCCGGGCACCCAGGGAATCCACGGCGACTCCGGAAACGGCCACATCGACCGGGTGGCCGGCGTCGAGGGCCGCGTGCAGCGTGGGGATGTTGAAGGGTTCAACCGCGACGACGCGTGCCCGGCCCTCGGCCGCTGCCGCCACTCCGGCATACAGTCCGCCGCCGCCGACGGCGACGACGATCGTGTCGATGCCGGGCTCGTCCTGGAGAATCTCCTCGGCGAGGGTGCCTGCGCCCGCCGCGATTTCGAGCTGGTCGTACGCGTGGCAGAACAGGGCGCCGCTTTCCTCCACGTAATGCATTGCGGCCGCGAAAGCCTCCGCATACTCGGCGCCGACCTGCCGGACCGTGGCGTTGTACGCGAGGAGTCGCTCGACCTTCACCCGCGGGGCGTTCTCCGGGACGAACACTGTCGCCGGAACACCGAGGGCCGCCGCGGCGTAGGCGTTCGCCAAGCCCGCGTTGCCGCCCGACGCCGCCACCACGCCGACGCCGGGATCAAGTTCACCGCGCTCCCGGGCGGCGAGCTGGCGGTTGAAGGCGCCGCGGGCCTTGAAGACGCCGGTGTGCTGCAGGAACTCGCATTTGAACCAGAGCGGAGCCGCAGCGGTACCCCCGCGGAGCAAAGGCGTGCGCCGCACGTAGCCGCTGATTCGGCTCTGTGCCTGAAGTACATCGCCGCGGTTGATCACGGGCGCCCCCTGGGGTTGTGTTGCCTGGCTGGTTCGTAAGGATACCCCGGGTCCGAAAAGACGTTCCCCTTAATACAGCTGACGCTCCCCCACCACCGGTGAGGGAGCGTCAGGAGACCGAATGGGCGGGCCTCAGCCGCCCATGATGGCCGAGCCGACAAACGGGTCGACGGCCAGGGCAATGAAGAGCAGCGTCAGGTAGCTGATGGAGCCGTGGAAGACCTTCATGGCTCCCTTGTTGGAGACGTCGCCCGCCTGCGCACGGTTGTACAGGGCGTGCGACTCGTACAGGAACCAGGCACCGGCGCCGACGGCGGTCACCGTGTAGACCCAGCCGGCACCGCCGGCCGGGATCATCAGCAACGAACACGCCACCATGGCCCACGCGTAGAGGACCACCTGCACTGAGACCACCTTCGCGCCGGCGATTGCGCCCAGCATCGGCACGTTGGCGTTGCGGTAGTCCTCGCCGTAGCGCATCGACAGCGGCCAGTAGTGCGGCGGGGTCCAGAGGAAGATCACCATGAACAGCACGACGGCGGGCCACTCGACGGTGTTGGTGACGGCGGCCCAGGCAATCAGGACCGGGAAGCACCCGGCGGCGCCGCCCCAGACAATGTTCTGGGCCGTGCGTCGCTTGAGGATCATGGTGTAGATGACCACGTAGAAGACGATGGCGCCGAGTCCGAGCCACGCGGCGAGCGGGTTGGCCCCGAACCAGAGGATGGCGATCGCCGCCGCGCCCAGCAGCCAGGAGAAGATGAGGGCTTCGCGGGGCGTGACCTCACCGGTGACCAGCGGCCGGTTCTCCGTGCGGTGCATGAGCTTGTCGATGTCGCGGTCAATGTAACAGTTGAAGGCGCCCGCGGAGCCTGCCGCGAACGCGCCGCCCACAAGCGTCGCCAGGATCAGGCCGATCGACGGGAAGCCACGTTCGGCATAGATCATGGTGGGCAGCGTGCTGACGAGCAGGAGCTCGATGACGCGGGGTTTCGTGAGCGCCAGGTAGGCCTTGGCTTTGCGGCCGAAGCCCATTTTTGCCGAGGCCGGGGAGGCGTTCAGCGGCGTATTCGTTGTGCTCACGGTGGCAGTCACTCTGTTCTGTCTGGCTGTGGGTCTGTCTGGCTGTGCAGTTCTGTCTGGCCGGGCAGCCCCGGGTGGATTTCGCAACGAGCTGTGCTGCAGATCGGGCTCCGCGCCCGGCGCAAGCCCGTGTCTTTGCCCCAGTCGAAGGCCACCACCCATCATACCGTGGAGCTCCGGGCAGGAGGGCCGCCGAACGGCGAGCCATGATTCCGGCGTATTAACGCCGGCTCACCGGCCCGGCGTCGGGCGGTGATTCATATAAGCGAAATCCGGTCCATTTGGTGAGATATACGCTGACCACAAAGTGGAATGGGACTAGGCTGTCTTTAGATCAGCGCATACAGGCACTTGCCGGAACACGCGGCTCTGCGTCTGCGTCTGAATGATAGATCAACGTTTCGATGGTGAACGGCTGGTACGAACCGCAGCGGGCACCGAACTGTGCCCGGGGCGGGAACGACGCGTACCGCCGGCCGTCAGCACAGAGAGGGGCCCGGTTTTCGTGCCACATTTGGAAGAGCAAGAACTGTCATGGACTGACTTGGACCAGCGCGCGGTGGACACGGTCCGGGTGCTGGCCGCGGATGCGGTGGAGAAGGTCGGAAACGGCCACCCGGGGACGGCGATGAGCCTGGCTCCGGCCGCGTATTTGTTGTTCCAGAAGCTGATGCGCCACGATCCGGCGAACCCGGACTGGCTGGGCCGTGACAGGTTCGTTCTGTCCCCCGGGCACACGTCCCTGACGCTCTACATCCAGCTGTTCCTTTCCGGCTACGGCCTGGAGCTGAAGGACCTGGAGGCGCTGCGGACCTGGGGTTCGCTGACCCCGGGCCACCCGGAATACAAGCACACCAAGGGTGTGGAGATCACCACGGGCCCGCTGGGCCAGGGCCTGGCGTCCGCTGTCGGCTTCGCGTATTCGCAGCGCCGGATGCGCGGCCTGTTCGATGCCGATGCCCCCGCCGGCACGAGCCCGTTCGACCACACCATCTGGGTGATCGCCTCCGACGGCGACCTGCAGGAAGGCGTGACCTCCGAGGCGTCCTCACTCGCCGGGCACCAGGAACTGGGCAACCTTGTGGTGATCTACGACGAGAACCACATCTCGATCGAGGACGACACCGATGTGGCGTTCACAGAGGACGTCCTGGCCCGCTACGAGGCCTACGGCTGGCACACCCAGCGGGTCGACTGGACCCGGACCGGCGAATACGTCGAAGACGTGCAGGAGCTGCACGCCGCGCTGCTCGCGGCGAAGGCCGAAACCGGCAAGCCCTCCATCATCTCGCTGCGGACCATCATCGGGTACCCGGCGCCGAAGAAGCAGAACACCGGCAAGATCCACGGCTCGGCCCTGGGTGCAGAGGAAGTCGCTGCCCTGAAGAAGGTCCTGGGCTTCGACCCGGAACGCGCCTTCCAGGTCGACGAAGACGTCCTGGCCCACGCCCGGGCCGTTCAGGACCGCGGCGCGGCCGCCCGCACCGACTGGCAGGCCTCGTTCGAGGCGTGGCAGGCCGGCAACCCCGAGGCCGCGGCCCTGCTGGAGCGCGTCGAGGCGAAGAAGCTCCCGGGCGACTTCGAGGCCGCCCTGCCCGTCTTCGAAGCCGGCAAGGACGTCTCCACCCGCGCCGCGTCCGGGAAGGTCCTGAACGCGATCGGCCCGGTCATGCCCGAACTCTGGGGCGGCTCCGCCGACCTCGCAGAGTCGAACAACACCACGATCGAAGGCTCGCCGTCGTTCATCCCCACGTCCCGGTCCACCGCGGCTTGGAAGGGCAACCCCTACGGCCGGGTCCTGCACTTCGGCATCCGCGAGCACGCCGCGGCGTCGATCGTGAACGGCATCTCCCTGCACGGGCGCACCCGGGCGTTCTCCGGCACATTCCTGATCTTCTCCGACTACCAGCGCCCCGCGATCCGGCTCGGCGCCCTGATGGGCGTCCCGTCGCTGTATGTCTGGACGCACGACTCGATCGGCCTGGGCGAGGACGGCCCCACGCACCAGCCCGTCGAGCAGCTCGCGTCCCTGCGGGCTATCCCGGGCCTGGACGTCGTCCGCCCCGGCGACGCGAACGAGGTCGCCGCGGCCTGGAAGGCCATGCTGGAAAACCACGAAAACCCCGCCGGGATCGTCCTGACCCGGCAGAACATCCCCACGTATGCCCGCGGCACCGGCGTGGCCGACGGCGACACCTTCGGCTCCACCGCCGGAGTCGAGAAGGGCGGCTACGTCCTGGCTGAGGCGTCGAAGGACGGCAACACCGTCGAGGCCCAGGTCATCCTGATCGGCACCGGCTCCGAGGTCCAGCTCGCTGTCAACGCCCGCGAGGCGCTGCAGGCCGAGGGCATCCCCACCCGTGTGGTGTCGATGCCCTGCGTGGAATGGTTCAACAAGCAGGACGCCGCCTACCGCGACGCCGTGCTGCCGCCGGCCGTGAAGGCACGCGTCTCGGTCGAAGCCGGACTGGCCCTGGGCTGGAAGGAATTCGTCGGCGACGCCGGCCGTTCCGTCTCGCTCGAGCACTTCGGCGCGTCCGCGGACTACAAGCGCCTCTTCCAGGAATTCGGCATCACCGCCGTTGCAGTCGCCGCCGCCGCCAAGGAATCCCTGGCCGGCCTTACCAACTGATCCACCACCACGGTTCCGGGGGACGCTGTGCCCCCGGAACCCATGATTTCCAGGAGTTATGAAATGACTACCCCCACCCAGCAGCTCTCCGMCGCCGGCGTCTCGATCTGGCTCGATGACCTCTCCCGCGGCCGCCTGCAGACAGGCACCCTGCGCAAGCTCATCGAAGAGAAGAACGTCGTTGGCGTCACCACCAACCCGTCGATCTTCCACGCCGCCATCACCACCGGCCACGACTACGACGCCGTGATCGCCGGGCAGGCCGCCGCCGGCGCCACCGTTGAAGAGACCGTCTTCGAAATCACCACCACCGACGTGGCCGACGCCTGCGACCTGTTCGCCCCCGTCGCCGCGGCCACCAAGGGTGTCGACGGCCGCGTCTCCATCGAGGTCGACCCGCGCCTGGCCTGGGACACCGCCGGGACCATCGCCGAAGCGAAGCACCTGTACAAAAAGGTCAACAAGGACAACGTCCTGATCAAGATCCCGGCAACCCTCGAAGGCCTCGAGGCCATCACGGCCACCCTGGCCGAGGGCATCAGCGTCAACGTGACCCTGATCTTCTCGCTGGAACGCTACCGCGGCGTGATCAACGCCTTCCAGTCCGGGCTCGAGCAGGCCAAGGACAACGGCCACGACCTGTCCAAGATCCACTCGGTCGCATCCTTCTTCGTCTCCCGCGTCGATGCCGAAATCGACAAGCGCCTCAACGCGATCGGCACCGAGGAAGCGAAGGCACTCAAGGGCAAGGCCGGCCTGGCCAACGCCCGCCTGGCCTACCAGGTCTACGAAGAGCTGTTCTCAACCGAACGCTGGGCCCTCCTGGCCGGGGCCGGCGCCCTGCCGCAGCGCCCGCTCTGGGCCTCCACCGGCGTAAAGGACCCGGCCTACCCGGATACCCTCTACGTCACGGAACTCGTCGCCCCGGGCGTGGTCAACACCATGCCGGAGAAGACCCTCGACGCCACGTTCGACCACGGCACCGTCACGGGCGACACCGTCACCCGCGGCTACGACGACGCCAACGCCACGCTGAACTCCCTCGACGCGCTGGGGATTTCCTACAACGACGTCGTCGCTCTGCTCGAATCCGAAGGCCTGGATAAGTTCGTGGCCAGCTGGAAGGAACTGCTGGGCGACGTCGAAGGCGCCCTGGCCTCTGCACGGAAGGCTTCCTAACCCACCATGAGCACACTCAGCTACGACGCCACCGGCGCAGCCCGCCAGGCACATGACCAGCACCTCCCGGCACTGTTGGAAGACCGCATTGCCACCCGGATCTTCGCGAAGGACCACACCCTGTGGGGTCCGGACGCAGAGCAAGAATCCGCTGTCCGGCTGGGCTGGGTCGAGGCGGCCACCGTCTCCCAGCCGCTGGTCGGCGACATTCTGGAACTCCGCGACGCGCTGAAGGCCGAGGGCGTACGGCGGATCGTCCTTTGCGGCATGGGCGGCTCCTCGCTGGCGCCTGAAGTCATCGCGGGCACCGCTGGCGTCGAGCTGACTGTTCTGGACAGCACCGACCCCGAACAGGTCAGTGCCGCAGTAGCGGACCGGCTGGCCGAAACCGCCATCGTGGTTTCGTCCAAGTCCGGCTCCACCGTGGAAACCGATTCCCAGCGTCGGATCTTCGAGCAGGCGTTCACCGACGCCGGCATCGACGCGAAGAGCCGCATCATCATCGTCACCGACCCGGGTTCGCCGCTGGACAAGGCCTCACGAGAAGCCGGCTACCGCGCCGTCTTCAACGCCGACCCCAACGTCGGCGGCCGTTTCTCGGCCCTGACCGCGTTCGGGCTGGTCCCCTGCGGGCTGGCCGGCGTGGACATCCAGGGTTTCCTGGATGAGGCCGAGGAAGCTGCCGAGATCCTCAACGAGGACTCGGAGGACAACATCGGCCTCGCCCTCGGCACCGCCCTGGGCGGCACCACCCCGCTGCGCAACAAGATCGTCATCGCGGAGGACGGGTCCGGGATCGTGGGCTTCGCCGACTGGGCCGAACAGCTCATCGCCGAATCCACCGGCAAGCTCGGCACCGGCGTGCTGCCTGTCGTGGCCGGTCCGGCCTCCCCTGAAGCCACCCTCGGCGCCCCCGATGTCCTCGTCATCCGGCTCGTCGCGGCGGATGCAGACGTGCAGCTGGGCGAGAACGAGGTCGCCACTGCCGGCGGCTTGGCCACGCAGATGATGGTGTGGGAATTCGCCACCGCCGTGGCCGGCCGCCTGCTGGGCATCAACCCGTTCGACCAGCCCGACGTCGAGGCGGCGAAGATCGCCGCCCGCGGCCTGCTGGACGCACAGCCCGAGCCGACGCCGGCGAACTTCACCGACGGCGCCATCGAGGTCCGCGGCGGGGAATGGCTCGGCGGCGCCGCCACCGCGGCGGAGGCCGTCAGCGCCCTGCTCGCCGAACTCGGCCCGGACAACTACCTCAGCGTCCAGGCCTATTTCGACCGGCTCGCCTACGCCAGCCTCGAAGGCGTCCGGGACGAACTGGCCGCTGTCAGCGGACGCCCGGTGACCTTCGGCTGGGGCCCGCGGTTCCTGCACTCCACCGGACAATTCCACAAGGGCGGACCCGCGATCGGCGTCTTCCTGCAGGTCACGGCCGCTTCCGCGGCCGACCTGGCCATCCCGGACCGGCCGTTTACGTTCGGCGAGCTGATCTCGGCGCAGGCCGCGGGCGATGCCCAGGTCCTGTCCGAGCACGGCCGCCCGGTCCTCCGGCTGCACCTGACCGACCGCGCTGCGGGTGTGAAGCAGCTCCAGGAGCTCGTCACGTCCCTTGCCGGCCAGGCAGCATCCTCCACTGAAAGCTAAGGCACCCACGCAACCATGCCAGAAACTTACAACGGCGGCAGGACCACGGCCGGCCGGGGGCGCAATCCGCTCCGGGACCCGCGTGACCGCCGTCTGAACCGTATTGCCGGGCCGTCATCGCTGGTCCTGTTCGGCGTGACCGGGGACCTCGCCCGCAAGAAGCTCATGCCCGCGGTATATGACCTCGCCAACCGCGGGCTGCTGCCACCTAGCTTCGCCCTGGTGGGCTTTGCCCGCCGGCACTGGGAGAACGAGGACTTCGCCGCAGAGGTCAAAGAGTCCGTCAAGGCCTACGCCCGCACCCCGTTCGATGAAACGGTCTGGAAGCAGCTCTCCGAGGGCATCCGTTTCGTGCAGGGCGAGTTCGACGACGACGAGGCGTTCAAGCGGCTCAGCGAAACGATCGATGAGCTCGACGAGCAGCGCGGGACGCGGGGCAACCACGCGTTCTACCTCTCGATCCCGCCGAAGGCCTTCGAGCAGGTCTGCCGCCAGCTTTCCAAGCATGGCTTGGCCCAGGCCGCGGGCGACAACTGGCGCCGCGTGGTGATCGAAAAACCGTTCGGACACGACCTCGAATCGGCCCGCCAGCTCAACGACATCGTCGAATCGGTGTTCCCACCGGACGCAGTCTTCCGGATCGACCACTACCTGGGCAAGGAGACGGTGCAGAACATCCTGGCACTGCGCTTCGCCAACCAGCTCTTCGAGCCGCTCTGGAACGCCAACTATGTTGACCACGTCCAGATCACCATGGCCGAGGACATCGGCACCGGCGGCCGGGCAGGCTACTACGACGGCGTGGGCGCGGCCCGCGACGTGATCCAGAACCACCTGCTCCAACTCCTGGCCCTGACGGCCATGGAGGAGCCGATCTCGTTCAACGCCGATGACCTGCGGGCCGAGAAGGAGAAGGTCCTCGCCGCCGTCCGGCTCCCCGAGGACCTCTCCACCCACTCGGCCCGCGGGCAGTTCACCGGCGGCTGGCAGGGCGGCGAGGAAGTCCTGGGCTACCTGGAGGAAGATGGCATTCCGGCCGATTCGAAGACCGAGACGTTCGCCGCGATCCGGGTGGACATCAACACCCGGCGCTGGTCCGGAGCGCCGTTCTACCTGCGCGCCGGCAAGCGCCTGGGCCGCCGGGTGACGGAGATCGCCGTCGTCTTCAAGCGCGCACCGAACCTGCTCTTCACCGACCACGGCGAGGACGACTTCGGCCAGAACGCCGTGGTAATCCGGGTCCAGCCCGACGAGGGCGCCACGATCCGGTTCGGGTCCAAGGTCCCGGGCACCCAGATGGAGGTCCGCGACGTCACCATGGACTTCGGCTACGGCCACTCCTTCACCGAGTCCAGCCCCGAAGCCTACGAACGCCTCATCCTCGACGTGCTGCTGGGCGAACCGCCGCTGTTCCCCCGGCACGCCGAAGTAGAGCTGTCCTGGAAGATCCTGGACCCCTTCGAGAACTACTGGGCCGGCCTGGACGAACAGCCCCAGCCCTACGCTCCCGGCAGCTGGGGCCCCGCCTCGGCCGACGAACTCCTTGCCCGCGACGGACGAACCTGGAGAAGGCCATGATCGTAGATCTTCCCGACACCACCACCTCCAAGATTTCCAAGAAGATCATGGCCCTACGGGAGCAGGGTGGCGTGATCGCCCTGGGCCGGGTGCTGACCCTTGTGGTCGTCACCCGTTCGGGGCTGGAAGAGGAGGCCATTGAGGCCGCCAACGAGGCCAGCCGGGAACACCCGTGCCGGATCATCGTCCTCGCCGACGCCGGGGCCTCGGCCCCGACCCGGCTAGACGCCCAGATCCGCGTCGGCGGCGACGCCGGGGCCTCCGAGGTCATCCTGCTGCGCGGCTACGGCGAACTCGCCGAGGAAAGCGAATCCCTCGTCGCGGCCCTGCTGCTCCCGGACGCGCCGATCGTGGCGTGGTGGCCGCACGGCGCCCCCAGGAATGCGTGCCAGACCTCGATCGGGGGCATCGCGCACCGCCGGATCACCGACTCCGCCAACGAAACGGACCCCGTCGCGGCGCTGGAAAACATCCGCCGCACCTACAAGGCCGGCGACACGGACCTCGCCTGGACCCGCCTGACCAACTGGCGCATCCAGCTGGCCGCGGTCCTGGACCAGGTGGACGACTCGCCGGTGACGGCCGTCGCCGTCGAGGGCGCCTCGGACTCCCCCAGTACCGTGCTCCTCGCGGCCTGGCTCACCCTGGCCCTGGACGTTCCCGTGACGATAGTGGCGGATCCGGCCGGAACCGGCATCCGCCGCGTCCGTCTGACCCGGCCCGGCGGCGACATCCAGCTCTTCCGGCCCGGGCTCACCATTGCGGAACTGACCCAGCCCGGCCAGCCCGCGCAGCGGATCTCACTGCCCCGACGCAGCCTCAAGGACTGCCTGGCCGAAGAACTCCGCCGCCTGGATCCGGACGAAGTCTTCGGTGAAGTGATTACTATGGGACTGCCGCGTACCAATCTAAGGAGTGTCCGTCCCAGTGAGCGCTGACCCGAGAGTAAGCATCCATCCTGACTCGACCGTCCTGATGGCTGCGATCGCAGCCCGCCTGATTACCAAGCTCGTGGATATCCAGGACCGGCACGGCGAGGCCACGGTGGTGCTTACCGGGGGGACGATGGGCATCGGCTCGCTCAAGGCCGTGGCCGAATCACCGGCGGCGCGGGCCGTCGACTGGTCCAAGGTGAACTTCTGGTGGGGTGACGAGCGCTTTGTGGCGGCCGATGACGCCGAGCGCAACGTCCGCCAGGCCCAGGACGCCCTCCTGTCCCATATCAGTGTTGATCCGGCGCGCGTCCACGTGCCCGGGTCCACGGATGACTTCGACAGCCCGGATGACGCCGCGGCGGACTATGCGCGCCGCCTCGCGGAGGCGGCGGCCGCCGAGCACGCCGCGGACATGTCAGACGACAGGCCCGAACATCCGGCGCAGCTCCCGCGCCTGGACATCGTCCTCCTCGGCGTCGGCCCGGACGCGCACGTCGCCTCGCTCTTCCCGGAGCAAGCCGGCATCCGGGAGAAGGAAGTGACTGTCGTGGGGGTCCACAACTCCCCCAAGCCGCCGCCGGCACGGGTGTCACTGACGCTCCCGGCGATCAATACGGCGTCCGAGGTGTGGATGGTGGTGGCCGGTGATGACAAGGCCGGCGCCGTGGGGCTGGCCCTGGCCGGCGCCAATCCCGTGCAGGTTCCCGCGGCTGGGCCGCGCGGCCGGCGGGAAACGTTGTGGCTGATTGACGAGGACGCTGCCTCACGGGTCCCGGAGCAGCTCGTCCGGAAGGGTCCGTCCTGAGCGTAGCCGTTCCAGCGCTCCGGCCAGCACGTCTTCGGCGTCCTGGCTGGAGCGCCGCTCTTTAACGTATTCCAGGTGTGTCTTGAAGCCCTCTGTCGGCGCTTCCTCCAGGCCAAACTTTGATCCGTCGCGGGTTGCGGTCCCGCCGCATCGCCGGCAGTCCCAAACTCCGGGGATCTGTTCCTCCGGCAGTTGCGCGAACACGAGCGAGGTTTCATGGCCCTTGGCGCACAGGAAGGCGACACGAATACGGGGCTGGCGTACGCCGGCCCCGTTCAGTGGTTCATGGCGGGGAGATGCTCCCTCGGTGGCGCCCACACGGATTCCCTTGAATCCGGAAGCAGAATGCAGCATCGGGAACTCCTGGCTACGTAGCTGGTGGAAGTGCAAACGACAGCCACAGTGTAGTTCGTGAGTTCCCGATGCCGGGAGGGCCATAAGGACCCCATATGAAGTTTTCGGACGGACGTCCTAGGAATCGGCGCCCGTGCTGAACCGCATCATCAGGCCGAGGGCGATGATCACGACGCCCCACGTGATTCCCAGGATGACCGTGAACCGGTTGAGGTTCCGTTCAGCGACCCCGGAGGAGCTCAGGCCCGAGCTCATGCCGCCGCCGAACATGTCGGACAGGCCGCCTCCGCGTCCCTTATGGAGCAGGATGAGCAACGTCAGCAGGAGACTGGTGATGCCCAGGAGGACCTGCAGAATGACATGAAGAACGTCCACGACGGCCTTTCAGAAGGATTGGATTGCGGGGGTCAGGCTGTGTCCGGACTAATCCGTCAACAGGTGACTCTCGAACCTGACAATATTAGCAAACTCGGCAGCGTCCAGGCTGGCACCGCCGACCAGCAAGCCGTCCACGTCGCGCTCCTTCAGAATCGAGGCAGCGTTGTTGGCCTTGACCGAGCCGCCGTAGAGCAGGCGGGTCTTGGCGGCGACGTCGGCTCCGAAGAGGGTGGACAGTTCGGCACGGATGGCTGCGCACATTTCCTGCGCGTCCTCCGGGCCCGCGACCTCGCCGGTGCCGATGGCCCACACGGGCTCGTAGGCGACGACGAGCTCGGCGGCCTGCTCCGGGGTGAGGTCTTCGACGCCGGCGCGCAGCTGGGCGAGCGTGTGGTCCACGTGAGTGCCGGCCTGCCGGATCTCCAGGCCTTCACCGACGCAGAGGACGGGGGTGATGCCGTGCCGGAAGGCGGCTTTGGTCTTGGCGTTCAGGACGGTGTCGGACTCGTTGTGGATGGTGCGGCGTTCGCTGTGGCCGACCAGGACGTAGCTGCAGGCGAGMTTGGCGAGGAACTGGCCGGAGATATCGCCGGTGTAGGCGCCGGAGTCGAACTGGGAGAGGTCCTGGCCGCCATAGACGACGGCGAGCTCGTCGCCCTGGACCAGGGTCTGAACGCCGCGGAGATCCGTGAACGGCGGGAAGACGGCGACCTCCACCCGGCTGTAGTCGTGCTTGGCGTCGGACAGGGTCCACGCCAGCTTCTGCAGGAGGGTGATGCCCTGGACGTGGTCCATGTTCATCTTCCAGTTTCCGGCGATGAAGGGCTTGCGGTCGAATTTACCGTTGGTTGACGTGGTCACGTGATCTCCAAGAGTGCTTGTTGTGTGAGAGCAGCCGGCAGGGTGCCCGGTTCCCTGCGGAGGGCACCCTGCCGGCCCGATGGCCTGGCGGCCGGCGCTGTCATGTTGACTGGCAGCCGCCGGTGCTTCTAACGGTCAGTGCTACTAGCGGTCGAGGACGCTCAGGCCGGGGAGTTCCTTGCCTTCAAGGTACTCCAGGCTTGCGCCGCCGCCGGTGGAAATGTGGCCGAACTGGTCATCGGCGAAGCCGAGTGTCCGGACCGCTGCGGCGGAGTCGCCGCCGCCAACCACCGTGAACGCGTCCGTCTCGGTCAGCGCCTGGGCGATGGCCCGGGTACCGCCGGCGAAGGCCGCGAATTCGAACACGCCCATGGGCCCGTTCCAGAACACCGTCTTGGCGCCCTTGATCCGTTCCGCGAAAGCGGCTGCCGATACCGGCCCGATGTCCAGCCCGATGCCCTGGGCTCCGAAACTGCCCGACTCGATGGCGTCGGCGGCGACGGTCTCGTGCTCGGCGTCGGCGGCGAACTTTGCCGCCACCACAACATCGGTGGGCACGACGAACTCGGTACCGGCGTCAGCGGCCCGCTTCAGGTAGTCCTGGACGACCGGGATCTGGTCCTCTTCGAGCAGGCTGCCCGCGACCTTGTGGCCCGCGGCGGCGAGGAAGGTGAACAGCATGCCGCCGCCCACCAGGATCGTGTCCGCCTTGCCCAGGAGGTTGTCGATGACAGCGAGCTTGTCGGAGACCTTGGAGCCGCCGAGGACAACGACGTAGGGCCGCTGGGTGTCCGTGGTGAGCTTGCGCAGCACCTCGACCTCCGTGCGGACGAGGTCGCCCTGGTAGGACGGCAGCCGCGTGGCGACGTCGTACACGCTGGCGTGCTTGCGGTGCACGGCACCGAAGGCGTCATCGACGAAGGCGCCGTTGTCACCGGTGAGGGCGACGAGCTCGTCCGCGAAGGCGCCGCGTTCGGCGTCGTCCTTGGAGGTCTCCCGCGCGTCGAAGCGCACGTTTTCCAGGACCAGCACTTCGCCGTCCTGGAGCGCGGCGGAGAGCTCCTTGGCCGACCCGCCGACGGTGTCGCCGGCGAGTGAGACCTTGAACCCGGCAAGCTCGGCCAGCCGTGCGGCGGCGGGCTTGAGTGAGTACTTCTCCTCCGGGGCGCCCTTGGGGCGGCCCAKGTGTGCTGTGACCAGCACGCGGGCACCGGCGTCCGTGAGCTTCGCCAGCACTGGCAGGGAGGCCTTGATGCGGCCGTCGTCAGTCACTGTAGAGCCGTCGAGCGGCACGTTCAGGTCACTTCTGACCAGAACGTACCGCCCGCGGACACCATCAGCGATCAGTTCGTTGAGGGTGTGGAATGTCATGAGTCTTACCCTAGCCCAGCTTGGACGCGACAAGCTCCGTGAGGTCCACGAGGCGGTTTGAGTAGCCCCACTCGTTGTCATACCAGGACACAACCTTGACCTGGTCGCCGATCACCTTGGTCAGGCCGGAATCGAAGATGGACGATGCCGGGTCGCCGACGATGTCGGAGGAGACGATCGGCTCGTCGGTGTAGGTCAGCAGGCCCCTGAGCTCGTCGGTCTCCGATGCTGCCTTGAGGGCGGCGTTGACTTCAGCGACGGTGGTCTCGCGCGAGACCGTAACGGTCAGGTCCGTGGCGGAGCCGGTGGGGACGGGCACGCGGATGGCGTAGCCGTCGAGCTTGCCCTTGAGCTCGGGCAGGACCAGGCCGATGGCCTTGGCGGCACCAGTGGAGGTGGGCACCATGTTGATGGCGGCGGCGCGGGCGCGGCGGAGGTCCTTGTGCGGGCCGTCCTGCAGGTTCTGGTCGGCGGTGTAGGCGTGGATGGTGGTCATCAGGCCACGCTCGATGCCGAACGCTTCGTTGATGACCTTGGCCAGCGGGCCGAGGCAGTTGGTGGTGCAGGAGGCGTTGGAGATGATGTGGTGCGTGGCGCTGTCGTACAGGCCGTCGTTGACGCCCATCACGATCGTGATGTCCTCATCCGACGCGGGGGCGGAGATCAGGACCTTCTTGGCACCGGCGTCGATGTGCTTCTGCGCATCGGCGGCCTTCGTGAAGAAGCCGGTGGACTCGATGACGATGTCGACGCCGAGCTCGCCCCAGGGCAGCTTGGCGGGATCGCGCTCGGCAAGGACCTTGATGATGTTGCCGTCGACGACGATGTTGCCGTCCTTGACTTCAATGGTTTCGGCCAGGCGGCCGCCCACGGAGTCGTACTTGAGGAGGTGAGCGAGGGCTTCCGGGCTGGTGAGGTCGTTGACCGCAACGATCTCAAGGTCTGCGCCCTGTGCGAGGGCGGCGCGGAAGTAGTTGCGGCCGATACGGCCAAAGCCGTTGATGCCAATACGGGTCGTCACGTTTTCAGTCTCCTTGGTGCTCCTGCGAGCACGACTAGTTGAGAAGGCGTTCAAGCCAACTAACAGATCCCGCACGCCATTGGGCAGAGATAATTACCAGATCGGAGGGCGACCAGCCACATTGCTGAAGGCTAACCGCCTTCCGTGATCCATCTTACGTTTAACCGGGACTGCCCCCGCAAGTGCAGGGGCAGTCCGTCCACATTTCGGGCCGAAGGGCCCGTAATGTGAGGTTTGTTACAAACGGAATTCGATTCCGTCACCCTCTGCAGGGTAAAGGGACCGCCTAGAGGGTGATGAGACCCGTCGCGTTCTTTCGGGCGGCGTCGAAGCGCTTGGCGACGTCGGCCCAGTTGACGATGTTCCAGAAGGCCTTGACGTAGTCGGCCTTGACGTTGACGTAGTCCAGGTAGAAGGCGTGCTCCCACATGTCCAGCATCAGCAGCGGGGTGGTGCCGAGTGCGACGTTGCCCTGCTGGTCGTAGAGCTGCTCGATGACCAGGTTGCCGCCGATGGGCTCGTAGGCCAGGAAGCCCCAGCCGGAGCCCTGCAGGCCCAGCGCCGCGGCGCTGAACTGGGCACGGAACGCGTCGAACGAGCCGAAGGCGTCGTCGATGGCCGCCGCGAGCTCGCCCTCGGGCTTGTCGCCACCGTCCGGGGAGAGGTTTTTCCAGAAGACGGAGTGGTTGATGTGGCCGCCGGTGTGGAACGCGAGGTCCTTGGAGAGGCGGTTGATGTTGGCGAAGTCGCCCTTTTCGCGCGCCTCGGCCAGCTGGGCCAGGGCGTTGTTGGCGCCGGCCACATAGGCGGCGTGGTGCTTGCTGTGGTGCAGCTCCATGATTTTCGCGGAGATGTGCGGTTCCAGCGCTGCGTAGTCATAGTCGAGCTGGGGCAGTACGTACTCGGTCACAAAATCCTCCAATGTCGTGGACGGGTTGTCCGGTTCGGTAACTCTCGGATTGTGCATCCGGATGCTGGGCATCCGGAAGATTGCGGTGGGATCCAACGGCGACAACCAGCCGCGGCTCCCGGATATTTCATTTGCGGGGCATTTTCATTCCCGCGGCATTTCCATCCTGGCGGGGGCGAGTGGATCCTGCTGTTGATTCTAGGGGCGGGCTAGTCGTCGAGCATTTCCGGCGTCACATTGGCCTCCGTGCCCGGGATGCCGAGGTCCTGGGCCCGTTTGTCCGCCATGGCCAGGAGCCGGCGGATCCGGCCGGCGATCGCGTCCTTGGTCATGACGGGGTCCGCCAGGCGGCCCAGCTCGTCCAGGCTGGCCTGCTTGTGCGCGACCCGGAGCTCGCCGGCGTACTTCAGGTGGTCCGGGACGTCGTCGCCCAGGATTTCCAGGGCGCGGTCCACCCGGGCTCCGGCGGCGACGGCGGCCTGCGCCGAGCGGCGCAGGTTAGCGTCATCGAAGTTGGCGAGCCGGTTGGCCGTGGCGCGGACTTCCTTGCGCATGCGGCGTTCCTCCCAGACCATGAGCGCGTCGTGGGCGCCCATGCGGGTCAGCAGCGCGGCGATTGTGTCGCCGTCGCGGATAACCACGCGGTCCACTCCCCTGACCTCGCGGGCCTTGGCCTGGATGCCGAGGCGGCGGGCGGCGCCGACGAGGGCCAGGGCCGATTCGGGGCCGGGGCAGGTGACTTCCATGGCCGAGGAGCGGCCGGGCTCGGTGAGCGAGCCGTGCGCCAGGAAGGCGCCGCGCCAGACGGCCTCGGCGTCCGCGGCGGAGCCGTTCACCACTACCGACGGAAGGCCGCGCACGGGCCGCCCCCGCGCGTCGAGGAGTCCGGTCTGGCGGGCGAGGGCCTCACCGTCGCGCACCACGCGCACCACGTAGCGGCTGCCGCGGCGCAGGCCGCCGCCCGAGACGACGATGATCTCGCTCTGGTGGCCGTATACCTCGGCTATGGCGGCGCGCAGCCGCCGGGCGGTCGATGCGAGGTCGACTTCGGCCTCGATCACAATCCGGCCCGAGATAATGTGCAGCCCGCCGGCGAAGCGGAGCATGGCCGATACCTCGGCCTTGCGGACCGAGGACTTCTTAATATCCAGACGGGAAAGTTCTTCCTTGACTGATGCTGTCAGTGCCATGGCACCTTTCCTAACTATTCCCGAAAATATCGTGATACGCCGTCGCCAGCCGCAACGGATCATGGACCGGACGGCGACCAGACGCCCCCACTTTACCCAAGACCACCTCGGCACCGAGCATTCCTGCCGCCGCCTCGAAGTCGGGCAGGTTCTGCACCGACGCCGGGTCGGCCAGGATGACGTCGATCGTGAACTCCGGGGCGTACTCGCGCAGCACCCGGAGGTGGTCGGCGGCGGTCATGCCGGCGGTCTCCTTGGTGTCCGTGGCCAGGTTCATGGTCAGGCAGCGGCGGGCGGCCGTGCTGGCGAGGGCCTCGCGCATTTCAGGCAGCAACAGGTGCGGCAGCACGGATGTGTACCAGGAGCCCGGTCCGAGGATTACCCAGTCGGCCAGCTCGATCGCCGTCAGTGCCTCCGTGCAGGCCGGAGCGTTCTCGGGCAGCAGCCGGACGTGCTCCAGGGACCCTGCCACCGCGCACTTGGCCTGGCCGGTGAGGGTCTGCAGCGCCGTCCCGCCGTCCGGGGCGGTGACCCGGACCTGGCCCTCGATGGTCAGCGGGACGCTGGACATCGGCAGGACTTCACCGCGCGCGCCGAGCAGGGCGCCGGCCCACTTGAGGCCCGCGACGGTGTCGCCCAGGAGCTCCCAGAGCGTGACGATCAGGAGGTTGCCCATCGCGTGCTCATCGAGGGAGCCGCCGCGGCCCTTGCCGGGGGCGAAGCGGTGCTGCATCACGTCGCGCCACGTGCGGCCCCAGTCGGTGTCGTCGCACAGCGCGGACAAGGCCATACGGAGATCGCCCGGCGGCAGGACGCCGTACTCTTCGCGGAGCCGGCCCGAGGATCCGCCGTCGTCCGCGACCGTGACGATCGCGGTGAGCTCGGAGGTCAGCAGGCGCAGGGCCGACAGCGAGGCGGAGAGGCCGTGGCCGCCGCCGAGCGCGACGACGGAGGGCCCTTTGTCCTGCTGGCTCGCGAACGCTGCGCTGGCGGGCGGGACAAGGGGCAGCGGGCCGGTCAGCAGCGCCATTACTCGCGGCCCAGATCCCGGTGCGTCGTGGTCACGGTGACGCGCGGATATTGCGCCAGCCTCCGTGAGAGCTCGACGGCGACCGCCACTGAGCGGTGCTTGCCGCCGGTGCAGCCCACGGCGATCGTGGCGTAGTGCTTGTTCTCCCGCCGGTACCCGTCCAGGACCGGTTCGAGGGCCAGGACGTAGCGCTCCACGAAGTCGCTGACGCCCTGGGCCTCCAGCACGTAATCGCTGACGTCCTTGTCGAGCCCGGTGTGCGGGCGCAGCTGCGGCACCCAGTGCGGGTTGGGGATGAAGCGGGCATCGGCCACGAAGTTCGCGTCCACCGGCAGCCCGTACTTGAAGCCAAAGCTCATGACGTTCAGCCGCAGGGCCACCGGACCGGTCTCGCTGAAGAGTTCAGTGATGGCGGTGGCGAGACCGTGGACGTTGAGGGAGGAGGTGTCCAGGACGATGTCGGCGGTGTCCCTCAATTCACGGACAAGTTCACGTTCGGCGGCGATGCCGTCGAGGATCCGGCCGCCGCCCTGAAGCGGGTGGGGCCGGCGGCCCTGCTCGAAGCGGCGCACCAGGACGTCGTCGTTGGCGTCGAGGAACAGCACGCGGAAGCTCACGCCGGTGGCCTCCAGCGCGCGGAGCGCCGCGCGCATGTCGACGAACAGTTCCTTACTCCGGACGTCCATCACGACGGCGAGCTTGGACATCGAGTGTGGTGTCCGGGACACGAGTTCGGCGAGCGTGCCGAGCATCTGCGGCGGCAGGTTTTCCACGACGTACCAGCCATGGTCCTCAAGGGCGTCCGAGGCGGTGCTCCGGCCGGCTCCCGACATTCCGGTCACTACGAGCAGTTCAGCCTCGACGGGTTTGACGGGTGTCATGCCGTCCGCATCCGTCTCGGATCCTGCCGTCGACTCTGCCATCAGTGAAGCCCCATCTCTGCCTGCGCGATTTGCTGTTCCGGTCGGGTCAGCGCGCGGGCCGCGGTGATGCCGCGGCCGTGCCGTTACCCAAGTCTTTACCCTAGCTAAGTTTGGCGGCGCTAGCTAAGCGTCGAGGATTTCACCGGTGGTCATGTTGACCGCGGGAACCGTGGCGGCTTCCTCGCCGCCGTCGGCACCGAAGTGCCGGACGATCGCCGCGGCCAGGGAAGGGCCGATCCCCTTGGCGCCGGTCAGTTCTTCCTGCGTCGCCGCCTTGATGCCCTTGACGGAGCCGAATTCGGCCAGCAGGGCCTTGCGTTTGGACTCGCCCAGCCCGGGCACGCTGTCCAGCGCGGAGACCGTCATGGCCTTGCCGCGCTTTTGCCGGTGGAAGGAGATGGCGAAGCGGTGGGCCTCATCGCGGATGCGCTGCAGCAGGTACAGGCCGGCGGAGGCGCGCGGCAGGATCACCGGGAAGTCGCTGTCCGGCAGCCACACTTCTTCGAGCCGCTTGGCCAGGCCGACCACGTAGACGTCCTCGATGCCCAGTTCTGCCAGCGCCCGCGCGGCGGCGTTGACCTGCGGTTTGCCGCCGTCGACGACGACGAGGTTGGGCGGGTAGGCGAACTTGCTCCGCGGGGCCGGCGTCGTGGAGTCCGCGACCGCCGCGGCGGTGGCCGCGTCGAGGGCGGCCTGGTGTGCGGGTTTGGCGGCGGCCGCCGCCTGATCACTCTTTTCCTGGAGGTAGTGCCGGAACCGGCGGGTCAGCACATCGTGCATGGCCGCGGTGTCGTCGGTGGCGGCGGCTCCGGTGACGGCGAACTTCCGGTAATCGGACTTCTTCGGCAGGCCGTCCTCGACCACCACCATGGAACCGACCACATTCGTGCCCTGGACGTGCGAGATGTCGAAGCACTCGATCCGCATCAGGGCCACGGGAAGCTCGAGTGCTTCCTGGATTTCCTGCAGGGCCTGGGAGCGCATGGTGAGGTCGCCGGCACGCCGGGACTTGTGGAGTTTGAGGGCGTGCTCGGCGTTTTCACGGACCGTGGACAGGAGGGCAGCTTTGTCTCCGCGCTGGGGTACGCGGATGTCCACGCGGGCCCCGCGCAGGCCGCTGAGCCATTGCGCGAGCTCCGGCGCGTTGCTGGGTTCGGCGGGCACCAGGACTTCCCGGGGCAACCTGCCCTGCAGCCCGGCTTCCTCGCCGTAGACCTGCTGTAGCAGGTGTTCGACCAGTTCCGGGGTGGTGGAGTCCTCGACTTTTTCCACCACCCAGCCGCGCTGGCCGCGGATCCGGCCGCCGCGGACGTGGAAGACCTGGACGGCGGCCTCGAGCTCGTCTTCGTGCAGGGCGAAGACGTCGGCGTCCGTGCCCTCGGCCAGGACCACGGCGTTACGCTCGAAGACCTTCTTCAGCGCCACGATGTCGTCCCGGAGCCGGGCGGCGCGTTCGTAGTCAAGCTCGGCGACTGCCGCGGCCATCTCCCTTTCGAGCCGGTTGACGAAGGGCTTGGCTTCGCCGCCCATGAACGTGCAGAAATCCTCGGCGAGAGCGCGGTGGTCCGCGGCGGAGATTCGACCGACGCACGGCGCGGCACATTTGTCGATGTAGCCGAGCAGGCAGGGCCGGCCGCTGGCCTCGGCGCGCTTAAGCACCCCGGCACTGCAGCTCCGCACCGGGAAGACGCGCAGCAGGGTGTCCATGGTGTCCCGGATCGCACCTGCGGTGTACGGGCCGAAGTACCGGGTCCCCTTGCGCCGGTCGCCGCGCAGCACCTGGACGCGCGGGTACTTCTCCCCCATCGTCACGGCGAGGTACGGGTAGGTTTTGTCGTCCCTGAACATCACGTTGAAGCGGGGCGTGAATTCTTTGATCCAGGTGTATTCCAGCTGCAGCGACTCGAGCTCGCTGCCCACCACGGTCCATTCGACGCTGCTGGCCGTGTGGACCATGGCGTAGGTTTTGGGCATGAGCCCGGCGGGATTGGCGAAGTACGTGTTCAGCCGGGCACGAAGGTTCTTGGCCTTGCCGACATAGATGACCCGGCCGTGCGGATCGCGGAAGCGGTACACGCCCGGATTGGTCGGAATTTCACCCGTCTGGGGACGGTAACTCGCTGGATCTGCCACACATCAAGTCTACTGAGCCGCAGGCGGTGCCGTTGCACCTACATCGCCGCATGCCCGGAGGAGTCCGGGAGCAGGAAGCTGCGCGCTATTCGGCCGACTTGCTCTGGTTGTAGCTCGTGGACCGTTCCTGGCCGCTCAGTTCGGCGATGGCGTCCATGATGCTGTCCGTGACCTGGCGGCGGGCCGGCAGGGAATGGTCCGGTCCGGTCTTCTCGAAATACAGCGGCACCCCCACCTTCATGGTGAAGTGCTGGGGTTTGACGGACTTGCTGTCCGCGGGCTGCAGGTGTTCGGTGCCGATCAGGCCCACCGGGATCACGGGCGCACCCGTGGTGAGGGCCAACCAGCCGACGCCGGTGCGGCCGCGGTACAGGATGCCGTCGCGGGAGCGGGTGCCTTCGGGATAGATGCCCACGCCCCTGCCGGAGTCGAGGATGTCCAGCAGCGTTTTCAGCGCCTGGACGCTCGCCGCCTGCTCGCCGCGTTCCACCGGAATGGAGCCCACGGCCTCGAAGAACGACTTCATGGCCTTGCCCTTGACGCCGCCGGTGGTGAAGTATTCAGCCTTCGCGAAGAAAGCCACCGGCCGCGGCATGAGGGCCTGGACGATCACGCTGTCGAGGAAGGAAAGATGGTTCGGGGCCACGATGAACGGCCCGTCCTTGGGCACGTTTTCCAGGCCGATGACCGTTGGACGGCACGTGGAGGTTACGAGCCCCCGCGTGGTCCAGCGGATTGCGTCAAACATTGCCATCGGTGTGCACCTCGTTCAGGGCTGTGGTCCCCGGGCGTTCGGAGAGTCGGTTGATCGTCGCGTGAAGCGCCGTGGTGTTGTGCACGATCTCGACGGCACCGGCAGCGTGCAGTTCGCCGTCGGGCGCAAATCCCCAGCCTACGCCGATGCAGTCCAGTCCGTTCGCAGCGGCCCCGGCGACGTCCTGCGCCCGGTCCCCCACCATCACGGCCCGGCCGGCGGCCGAAGCGGTCGCGTCAGCCAGGTCCGAGAGCGCGGCTGCGACGATTCCGGCCTTCCCTTCGGGGACGGAGCCTTCGGGGACGGAGTCCGTTGCCGGGCCGGCGGCGGCCTCGTCGGCAGCGGAACCCCGGATGCTGTGGAAGAGCCCGGCGATGCCGTGGTGCGCCAGGACGGTGCGGGCAAGCCCTTCCGGCTTCTGGGTGGCAACGGCGATAGGCCGTCCCGCGGCCACAAAGTCCTCGAGGAGGCCGCGGATTCCCGGGTACAGCCGGCTTTGCGCGATTCCGGTCGAAACATAGTGCGCGCGGTAGATGCGGATTGCTTCTTCCAGCTGTGCGGCCGGAACGCCGGCGATTTCCGTGAGGGAATGGCTCAGCTTGGGCCCGATCATCGCGTCCATCCGGGCCTTGTCCGGAACCGGCAGGCCCAGCTCGGTGAGGGCGGCGGCGATGCCATCCGTAATCCCGCCGGCGGGATCGACAAGAGTGCCGTCAAGGTCGAAGATCACGGGCACTGTTGTATGCGTCACCGGCTTAGTTTCTCACGAGTCTGCGGATGCCAGAAATTCGCATACTCCTTCAGGAATACGTTGATCAAAGACACTCCCGGGCTGGCGGGGACACGTGCGGCGAAAGCAGGCGCTTTCCCGCCCGCACGGTCCCCGGCGGCCGGGTTCAGGCGAGGAGTTCGGCGAGGAACGCGGCCGTGTGGCTCTCGCTCGACTTGGCCACCTGCTCGGGCGTGCCGGAGGCGACCACCCGGCCGCCGCCCGAACCGCCATCGGGGCCAAGATCCACGATCCAGTCAGCACTCTTGATGACGTCCAGGTTGTGTTCGATCGTGATCACCGTGTTGCCCTTCTCCACGAGGCCCTGCAGCACCATGAGGAGCTTGCGGATGTCCTCGAAGTGCAAGCCCGTGGTGGGCTCGTCCAGGACGTAGACGCTGCGGCCGTTGGAGCGTTTCTGGAGCTCCGCTGCGAGCTTCACGCGCTGGGCCTCACCGCCGGAGAGCGTGGTGGCCGGCTGGCCCAGCCGGACGTAGCCAAGGCCGACGTCGACGAGCGTGTTGAGGTGGCGCGCGATCGGCGAGAAGGCCGCGAAAAATTCGGCCCCTTCCTCGATGGGCATGTTCAGCACGTCCGCGATGGTCTTGCCCTTGTAGTGGACTTCCAGGGTTTCGCGGTTGTACCGGGCGCCGTGGCAGACCTCGCAGGGGACATAGACGTCCGGCAGGAAGTTCATCTCGATCTTCAGGGTGCCGTCGCCGGAGCACGCCTCGCAGCGGCCGCCCTTGACGTTGAAGGAGAACCGGCCCGGCAGGTAGCCGCGGACCTTGGCCTCGGTGGTCTCGGCGAAGAGCTTCCGGATGTTGTCGAACACGCCGGTGTAGGTGGCCGGGTTCGAGCGCGGGGTGCGTCCGATGGGGCTCTGGTCGACGTGCACCACCTTGTCCAGGTGTTCGAGGCCCTGGACGGACTTGTGCCGGCCGGCCACCTGCTTGGCGCCGTTGAGCTTGTTGGCGAGCACTTTGTAGAGGATCTCGTTGACCAGGGTGGACTTACCCGAGCCGCTGACGCCGGTGACGGCGGTGAAGAGGCCCAGCGGGAAGCTGGCGTCGATGTTCAGGAGGTTGTTCTCCTTCGCCCCGACCACCTTGAGCTCGCGCTTTTTGTCGTATTTGCGCCGCTTCTTCGGGATCTCGATCTTCCGCCGGCCCGAGAGGTAGTCGCCGGTGAGCGAATCCGTATTTTCCAGCAGCGCCTGGTAGGAACCGGAATGGACCACCATGCCGCCGTGCTCGCCGGCGCCCGGTCCGATGTCCACCACCCAGTCGGCCTCCTGGATGGTGTCCTCGTCATGCTCCACCACGATCAGCGTGTTGCCGAGGTCCCGGAGCCGGGTGAGCGTTTCAATCAGGCGGCGGTTGTCCCGCTGGTGCAGGCCGATCGAGGGCTCGTCGAGGACGTACAGCACGCCCACGAGGCCGGAGCCGATCTGGGTGGCCAGCCGGATGCGCTGGGCTTCGCCGCCGGACAGGGTGCCGGAGGGCCGTTCCAGGTTCAGGTATTCGAGTCCGACGTCGAGGAGGAAGGTCAGCCGGGCCTGGATTTCCTTGAGGACCTGGTGGGCGATCTGGGCTTCGCGGCCGGTGAGGACGAGGTTTTCGAGGAAGTTTGCGCATTCCCGCATGGGCAGCGCGGCGACCTCGGCGATTGACTTGCCGTTGATCAGCACCGAGAGTGACGCCGGGTTCAGGCGTGCGCCGTTGCAGGCCGGGCACGGGACCTGGCGCATGTATTCCTCATAGCGGTCGCGCGCGTAGTCGGAATCAGTCTCGCCGTGCTTGCGGTGGACGTACTGCACGACGCCCTCGAAGCCTGTGCTGTACTTGCGTTCCCGGCCGAAGCGGTTGCGGTATTGCACCACCACCTTGTGGTCCTTGCCGTGCAGGACCGTCTGCCGGACGTCGGTGCTGAGCTTCTCCCACGCCGTCGTCATCGAGAAGCCGAGCTCCTCGGCGAGGCCGGCCAGCAGCCGGTTCCAGTACTCCGTCGTGGCGGTACCCAGGGACCACGGCGCAATGGCCCCCTCGGAGAGCGAGAGCTCCGGGTTGGGGATGAGGAGTTCCTCGTCGACTTCCAGCTTGGTGCCGATGCCGCTGCACGCGCTGCAGGCGCCGAAAGGGTTGTTGAACGAGAACGAGCGGGGCTCGATCTCGTCGATCGCCAGGGGGTGTTCGTTGGGGCAGGCGAGGTGTTCGGAGAACGCCCTGATCCGCTCGGGATCGTCTGCTTCGAGGTCGACGAATTCGGCCAGGATGCGGCCCTCCGCCAATCCGAGCGCGGTTTCGACGGAGTCGGTCAGGCGCTGGCTGATGCCTTCCTTGACCACGAGGCGGTCCACCACCACTTCGATGGTGTGCTTGAACTGCTTGCCCAGCTTCGGCGGATCACTCAGGTGGACCAGCTCGCTGTCCACCCGGGCGCGCGAGTAGCCCTTGGCGGTGAGTTCCTTGAAGAGGTCCACGAATTCGCCCTTGCGGCCGCGGACCACGGGTGCCAGCACCTGGAAGCGCGTGCCGTCCGGGAGTTCGAGCAGCTGGTCGAYGATCTGCTGCGGGGTCTGCTTGGTCACGGGCTCCCCGCAGACGGGGCAGTGCGGCCGGCCCACGCGGGCCCAGAGCAGGCGCATGTAGTCGTAAATCTCGGTAATGGTGCCCACGGTCGAGCGCGGGTTCTTGCTGGTGGACTTCTGGTCGATGGACACCGCCGGCGAGAGGCCCTCGATGAAGTCGACGTCGGGCTTGTCCACCTGGCCCAGGAACTGCCGGGCGTAGGCGGAGAGCGATTCGACGTAGCGGCGCTGGCCCTCGGCGAAGATGGTGTCGAACGCGAGGGAGGACTTCCCGGAGCCGGACAGGCCGGTGAACACGATCATGGCATCGCGCGGCAGGTCCAGGTCGACGTTGCGCAGGTTGTGCTCGCGGGCGCCCTTGACGACGAGGCGCGTCATGTCCGGACGTTTCAGGACGGGGCGGGACGGGGCCGCATCCCGGACTGCCAGGGGCTCGACGGCGGAATGGACTTCAACGGCTGGATCTTCAGCTACGGCTTTAGGCACGAATCTAATGCTAATCGAAAACTTCTTCGAAAAACTATTCTGCGCACCAGGGGCGGCGCCGGATGTGCTAGTGGCGGTCGTAGGCGGCGGCCAGCAACTGCACGGCCTCGGCGAAACTGGCGCCCTGGGCCTTGGCGGCCGCGGCGAACTCGGCGGCGGCGGCGGACAGCGAGCTCCAGGCTTCATCGCGGGCACAGACAACGGTGCCGTTGCGGCCCTTTGTCACCACGACGCCGGCGGCTTCGAGTTCCTTGTAGGCCCGCGCCACGGTGTGCGGCGCCACGCCCAGTTCGCCGGCGAGGCTCCGCACGGCCGGAAGCCTGGTGCCGGGTGCGAGCGTGCCGTTGTCGGCGCGTTCAATGACGTAGAGCCGGAGCTGTTCGAAGAGCGGGACGGAGCTGGCCGGATTGGTCCGCCAGGATCCGGGGAAACGCTCCCCCGCGGCGTCCGCGGGGCTCACTGTTCAGCCTCCCGGACGGCCGGGACCTGTTCGCGACCGGCGAACTGGGCCTCGTACAAATCCTTGTAGAGCCCGCGCCGGGCGACCAGCTGCTGATGGGTGCCGTGTTCAACGATTCGTCCGTGGTCCATGACGAGAATTAGATCAGCGTCCCGGACCGTGGACAAACGGTGCGCGATCACGAAGCTCGTGTGACCGTGCCGCAGCCGCTCCATGGCATGCCGGATCTGCACCTCGGTGCGGCTGTCGACGGAGCTCGTCGCCTCGTCCAGCACGAGGATGCTGCGCCCCGCGATCTGCGCCCGCGCGATCGAGACGAGCTGGCGCTGGCCGCGGCTCAGGGAGTCGCCGTCGTTGCCGAGCATCGTGGCGTACCCGGCCGGAAGGGACCGGACAAACTGGTCCACGTGGCTGGCGCGGGCCGCCGCGACGATGTCGGCGTCGGTGGCGCCGGGCCGGCCATATTCGATGTTCTCCCGGATGCTGCCGGTGAACAGCCAGGCATCCTGGAGGACGGTTCCGAAGGCGCGCCGCAGCACGTCCCGCGGGATGGTGGCGATGTCCGTCGAGTCCACCAGAATCCGTCCTGAGTCGAGCTCATAGAAGCGCATCAGGAGGTTCACCACGGTGGTCTTGCCGGCCCCGGTGTGTCCCACGATCGCGACGGTCTGTCCCGGCTCCACCGTGAACGAGAGGTCCTTCACCACGGGGGTGCCGGGGCTGTAGCTGAAGCTGACGTGCTCGAACGTGACCCTGCCTGCCACTGCGCCCGGATTCAGCACGTCGCTGGACGTGCTCGGGGCAAGGGCTTTGCGTCCGTTGGAGGATTTGCGCGGGAAACGGAGTTTCCGCGGGGAACCGCCGCGATGAAGCTGGCCGGCACCATTTGCCGAAACGGCCGGCACAGCGCGGTCCGGCGGGATCTCCGGAGCGTCAAGCAGCTCAAACACGCGCTCCGCCGAGGCCAGACAGGATTGCATGAGAGTGAGCAGTCCGCCGATCTGGCCCACGGGCTGGCTGAAGAGGCGGGAGAATTGAAAGAAAGCCTGGAGGCCGCCGATGGTCATCGCCCCCGCGGTAACCTGGACCGCCCCCACGACAGCCACCGCGATGTAGTTGAGGTTGGCGACAAACACCAGCAGCGGCTGCACGATGCCGGACAAATACTGGGCGCGGGTGCTCGATCGCGTGAGCTTCTCATTGCACTCCCGGAAGCTCACCGCTGCCTCTTCCTGCCGGCCGAATGCCTTGACCACCTCATGCCCGGTGAAGAATTCTTCGAGTTGGGCGTGCAGTGCCCCCGTGCTGCTCCACTGCTCCTTGAAGTGCGCCTGGGAGTGCCGCGCCACGAGCACAGTGATGACCATGGACACCGGTACCGAGAGGACCGCGATCAGCGCCAGCAGCGGCGAGAGCCACAGCATCATGGCGAGTGCGGCCGAGAGCATCAGGACGGACATGATCAGCTGGTTGAGGAGCTGGTTGAGCGCCTGGGAGATGTTGTCGACGTCGTTCGTGGCCCGGCTGAGCACGTCGCCGCGGCGCTGCTCCTCGAAATGGCTGGACGGCAGCACATGGAGTTTTTGTTCCACGGAGCCGCGGAGCCCGTAGCTGAGGCGCTGCACCGCGGTGGCGGTCAGGCTGCCCTGGATCCAGCTGAACAGCGACGCCCCGACGTACATGGCGGAAACCGCCAGCAGCCGCTCGGCCAGCTGTTGCTCGTCGAGGGAGCCGCCCAAGAAGCCATCGACGACGACGTCGGTGGCGTCGCCCAGGACCTTGGGGGCCGCCACGTTGAGTGTCACGAACGCACAGGTGGCGGCGATAACTCCGGCCATCCGCCACTTCAGCGGCAGCAGCAGGCCAAGCAGCCGGGCAGCGGTGGGCCATTTGATGCCCTCCGGGACGCCGGGCCCCGCATCAGTCCCGGCGCGGTGTGCCCGCGAGCGGCTCACGGGGCCTCCTCCAGAACCAGCTGGGACGCGGCAATTTCCTGGTAGCTGGGCGAGGACTCCATGAGTTCGCTGTGCGTACCCTGCGCGACGACCCGGCCGTCCTCCAGGACGAGGATCAGCCCGGCGTCCACGATTGTTGACACCCGCTCGGCCACGATGAGCACGGTAGCCGAGCTCAGCAGCGGTTCGATCGCCGCGCGGACCCTGACGTCGGTCCCGTAGTCCAGGGCCGAGAAGCTGTCGTCGAACAGGTAGGCGGGGGCCTTCTTGAGCAGTGCCCGGGCAATGCACAGGCGCTGCCGTTCGCCGCCGGAGAAGTTGGTGCCGCCCTGGCTCACGGGAGTTTCGAGCCCGAGCGGCAGGGCGCGGATAAATTCGGCAGCCTGGGCCGCTTCGAGCGCCTGCCACAACTCGGGCTCGCCGGCGGCAGGCGATCCGAGCCGGAGGTTTTCCGCGACCGTCTCCGCGAAGAGATAGGACTGTTGCGGGACCACTGCGATGAGGCCCCGCAGGACCTCCAGCGGCATGGCCCGCACATTGACCCCGCCGATGCTGATCTCTCCGGTAGTCGCGTCGAGGAAGCGGGGAAGCAGGTTCAGGAGCGTCGTCTTGCCGCTGCCCGTCGCGCCGATGATCGCCGTCGTGGTCCCGGTCCTGGCGGTGAACGAGACGCCGTCCAGCACGGGCGCTTCCGCGCCGGGATACGCGAAGGAAACGTTCCGGAACTCGACAGCGCCGGAGCGACCCGTGGGGCCGGCAGTGCCGGTAGCGGCGGCGGGAGTGGCAGGAGTGGCCGGATCCGCGATGGCCGGTTCCGTGTCCAGCACCTCGCGGATCCGTTCCGCGCATGCCGCCGCCCGGGGTGCGGTCATGAAGACGTACATCGCCATCATGATGGCGATCAGGATCTGCAGGATGTAGGCGATGAACGCCGTCAGCGCCCCCAGCCGCATTTCGCCGGCGTCGATCCGGTGGCCGCCAAACCACACCACGAACACGGAAGAGATGTTGACCACGAACATGATCATCGGCATCATCGCCGCGACCAGGAGGGCGGATTGCAGGTTGTTCCGGGTGAGGTCCTTGTTGGCTTCATCGAAGCGGCGGATCTCGTGGTCCTGCCGGACAAAGCCGCGGATGACATTCGCGCCGATGATCTGCTCCCGCAGCACCCGGCCGATCCGGTCCAGGAGGCCCTGGCCCTGGCGGTACAGGGGTATCAGGCGGCGCACGATCACCGTCATGATCACCGTCAGGACCGGGATCACCACGACAACGATCCAGGACAGCACCACGTCCTGGTGCACGGCCAGCACGATGCCGCCGATGAAGATCGCCGGTGCGGCAATCAGCATGATGAACACCAGGACGGCGAGGTTTTGGATTTGGGCGACGTCGTTGGTGGCCCGGGTCACCAGGCTGGGCGCACCGAAAACGCCGACCTCCTGGGAGGAGAAGGACTGCACCTTCGCGAACAGCTCCCCACGCAGCTGGCCGCCGATCTCCATGGCGACCACGGCGCCCAGATATCCGGCCGCGACGGCCGTGATCACCTGGACGGCAGCGATGCCGGCCATCCAGGCGCCGAGATGGATGATCTCCCCGGTGTTCCCGCCGATGATGCCGTCGTCGATGATCGCGGCGTTCAGGRTGGGCAGGAGCAGGTTGGCAGTGGCTTGCACGAGCTGCAGCACAACGATGGCCAGCACGGCCCCCTTATGCGCGGACAGCAACCGCGACATCAGGCCTATAAGCACCGAACCTCCATTACTAGCCCAGGGCTCGGAATGGTGATCAGCCTAACGGCCGCCCCATACCGCCACGTCATTGTAAGCCCCATTCTGGAGTGCTTCGTGTCATACGGCAGCCACGCCGCTTACCCGGTTTTCTGCGCCACCGCGAACGTACGGCGGAACGGGAACACCGTCCCGTGACGGCCCGCGGGATACGCGTCGTCCAGCCGCGCCGAATACTCGGCTTCGAACTCCCTGGCCTCGTCCTCGGGGAGGGCCGCGAGGACCGGCCTGAGTCCAGTGCCGCGGACCCACTCCAAGACGGGGTGGGCGCCCGGGAGCAGCTGAAGGTAGGTGGTCTCCCAGGCGTCGGCGGCACAACCGGCGTCGAGCATGATCTCCAGGTATTCCTCCGCCTCCCCCACCACGTCGTCGTGGCGCAGCACCCCGGCGAGCCGCCCCGCCCAGGCCGGAGACTCGGCCAGCTCCCGCATCAGGGTGTGGGACGGGGCGTTGAAGTTTCCCGGTACTTGCAGCGCGAACCAGGCCCCCGGCTTGAGGGCATCGAGCCAGGCGGGTAACAGCTTTCGGTGGCTAGGCACCCACTGCAAGGCCGCGTTGGTGACCACCACGTCCGTGTCTCCGGATGGCAGCCAGTGTTCGATGTCGGCCAGCTCGTAGGAGAGATTGGCCGCCGCGGCTGCGTGGTCCTTGGAGGTGGCCAGCATTTCCGGCGATGAATCCAGGCCCACCACCTGCGCACCCGGCCACCGGTCCGCGAGCGTCGCGGTCAGGTTGCCGGGACCGCAGCCGAGGTCCACGACGTGCCGCGGGGCTTCGGCATGAATCCGTCCCGTCAGATCAAAAAATGGTCTGTCCCGGTAGTCCCCGAACTGCACATATTTCTCCGGATCCCACTTCATGGCTGCCTCCAGTTCCCGGCAAGTTGTCCTAACCGAAGCCTAGTCCCGCCCCGTAGGCCAGCCAAGGAAGCGCGCATGAGCTGCGTACGGCGCACGCTCCCTCCGGTGCCGGCGGGACCACGCGGGCACTAAGCTGGACAGCAATGAAACTCGCAGATCAGCTCCCCGCCCCCGCCGCCCGAGTTCCCGGCAGGACGGGCCTGGACCCGGACGAGCTCTACACCCGGTTTGTCGAGTGGACCGAGACCCGCGGACTGGCCCTGTACACCGCCCAGGACGAGGCCATCATGGAGCTGGCCGCCGGCTCCAACGTCATCCTGGCCACCCCGACCGGGTCCGGGAAGTCCCTCGTGGCCATCGCCGCGCACTTCCAGGCCATGGCGCGCGGGCAGCGCAGCTACTACACCGCCCCGATCAAGGCCCTGGTTTCGGAAAAGTTCTTCGCCCTCTGCGAGATCTTCGGGGCCGAGAACGTCGGCATGATCACTGGCGACTCCGGCGTCAACCAGGACGCCCCGATCATCTGCTGCACGGCCGAAATCCTGGCCAACATCGCCTTGCGTGAAGGTTCGGCGGCGCAGCTCGGCGCCGTCATCATGGACGAGTTCCACTTCTACTCGGACCCGCAGCGCGGCTGGGCGTGGCAGGTGCCGCTGCTGGAACTGCCCCAGGCGCAGTTCCTGCTGATGTCGGCGACTCTCGGCGATGTCAGCCGGTTCGAGGACGGCCTCAGGGAGCTGACCGGGCGCGCGACGACGACCGTCAGTTCCGCGGAACGCCCCATTCCGCTGCACTATTACTACGAACAGACCCCGGTCCACGAGACCCTTGAGGAACTCCTCGCCACCAAACAGGTCCCGGTCTACGTGGTCCACTTCAGCCAGGTCGAGGCGATCGACCGGGCCCAGAACCTGATGAGCATCAACGTCTGCACCCGCGAGGAAAAGGACAAGATTGCCGAGCTCATTGCCGGGTTCCGCTTCGCCGCAGGCTTCGGCAAGACCCTCAACCGGCTGGTCCGGCACGGCATCGGCGTCCACCACGCCGGCATGCTGCCGAAGTACCGCCGGCTGGTGGAACAGCTGGCCCAGGCCGGCCTGCTGAAGGTCATCTGCGGCACAGATACCCTCGGGGTGGGCATCAACGTGCCCATCCGCACCGTGCTGCTCACGGCCCTGAGCAAGTACGACGGCGTCCGCACCCGGCTGCTGAACTCCCGCGAGTTCCACCAGATCGCCGGGCGCGCCGGACGCGCCGGCTATGACACCGCCGGAACCGTGGTGGTCCAGGCCCCGGAGCACGTGACGGAAAACGTGAAGGCGATGGCCAAGGCCACGGCCAAGTTCGGCGACGACCAGAAGAAGCTGCGCCAGGTGGTCAAGAAGAAGCCCCCGGAAGGCTTCGTGTCCTGGGGTGAACCGACGTACAAGCGGCTGGTCGAGTCCGTTCCGGATCCGCTGACGTCGAGTTTCACCGTGACGCACGCGATGCTGATGAACCTCATGGAACGCCCCGGCGACCCGTTCCAGGCCGCCCGCCGCCTGCTCACCGAAAACCACGAGACCCGGCCGGCCCAGCTGCGGCTCATGAAGAAGGCCTTGGGAATCTACCGCGAGCTGCTCGCCGCCGGCGTCGTGGAGCGGATCCCGGCCGAGGAGCAGGGTGCTGACGGCCGCACGGTCCGGCTCACGGTCCACCTGCAGGCAAACTTTGCCCTCAACCAACCGCTGTCCCCGTTCGCGCTGGCCGCGCTGGAGCTCTTGGACCCGGAGTCGCCGTCGTACGCCCTGGACGTTGTGTCGGTGATCGAGGCGACCCTGGAGAAGCCGCGCCAGATCCTGTCGGCACAGCAGAAAAAGGCGCGCGGCGAGGCCATCGCGGCGATGAAGGCCGACGGCATCGAGTACGACCAGCGGATGGCGATGCTCGAGGAGGTCACCTACCCGCAGCCGCTCGCGGAGATCCTCGGCGAGGCCTTCGATGTCTACCGCAAGGCCGCGCCGTGGGTCGGCGACTTCGAGCTCGCGCCCAAGTCCGTGGTCCGGGACATGTACGAGCGCGCCATGAACTTCGGCGAGTTCGTCCAGTTCTACGGCCTGGCCCGCTCGGAGGGGATCGTGCTGCGCTACCTCGCGGACGGTTTCAAGGCGCTCCGCCAGACCGTCCCGCAGGATGCCCTCCGGGAGGACCTCGAGGACCTCATCGCCTGGCTGGGCGAACTGGTCCGGCAGGTGGACTCCAGCCTGCTGGACGAATGGGAAGAACTAACGTCCGGCGCGGCGCCCACGCCGCACGACGCTCCCCCGCCCCCGCCGCCGTCGCTGACCTCCAACGTCCGGGCCTTCCGGGTGATGGTGCGCAACGAGATGTTCCGCCGCGTGGAGCTGTTCGCCGATGAAGCCGCCAGCGCCCTGGGCGAGCTCGACGCCGGATCCGGCTGGGACGCGGAGCGCTGGGAAGATGCGCTGGATGACTACTTCGATGAGCACAACGACATCGGCACCGGCCCGGATGCCCGCGGTCCCGGGCTGCTGATCATCACCGAGGAGCCCGCCGTGTGGAAGGTCCGGCAGATTTTCGATGACCCGGCCGGCAACCACGACTGGGGCATCTCCGCCGAGGTGGATCTGGCGGCCTCGGACGAGTCCGGCACCGCCGTCGTCCGCGTCACGGACGTCAACCGGCTCTAGGGGCACGGCAGGGGCGCAGGGCGCGGGCGAAGGACCGCGGGCGAAGGACCCGCGGGGCGGGGCCGGGGGCCCCGTCGCGCCGCGGGTAAACTCGAATAATGAGTGTAATCCGGCCTGCCACAGCACATGACGTCCCTGAGATCCTGCAGATGATCCACGACCTCGCCCTCTACGAGAAGGAACCGGACGCCGTCCGGAACACCCCCGAGATGCTCACCGAGGTCCTTTTCGGCGAGCATCCGAAGGTCTTCGCCACCATGGCGGAGAACGCGGCCGGCGAGGTCCGGGGTTTTGCCCTCTGGTTCCTGAACTACTCCACGTGGGAGGGCGTCCACGGGATCTACCTGGAGGACCTCTATGTCAGGCCGGAGGCCCGCGGCGAGGGCCACGGCAAGGCACTCCTGCAGCACCTGGCCGCGACCGCCGTCGACCGCGGCTACGCGCGCGTCGAGTGGAGTGTCCTGGACTGGAACGAGCCCTCCATCAACTTCTACAAGAAGCTTGGCGCCGCGCCGATGGAGGAATGGTCCACCTTCCGCCTCACCGGAGCGGCGCTGGCGGCTTTCGGCGGCCACGGCACAGTTTCCGGCGCGGAGTCCCCTGCCGGTGCCCGCGAGGCGGCCATCCGTGGCTGATCTTCCAATGACGGGGCTGATGGGAGCCTCCCTCCTGGAGCCTGCATCCAGCGTCCCGCGCAAAGTCCGGCACAGCGTCCGGGCACGCCACACTTACCGGGGAATGCGGACCGCGGAACACTACTTCCAGGTCCCCCTGGACCACTTCAGCGAGTCGGGGCGCCGGGGTGAGACCATCTCCGTGTTCGCCCGCGAGTACGTGTCCACCGAACACAGCGAGGAAGCGGCCGCCGAGCTTCCCTGGCTGCTCTTCCTGCAGGGCGGTCCCGGCGGCCGCGGTAACCGGTTCCCGTCCCTGGGCGGCTGGAGCAAGGCCGCCGCGAAGGACTTCCGGATCCTGATGCTGGACCAGCGCGGCACCGGACTGTCCTCGCCGGTCGACCGCAACACGCTGCCGCTGCGCGGCGCCGATGTGGAGCAGGCCCAGTACCTGACGCACTTCCGCGCCGACTCGATCGTCGCCGACGCCGAGGCCATCAGGGCTGCCCTGGGCTCCGCCCCATGGACCATCTACGGCCAGAGCTACGGCGGGTTCTGCGCGCTCAGCTACCTGTCCTTCGCCCCCGAGGGGCTGCGCGAGGTGCTCGTGACGGGCGGGCTGGCCCCGCTGGACGGCTCCGCGGACCGTGTGTACCGGGCGACGTTCCAGCGGGTCGCGGCCCGGAACGCCGAATACTTTGACTGGTACCCCGAGGACCGTGCCGCCATCACCCGGATCGCCAAGCACCTGCGCGACACGAAGGAGATCCTGCCCGACGGCGGCCGGCTCACGGTTGAACGGTTCCAGATGGTGGGCTCGTTCCTGGGCGGCAATACCCGCGTGGACGCGCTGCACCATCTGCTCGAGGACGCCTTCGTGGCCACACCCGGCGGCGACCGCCTCTCGGACGCGTTCCTGGAACAGCTCCGGGGCCTCGTTTCGCGGGCCGCGAACCCGTTGTACGCGTTGATGCACGAGTCCATTTACGGCCAGGCCGGGGCCACCAACTGGGCCGCGTGGCGCGTGCTGGAGGAATTCCCCGAGTTCCGTCCCGACGCCGGCGAACCGCTCCTGACCGGGGAAATGGTGTACCCCTGGTACTTCGAGCAGGACCCTGCCCTGCGCCCGCTGCAGGACGTGGCCCGGCTGCTGGCCGAAAAGGACGACTGGGCACCGCTCTACGATCCGGAGAGGCTGGCGCTGAACACCGTGCCCGTCGCCGCGGCCGTCTACACCGACGACATCTACGTGGACCGGGAGCTGTCCCTGGAAACAGCGGCCGCCGTCCGGGGACTGCAGGTGTGGGAGTCTGATGAATTCCACCATGACGGGATCGCGGACGACGGCGAGGCGATCTTCCGGCGCCTGCTGGGAATGGCCCGTCCCGCCCGCCGCTGACCTGGCGCTAACCAGGCCGCTGACCAGGCACGGGCGCAGTCGATGGCGCCCCTGCCAAACAGGTACGGCGCTGGACCGTGGAGGTCCAGCGCCGTACCTGTTTGCGCTGCCGGGCACCCGGCTGTTAATCGACGTGGCGGTGCTAGTCGACGTCGCTCAGGCTCTTGCGGGAGTCCTCTTCCAGCCGGGTGTCCAGCTTCGACTTGGACGCCTTGGAGCTGATCAGGCTGGCGATCACCGCGATAACGATGGTGCCGATGATCACCGCGAGGGAGACGTACGTCGGGATCTCCGGCGCCCATTCGATGTGCTGGCCGCCGTTGATGAAGGGCAGCTCGTTGACGTGCATGGCGTGCAGGACCAGCTTGACGCCAATGAACGCCAGGATCACGGACAGGGCGTGCTTGAGGTAAATGAGCCGGTTCATGAGTCCGCCGAGCAAGAAGTACAGCTGGCGCAGCCCCATGAGGGCGAAGATGTTCGCGGTGAAGACGATGAAGGCGCTCTGGGTGAGGCCGAAGATGGCCGGAATGGAGTCGACCGCGAAGAGCAGGTCCGTCATGCCGATGGTCACGAAGACGATCAGCATTGGGGTGAACACCTTCTTGCCGTCGACCACGGTGCGGAGCTTGCCGCCGTCGAACTTCTCGGACATCGGCAGGACCCGGCGGATCCGGGCGATCAGCGGGTTTTCCTTGTCTTCCTCGTCCTCGCCCTCGTCCTGGGCCTGCTTCCAGGCGGTCCAGAGCAGGAAGGCGCCGAAGATGTAGAAGACCCAGCTGAACTGCTCGATCACGATCGCGCCGAGCATGATGAAGATGCCGCGGAGAATGAGGGCAATGATGATGCCCACCATGAGCACTTCCTGCTGGTACTTTCGCGGTACCGAGAAGCGCGCCATGATGATGATGAAGACGAACAAGTTGTCGATGCTCAGGCTGTATTCGGTCACCCAGCCGGCGATGAACTGGCCGCCGAATTCCGGGCCGGTGAAGGCGAACATGGCGCCGGCGAAGACCAGGGCCAGGGCCACGTAGAACGCGACCCACAGTCCGGCTTCCTTCATGGAGGGCTCATGCGGGCGTTTGAGGACCATCAGCAGGTCGATGGCCAGAATGACGCCAAGGACGACAAACGAGCCGATCTCGAACCATAGGGGAAGGTCGGGCACGGGGAAATACCTTTCGTAGGGTACAGCTCAGCGGTGTAAGTCTCTCCGACCGCCGGCGCATGACATTGCCTGGCTGCCCGCTACGCCCGGCGCGGCGTCGTAGCCGTGCGTGTTGACGATCGTAGCGCTTGGGATACTCCCCTACGTTGGTCCGAGTTTACCCTAGGCGTGCCCCGCGGATTGCATTTGCCGCAGTTCCTTCTTCAGGTCCCCCACCTCGTCGCGGAGCCGGGCCGCGAGCTCGAACTGCAGCTCCCCGGCTGCGGCGTGCATCTGTTCGGTCAGCTGTTCGATCAAGCCGACGAGGTCCTCGGCCGGCGCTGCCGCGAGCCCGTCCGCACGGATGAGGGAGGCGCCCTTGCCCTTGCCGCGGTTCTTTCCGGCCGCGGCCAGCAGCTCGCGGGTGTCGGCGTCTTCCTTGGCCAGCTGGTCGGTGATGTCCGCGATCTTTTTCCGGAGCGGCTGGGGATCGATCCCCTTTTCCGTGTTGTAGGCAACCTGGATGGCGCGGCGGCGGTTCGTCTCGTCGATGGCATGGGCCATCGAGTCGGTGATCCGGTCCGCGTACATGTGCACCTGGCCGGACACGTTTCGGGCGGCACGCCCGATGGTCTGGATCAGGGACGTCGAGGAGCGCAGGAAGCCTTCCTTGTCCGCGTCCAGGATGCTGACCAGAGACACCTCCGGGAGGTCGAGGCCTTCACGAAGCAGGTTGATGCCGACGAGGACGTCGAAGACACCCATCCGCAGTTCGCGTAGGAGTTCCACGCGGCGGAGGGTGTCGACGTCCGAGTGCAGGTATTCCACCTTCACGCCATGGCCCAGCAGGTAGTCCGTCAGGTCCTCTGCCATCCGCTTGGTCAGGGTGGTGACCAGGACCCGCTCGTTCTTCGCGGTGCGGGTCCGGATTTCGCCCAGCAGGTCATCGATCTGCCCCTTCGTGGGCTTGACGACGACCTCGGGATCGATCAGGCCGGTGGGGCGGATGATCTGCTGGACGAAGCCGTCGGACTTGCCGAGCTCGTACTTGCCCGGGGTGGCGGAGAGGTAGACGGTCTGGCCCACGCGGTCCTGGAACTCGTCCCATTTGAGCGGGCGGTTGTCCATCGCCGAGGGCAGCCTGAAGCCGTGGTCCACGAGGTTCCGTTTGCGGGACATGTCGCCCTCGTACATGGCGCCGATCTGCGGCACGGTGACGTGGGATTCGTCGATCACCAGGAGGAAGTCGTCCGGGAAGTAGTCGATGAGGCAGTGCGGCGCGGTCCCGCGGCCCCGGCCGTCAATGTGCGAGGAATAGTTCTCGATGCCGTTGCAGAACCCCATCTGCTGCATCATTTCCAGGTCATAAGTGGTGCGCATCCGGAGGCGCTGGGCCTCCACCAGCTTGTTCTGGCTTTCCAGCACCGCGAGGCGTTCGGCCAGTTCGTCTTCGATGCGCTTGATCGCCCGGCCCATCCGCTCCGGACCGGCGACGTAGTGCGAGGCGGGGAAGACGTACATTTCGGTCTCGTCGCGGAGCACTTCGCCTGTCAACGGGTGCAGGGTCTGGATATTTTCGATCTCGTCCCCGAAGAATTCGATCCGGATCGCCAGTTCCTCGTACATCGGGATGATTTCCACGGTGTCCCCGCGCACCCGGAACGTGCCGCGGTGGAAGTCCATGTCGTTGCGGGTGTACTGCATGGAGACGAACTTCCGGAGCAGGTCGTCGCGGTTCATCTCAGCCCCCCTGCGGAGGGTCACCATGCCGGCGATGTATTCTTCCGGGGTGCCGAGGCCGTAGATGCAGGAAACGGTGGCCACCACGATCACGTCGCGGCGGGTCAGCAGCGCGTTGGTGGCGGAGTGGCGGAGCCGTTCGACTTCCTCGTTGACGGAGGAGTCCTTCTCGATGAAGGTGTCCGTCTGGGCGACGTAGGCCTCGGGCTGGTAGTAGTCGTAGTAGGACACGAAGTACTCCACCGCGTTGTTCGGCAGCAGTTCACGGAATTCGTTGGCCAGCTGCGCGGCGAGGGTCTTGTTCTGCACCATCACCAGGGTGGGACGCTGGACCTGCTCGATCAGCCAGGCCGTGGTCGCGCTCTTACCGGTACCGGTGGCACCGAGCAGCACGACGTCTTTTTCGCCGTTCTTGATGCGCTCGGTCAGGTCGGCGATGGCGGCCGGCTGGTCACCCGCCGGCTGGAACTCGCTGATGACCTCGAAGGGCGCCACGACACGGTTGATCTCCTGGGCAAGACTCATGTACCTAATCTACCGCCGGGCTGTGACAGGATGTCCTGATTCAGCTTTGGGCACTACCAGGGCCGACTCCGGCGCCGCTGACGGTGCCGTTGCCGGCGTCGTCCGCTCCGCCGTCGTCCGCCCTCTCATCGTCGGGGTACGACGGCGGCTGCCATCCCGTGCGCAGCACCCACGCTTCCATCCGGGGCCAGGCGTAGTCGGTGAACCAGCCCTCCTTGTCGGCCGCGTAGCCGGCGGTGGACTTGTCGACGTCGTGCAGCCCGGCGACCCGCTGCTTTTCGGCGACGTAGTCCGCCGGGGCCTCGGGATCGGCACGGAGCCAGTCGCGGAAGCACAAGGCATACCGCCAGCCCGGTGAACCGGCCGCACGCAGGTGAAGATTCACCGGCCGGCCGGGATCGGCGTTGCCGTGCAGCCGCTTGCCCCAGTCGGCGGGGTCCGGGTGGGAGGGCTTGGGATTGTCGGAAATAATGCCGGGCCAGCGCGGGAATCCCGCGTCGGCCAGCAGCGGCGTGATCCGGTCCGCGGCGTCGAGGTCGCGGACGCTCAGCTGGAGGTCGATCACATCTTTGGCGTCGAGGCCCGGGACGGACGTGGACCCGATGTGGTCCACAGCCAGGACATCCTGCGGAACCGCTGCCCGCAACCGGGCGATGAGCCGGGCGGCCTGCGCGGCCCAGCTGGGATCGGCAGGGGCAAGGACCGGCCCTTCGGTCCGCGGGGCAATCCTCTGCTCCTTGAGGTTAAGCGCGAACTGCGTCAGCCGTTCCTCCCACAGCGCGTCGACTGCGTGCCTGAGTTCGTCCGGGGTGCCAGAGTTATCCAGCACGACATCCGCCGCGGCCAGCCGGTCCTCGCGGCTCGCCTGGGCTCCCATCCGGGCGCGCGCCTCGTCGGCGGTCATGTTGCGGTGTTCTGCCATGCGCTGGACCCGGACGTCGTCCGGGGCATCCACCACGACCACCAGATGGAAGTTCTTCCCTTGTCCGGTTTCGACCAGCAGCGGGATGTCCTGGACCACGACGGCGCCGGCCGGGGCGGCGGCGACCATCGCCGCTGCGCGCTCCCGCACCAGGGGATGGATGATCCCGTTGAGCACGGCCAGGCGCTCCGGCTCGCCGAAGACCAGGGCGCCGAGCCGGGCCCGGTCCAGCCGGCCGTCCGGAGTCAGGATGGCAGCGCCGAACGCCTCGACCACACTGGCCAGCCCGGGCGTACCGGGCTCCACGACCTCTCGGGCCAGCGCGTCGGCGTCGACAAGCACTGCTCCGAGTTCACGCAGGCGCGCGGCAACCATGGACTTCCCCGAGGCGATTCCGCCGGTCAACCCGATCTTCAACACCTCACCAGACTAAACTGAACCGGTGGCAGATGCGGCGGAAACCCCCGAGAGCAGGACGGCCGTCTACACCACCCTTGCCGCCGGGCCCGAGTTTCGCCACGAAATCGAGGTCAAGCGGTCCCGGTTCATCACCGTCCTGGCCCGAACGGCGGACGAGGACGCCGCCCGGGCTGTCCTGGGCCGGCTGCGCAGGGAATTCCATGACGCCCGGCACCACTGTTTCGCCTTCGTGCTCGGCCCCGACCGGGACGTGCAGCGGTCCAACGACGACGGCGAGCCCTCCGGCACCGCCGGCATCCCCATGCTCGAGGCGCTGCTGAAGCGGGAGACCGCGCCCGGCGTCGCCGACCTCAGCGACGTGGCCGCCGTCGTCGTGCGCTATTTCGGCGGCATTCTGCTCGGTGCCGGCGGCCTGGTGCGGGCCTATTCCGAATCGGTGTCCGGGGCGCTGGAGCTCGCTCCCCTCGTACGGCGCCGCCGCCTGCGGATCTGCTCGGTGCCGGTGCAGCACGCCGTGGCCGGGCGGCTCGAGAACGATCTGCGCGCCGCGGGGTATGTCATGGCCGAAACCCGTTACGAGGCGCAGACTACTGTCCTGAGGCTGGCGCTGCCGGATGATCCGGAAGAACTGGCCCGGGCCGCGGACCGCGTGGCCGCCTTGTCAGCCGGCAGCGCATCGCTGTTGCCCGGAGAAACGGAGTGGATCGATGTCCCCATCAGCTGAGCCTGTGCCCGCGGTCGCGCTGCTTGATGTCAGCGAGGACGTTCTCGAACAGCTCCTGGAACTTGCGCTCCGGGACGCCGACGCCGACGAGGTCACCCCGCCGTTGGGCACGACCGCCGGCTGGAACACCGACCGGATCAGCTGGTTCCGCGAATTCCACCGTGCCTCCGCAGCGGGTCTGGACGGTCCCGCGGGGCAGAAGAGCTGGGCCATCAGCTGCGACGGGCAGCTGGCAGGGTCCGTCCGGCTCAAGCGGACGGACACGGAGCCGGCAGAGGCGGTTGACGGCGGGGCTGGAGGCGGGGCTGATGCGCTTGCTGGGGCTGGTGCTGGGGCTCGTGGCGGGGCGCTGGAAACCGGAATCTGGCTGGCCCGGAGCTTCCGCGGCCGTGGTGTGGGCCGCGAGGCGCTGCGGCTCGTAAAGGCTCGCGCCGCGTCGGCCGGGGCAGCCGTCCTGGTGGCCGAGACGACGGCCGGCAATGTGAGTGCCCTCGCATTGCTGAAATCCGCCGGCGCCGAGCTTGTGGCCGGTGCTGCCTCGGAGACGGAGACCGTGCCCGTCAAAGGCAACATCCCGCTGCACTGACGGCCCGGCATCCGCGTCCGGAATGACGACTGGACATGCCCCACCCTCGTCGCGAGAAATGTGCCCGCTCCCCCTATGCCCATCCCACGCGCCCACCACTGGACATGCCCGCCCGCAGCCAACCCCCAGATTCGGAACGAGAACTGGACATGCCCTCCGGTGGCCGCGAGCACTGCGCCCATTCCCCCCAATGCCCATCCCACGCACCCAGCAATGGACATGCCCGCCCGCAGCCAACCCCCGGATTCGGAACGCGAACTGGACATGCCCCTCGGTGGCCACGAGCACTGCGCCCATTCCCCCCTATGCCCATCCCACGCACCCAGCAATGGCATGCCCTCGGTCGAGCGAACCAAAGACGGTCCGCCTGAGCCAATTTCTAGTGGGCTATTTCCCAGATATGCCCGGCAGGGTCGCGGAAGCAGGCCGTGCGGATACCCCACGGCCGGTCCATTGGGCCGTTGAGCAGCTCGACGCCGCGGCCGGTCAACTCGGCGCACATGGAGTCGACGTCGTCCACTTCGATGGTGAACTGCATTCTGGCACCGGAATCTGCGCTGGCGACTGCGGCCGGTTGGATGAGCTCGGGAGCTTCGGAGACATTGAGCAGGTTGATCAACGTGTTCTCGAACTTGAAGACGGCTGAGACTTCGTCCTCGAAAATGAGAGGCAATCCGAAGACTGACTCGTAGAAACCCTTCGTCGCGGCCAGGTCTTCGACGAACAGGGTGACGGCATGGATGCCCCGCGGCCATGGACCCGCGGCCCTGACTGAGTCCTGCGGTTCAACTGCTTCTGAAGTATCAGCCATGGAAGTCCCTCGTCGTCAGCTGCGAATATCTCAACCCGCCGAGTTTGCACTCAGGGCCGGGCCGCCGTCAAGGAGCCCACCTCCCGGCCTGCCGCGGGGCCATGTCCGTGCCGCGGGGAGGAACAGCTTGGTACTCATAGGTCCACGGGACACCTCCAAGACTGGGCATGTCCCAAGGGCAGCCCGATCATTGGGCATGCCCGGAGACAGGACGTGGCGCGGGCATCCCACCACTGGGCATGTCCCGCGCCCGGAGCCAGGACTGGGCACAATCCACGCATGCCCACGGGAGGGCACCAGGAATGGGCATGTCCCCCGGGGAAGGATTTGAAAAATGGGCATGTCCCAAGGGCGGCCCGAACATTGAGCATGTCCGGAGGAAGCACGTGCCCCGGGCCTCCCAGCAATGGACATGTCCCGCGCCCGGGGCCAGGACTGGGCACAATCCGCACATGCCCACGGGAAAGCTCTAAGAATGAGCATGTCCTCCGGGGCACAAAGAAAAGTGGCCGCCCCCGAGGGGACGGCCACCTTTGCTGTGCATCTGAACTACCGCACAGTGACGGTGCGGTAGTTCAGGCTACAAACTGCCTGGCCCCAGGGAGCGGACTCCCTGAGGAACACGGGCAATTAGTTGCCGGTCAGCTTCTCGCGCAGAGCGGCAAGAGCCTCGTCCGAAGCAAGCGTGCCTGCACCGGTCTCGGCTGCAGCGGGCTCGGAGGAGTAGCTGGTGGTGCCGGAATCGCTCTCGCCGGACGTTGCAGCTGCAGCGTCGTCGGCAGCGTGCTGGGCAACCTGCTTCTTGTGTGCTTCCCAGCGGGTCTGGGCGTCAGCGTACTGCTGCTCCCAGGCTGCGCGCTGGTTCTCGTAGCCTTCAAGCCACTCGTTGGACTCCGGGTCGAAGCCCTCCGGGTACTTGTAGTTGCCCTCTTCGTCGTACTCAGCGGCCATGCCGTAGAGAGCCGGGTCGAATTCGGTGCTGTCGGCGTCGACGCCCTCGTTGGCCTGCTTGAGGGAGAGCGAGATGCGGCGGCGCTCGAGGTCGATGTCGATGACCTTGACGAACAGTTCGTCACCAACGGAGACGACCTGCTCGGCCAGCTCAACGTGGCGCACGGCGAGCTCGGAGATGTGGACCAGGCCTTCGATGCCGTCTTCAACGCGAACGAACGCGCCGAACGGAACCAGCTTGGTGACCTTACCCGGAACAACCTGGCCGAGGGCGTGGGTGCGGGCGAAGGTCTGCCACGGATCTTCCTGCGTAGCCTTGAGCGACAGGGAGACGCGCTCGCGATCCAGGTCGACCTCGAGAACCTCGACGGTGACTTCCTGGCCAACTTCGACAACCTCGGACGGGTGGTCGATGTGCTTCCAGGACAGCTCGGAAACGTGAACCAGGCCATCTACGCCGCCCAGGTCCACGAAGGCACCGAAGTTGACGATGGAGGAAACGACGCCGGGACGAACCTGGCCCTTTTCCAGCTTGTTGAGGAACGTGGATCGGACCTCGGACTGGGTCTGCTCGAGCCATGCACGGCGGGAAAGCACAACGTTGTTGCGGTTCTTGTCCAGCTCGATGATCTTGGCTTCGATCTGCTGACCGATGTACGGAGCGAGGTCGCGCACACGGCGCATCTCGACGAGGGATGCGGGCAGGAAGCCGCGCAGACCGATGTCGAGGATAAGACCACCCTTGACAACCTCGATGACGGTACCGGTGACAACACCGTCTTCTTCCTTGACCTTCTCGATGTCGCCCCAGGCACGCTCGTACTGAGCACGCTTCTTGGAGAGGATCAGGCGGCCTTCTTTGTCTTCCTTGGTGAGCACCAGGGCTTCGACCTGATCGCCAACGGAGACGACGTCTCCGGGGTCAACGTCGTGCTTGATGGAAAGCTCGCGGGAGGGAATGACACCTTCGGTCTTGTAACCGATGTCGAGCAGAACTTCGTCGCGGTCGACCTTGACGACGGTACCTTCGACGAGGTCTCCGTCGTTGAAGTACTTGATGGTGGCGTCGACAGCTGCGAGGAAGTCCTCAGCGGTACCGATGTCGTTAATGGCGACTACGGGGGTACCGGGCTTCTCGGTTGAGGTGATGGTCATGTAGTAGGGGCTCCGTTGTGGATAGTTAGTCGGTCAGGCAAACCGCTTCGCCGGCATTATGGAATGCAGGCCAAGAGCACGGCATCACAGCAAGCGATCCGCCGGGTCATCCTGATTTTGTGGATTGTAGATGCGCGCACGTAGTACGCGCCCGTTTAGTCTAGTCGTTTACGCGAACGCCGGTCAAAGCGCATGGGCCTTCCGCGTCGCCCGTCGCGCCGGAAGCGGGCCGGACGCCTAGAAGTGCGTGAGGCAGTGCGGTGAGCGTTCGACGGCGAACATGAGCCGCGCTGTCAGCGCCGCCCCGGCCGTGTGCTCGCTGATCCGGCCGGCAGCCTTCAGGGTCACGGGACAGACGGCCCCCAGGTAGATGGAACCAAGGTCCGCGACATCAAGCGAGAGGTCCGGTTCAGCCTCCGGAGCCGACGTCACCGTGGCCTCTCCCCCGCTGACCGTGAGGGCGAAGGTGCCGGCCGCGAAGCCGAGACCGTCCCTGATCGCGAGAATGAGTGTCCCGTCGGCCGAGTAGCGCCTGGCCCCCAGCACCCGGGCCGGGTCCAGGACGCGCAGCCACAGCATGTCCCGGTGGTCCGAGGCCTCGACGCAGCGGGGGTCCTCGAGCGCCCAGACCAGGGCGTCGTCCACCGGCGCTTCCTGCCAGCTGATCCGATCCACGAGGTCGATGCTGCCGAGGAACTGCCACAATTCCAGGTACGCGGCGTCAGTCGCGGCCACGAGGTCCACGATCTCCATGGTGTAGGGCTTGGTGTCCCACCCGGCGAACTTATAGGAGACGTACCCGTCCACGGTGCCGGCGGCGTCGTAGTGCAGGGCGCAGCGGATTGCCTCGTCCTCGCCGCCGTCACGGCCGAGCATGCCCGAGGACCGCAGCCGGTAGGCCTCCTGCCGCGAGATCGATCCAGGCATTGAACCGTGGACCCGTCCAAAAACTTCGGGGGCCAGTTCCAGCAGGACTTTGCGGTCGGCAATCTCCACCGATCCGACCGGCGCATGGCGCAGCCGGAAACGCGGCCCGGTGTCGACCTTGATGCTCCGCTCGAAGGTGGCCACACCGTAGCCGAACCGGCCATAGATCGAGGCCTCCGAGGCAGTGAGTGCCGCCAGCGCGACGCCGTCGGCCTTGGCCGCGGCGAGGTCCTCGGTCATCATCCGCCGGAGCAGTCCCTGCCGGCGGTGCGTCCCGCGCACCGTGACGGCCGTGACGAGCTGGGCTTCGAGCTGACGGCCGTAACCGATGTTCAGGTCCTTGCGCAGGGTGGCGAAAGTCGCCACCGGGACGTCGGCCGCCAGCGAGTGGGCCGCGACGCCGTCGGCCTGGTAGACGCCGGTGATCTCGCGGTTGTCCACGACATACATGGCCATGATCTTGTCCACGAGGTCGTCTTTGCGCGGCTCCTCATAGAAACCAATCCCGACCCCGCGCAGCCACGCGGTGCCCTGCGCGTAGTCCGCCGCGTCCTTCGCGACCGCGCGGAACCGCCTGAGCTCGTACTTTTCTGCCATGTGTTTCTCCCCCTGAGAATCTCGCGTCCCGGCAAGCGCCGGAACAAAAACCTGCCGAACAAAAACCTGCCGAAACCGGTAAAGCGTTAGTGCCCCGCCTCGTACCAGCTGGAGCCGATGCCGATCTGGACGTCCAGCGGAACGCTGAGGTCCGCGGCCGAGCCCATTTGCTCGGTCACAAGTTTCTCCACGGCCTCGCGCTCGCCCGTCGCGACTTCGAGGACAAGTTCATCATGGACCTGCAGCAGCATGCGCGATTTCAGGCCCTGTGCCGCCAGTTCCGCATGCACGCCCAGCATGGCGCGCTTGATGATGTCAGCCGCCGATCCCTGGATTGGAGAGTTCAGCGCGATGCGTTCCGCGTTTTCGCGCAGCTGACGGTCGGTGCTGGTCAGGTCCGGGAGATAGCGCCGGCGCCCCTCGATGGTGGCGGTGTAGCCGTCGATCCGGGCCTGGTCCACCACGCCGCGGAGGTAGTCGCGGACGGCGCCGAACCGGTCAAAGTAGTCCTTCATGAGGGTCCGCGCCTCATCAACGGAGATCTCCAGCTGTTTGGACAGACCGAATGATGTCAGCCCGTACGCGAGGCCATAGGACATCGCCTTGACCTTGGACCGCATGGCACTCGTCACCTGGTCAGTGGGCACATGGAAGATGTTCGAGCCCACAAACCGGTGGAGGTCTTCGCCGTCCTTGTAGGCCTGGATCAGGCCGGCGTCGCCCGAGAGGTGCGCCATGATCCGCATTTCGATCTGCGAGTAGTCCGCGGAGAGCAGGCACTCGTAGCCCTCGCTGACCACAAAGATGCCGCGGACGCGCCGGCCTTCCTCGCTGCGGATCGGGATGTTCTGGAGGTTGGGGTTGTTGGAGGAGATCCGGCCCGTGGCTGCGACGTTCTGCGCGTAGGTGGTGTGGATCCGGCCGTCTTCCGTGACGGACTTCTTCAGCGACTCCAGCATCTGGCGCAGCTTCGACGACTCGCGGTGCGCCATCAGCTGGACCAGGAATTCGTGCCCGGTCTTTTCCAGCAGGTTCTTGAGCGAGGCGGCGTCGGTGGTGTAGCCGGACTTGATTTTCTTGGTTTTCGGCAACTGAAGTTCGTCGAACAGCACGGTCTGGAGCTGCTTCGGCGAACCAAGGTTGACCTCGTGGCCGATCGCGGCGAACGCCAGCTCCTGGGCGTTGTCGATCACCTTGGCCAGGTCCGACACCTGCTCGTCCATGCGGGGCATGTCGATGGCGATTCCCGCGAGTTCCATATCGGCGAGCACCCGGCTGACGGGCAGTTCCAGCGTGGTGAGCAGGTCCTGGGCTTGTCGTTCCTTCAGTTCTGATTCGAAGAAGCGGCTCAAGGCCTGGACGACGGCGGCCACGTGCACCAGCGCGCCGGCAGCGGCGGCGTCGTCGCCGTCGAATGCCAGCTCCAGCTGGCCTGCCTTGGCGGCCTCGGTGGACACCGAGATGTTGAGGTGATGCTGCGCCAGCTCGGCGAGTTCATAGCTGCGGCGGTCCGGCTGGATCAGGTAGCCGGAGATGGAGGTGTCATCCACCACGCCCTCCAGTTCCAGTCCGCGGGCGGTCAGGGCCTTCAGGGCAGCCTTGAACCCGTGCACCACCTTGGGCGCCTGGGCGTCACGCAGCCACGCCGCCAGGACGTTTTCGGCGGCAGCGTCCTGGCTGGCCAGGTCGATGTAGACGGCGGCGCCGTCACGGACGATCGCCACCGCGGCGGCGTCCTCGCCGATCCGGCCGGGCACAAGGTCGACCGCCACAGCGGAGCGCTTACCGGCACCGGCGGCCAGGAAGGCGCCGAGCTCCGCTGCGTCCGCCGGGGTCACGAACTCCGGGGTTTCCAGGCTTTCCCGCTCGGCTTCGGCAACTTCGCTTCCGTAGAGAGCAAAGAGCCGGGTGCGGATGGTCTTGAATTCGAGGGTGTCGAACAGCTCCTCGAGGGCGGCCTGGTCCGGCCGTGGGTCCGCGAGCTCGTCCAGTGTCACGGGCAGGTCCAGATCGGTGTGCAGCCGGTTGAGCCGCCGGTTGCGCTTGACGTCGTCCACATATTCGCGGAGCGAGTCCCCCACCTTCCCGCCGATCGCGTCGAGGTTCTCCAGGACCCCCTCGAGACCGCCGTAAAGGTTGATCCATTTCGCTGCCGTCTTGGGCCCGACGCCGGGAACGCCGGGGAGGTTGTCCGCGGATTCCCCCACCAGGGCGGCGAGGTCCGAGTACTGGGCGGGGCTGACGAAATACTTCTCCTGGATGGCGTCCGCGTCCATGCGGGGAATATCGCTGACGCCCTTCTTGGGGTACAGGACAAATACGTTGTCCGTGATGAGCTGGAAGGCATCGCGGTCGCCTGAGACCAGAAGCACCTCGTAACCGGCCTTTTCCCCCATGGCGGCGAGAGTGGCCAGGATGTCGTCGGCTTCCCAGCCGGGCATTTTGATGGTCTTGATGCCCCAGGCGCCCATGACCTTGTCGATGAGGTCGATCTGGCCGCTCATTTCCCGCGGGGTCTCATTGCGTCCGCCCTTGTACTCGCTGTACTCGGCCTTACGGTGCGTCGTGTCGTCGGAGACGTCGAACGCCACCGCCACGTGGGTGGGCTTTTGCTCCTTGATCAGGTTGATCAGCATGGATGTGAAGCCGTGAACGGCGTTCGTGTGCTGGCCCGTGGCGGTGGAGAACTTGTCCGCGGGCAGGGCGAAGAACGCCCGGAACGCCATGGAGTGACCATCGAGCACGAGCAGCCGCGGCTGGTCCGTGATGGGAATCACGGGCGCCTCGGTGGCGGAAACCGACGCCGCGGCCCGGCTGGATTTTCCGGCGGGCTTGGCCGCAACCACTGAATCCGGTTCACTTGCCGGGAGAAGGTCTGCTGCAAGGTCTGCTGCAGTGTCTGCAGAAAGGGGGGCAAGGGCCGGTTTGGTAGTTTCGCTCACAGGTGCCAGCCTAGTTCCCATGATGGACAATTTCACGCCCGGCCCCTACGCGGCCGAGCTCGCGGCGGCCGGGGTTCCCGAGGAGATGCACGATTGGCTTGGCCAGTACGGCGTCGGAGCCCTGGTGGTGAAGATGGGGATCCGCTTCCTGGAGATGAGTCCGGGGCGCACCGTGGCCACCATGCCGGTGGAGGGGAACACCCAGGTGGCCGGCATCTTGCACGGCGGGGCGCACGTGGTCCTGGCCGAAACCCTGGGTTCTTTCGCCGCGGGCATGCACGCCGGTCCCAACCGGCAGGCGCTGGGGATCGAGGTCGGAGCGACGCACCACCGGGCGATCTCCGAGGGCACCGTCACCGGCACCTGCACGGCCATCCACCTCGGCCGGACACTCGCCACCCACGAGATCGTGATGACCGATGAGCACGGCCGGCGGCTCTCCACCGCCCGGATCACGAACCTCATCCGCGATATCGCGCGCTAGGCGACCGGCCGCCGGCGGCGCCGGAGCCGGCTACGTCCGGGCCGGGACACGGTACCGCAGCTCCACGATGCCCCGGCCCAAGGTGCGCGAGGAAGTCAACTCCAGCGGCGGCGTCGGGCCCGTCATGGGCAGCAACGGTTTGCCGCTGCCCAGGACCACGGGGATGACCGAGACAATCAGTTCGTCCAGCAGCCCGGCGTCCGCGAACTGCGCTGCGAGGACGCCGCCGCCCACAACCCAGATGTTCCGGCCGCCGGCCGCTTCCTTGAGGTCGTCCACAAACTCGCCGACGGCCCCGCGCACGAACGTCACATCGGCGCCCTTCGGGGCGGAGTGTTCGTGGCGGGTGAAGACCCAGCAGGGTGTGCCCGGATACGGCCACGCGTCCGGTTCATGCTCCCGAAGCCACGCGAAGGTCTCGCCGCCCATGACGATGCAGCCGACGTCGGACATGAACGCGTCGTAGCTGTCCTGACCGCCCTCAAATCCGTCGAACTGGAGCAGCCAGTCCAGATTGTCCCCGGCGGTGGCGATGAACCCGTCGAGTGAGGACGCCACGAAGTACTGGAAGCTCACCATGGCCCCAGCGTAGCCAATGCGGTGCCCGGTTCCCATCCCCCGGACGCCCTGCTGTGCGGACGCGCCGACGCACGGCCGTGCCCCGGCCTTACTGCGTGCGCAGGGCGGCTTACTTGTGGAAGTAGGGAATGATCAGGTAGAGCCCGAAGAGGACTGCAACGCCGCACACGGCGAAGCATGCGTAAGCGAGCGGCCGGGTCCATGACGCCGGCGAGTTCCGGATGTCGCCCGCGATGGCGGTGAGCCGGACACCCAGGGCGTAGAGGACGACGACGGTCACCGCGGACAGAAGCGTGGCTCCGGCCACGCTGAGCAGTTCCAACCACTTCATCGCTTTGCGTCCCCGTTCTTGATCGCCTTAGCGAGGGACTTCTTCTTACGGAATTGCACGGCCTGGCCGACTTCCTCGATCTGGACGGCATTGTGGTGGCCGACGTGGGATTTGCGCGAATGCACGAACATATAAGCCACGGCGGCGGTGCCGGCGACGGCCGCGATGATCACTCCAATGGGTCCGGTCTGCACGAGCATGGCAGTCAGTGCACCCACAATCCCGGCCGCGGGGAGTGTGAACAGCCAGCCGATCGCAATCCTCCCGGCGGTTCCCCACCGCACGGTGGTTCCGCGGCGTCCCATCCCGGAGCCGATGACTGAACCGGAGGCCACCTGCGTGGTGGAGAGGGCGAAGCCCAAGTGCGACGAGGCCAAGATGGCACTGGCGGTGCTGGACTCGGCGGCGAATCCCTGGGCCGGCTTCACCTCGGTGAGTCCGGAGCCCATGGTGCGGATGATCCGCCAGCCGCCGGCGTAGGTGCCGATCGCGATGGCGAGGGCACAGGCCGTGATGACCCACCACTCGGGGCCGGAGCCGGTAGCCTGATGGCCTGCCGAGATCAGGACCAGGGTGATGATGCCCATGGTCTTCTGGGCGTCGTTGGTGCCGTGGGCCAGCGCCACGAGGCTGGACGTGAAGATCTGGCCGGTCCGGAATCCGCCGCGCTTCTGCGTGAGCTTGTCCCCGGTTTCCGGGTCATGGCGGGCGGTCAGGGCGTACGCCAGGCGCGTGCACAAGTAGGCGACTCCACCGGCGATGATCGGGGCGAACACTGCGGGAAGAATGACCTTCTGCATGAGCGACTCGAAGTTGACCGAGTGGATGCCGATGCCGGCGATCGCCGCGCCAATCAGGCCGCCGAAGAGAGCATGCGAGGAACTGGACGGCAGGCCCTTGAGCCAGGTGATCATGTTCCAGAGGATGGCGCCCATCAGCCCGGCGAAGATGATGTCCGGCGTGATCTGGACACCGTCCGCGCCCTCCTTGATGATGCCGCCCGAAACGGTCTTGGCGACTTCCGTGGAAAGGAACGCTCCCACAAGGTTCAGCACCGCCGCCAGGGCAACTGCTGTTTTCGGTTTGATGGCGCCGGTCGCGATGGGCGTAGCCATGGCGTTCGCGGTGTCATGAAATCCGTTCGTGAAGTCGAAGAACAGCGCCAGCGATATCACTAGCGCCACCATTACGGTGATTTCCACCTGTTGCCCAATCTGAAGTGTCCATGGTCAGCCAGTTTCACGTCCCCTGTGCCGCAGGGCCTCCACGTTCATCCGGTGTCTGTCCCGATGAACTCGCGGTGGTCACTTACGCAGCTTGAAACCTTATCGATGGTACGTGGGAATGACGGCTGGGCAAAACGTGCCAGAAGTCCCTAAAATCGGGCCGCCGGTGCGGCCGGGGGCATTCACAGCGGCGGTGCGATGCCGGTCACAGCGGGCGTCGCGCCGGACGCGGCGCGGCTTAGACGGTCCGCCGGACGTCCGGCGCCGGACCGGCGTCGAGCATCGACGCGATCCTGTCCTCAAGTGCTGCGAGCGTCGCCTCCGGCAGCACGATGAGCCCGTCGAGTTCCCGGCGGGCGCGCCGGTAGGCCGTCTGGCGCTCGGCGGGAGTCGCGGCCGCGTCCGATGCGATCCGCAGGAGCTTCCGGGCAGTCTCCAGCCGCTGGCGTTCCGGCCCCGTGAACTTGCTGTCCCTGATCCGTTTGGCTTCCCGTTCGGCGACGTCGAATGCGAGTTCAAAACTGGTCACGGCCGCCCGGTACTCCGCAAGCCGGGCGGCGGTCCTGACCTCTGCGGGGGCGGCGGGGCGCAGCCCGTCGGCCTCGCGCTTGGCCCGGAGGAAAGCCACGGTGAGGGGCTCGCGGACATCCGTCATGACCGGATAGTCGATCAGCTTCCCCACGTCGAGTTCGTAGTCCAGCCAGCGCTTGTTGACGGTGTCGTGCGCCTTCATGAGTGCCAGCACGTCGGCCTGGCTCGCCTGCTCTGCCTGCGCCGCCTGGTTCTTGAGCGTGTAGAGCTCCACGCGGCGGCGGTGCCGGCGTTCAGCAGCTTTGGACCAGGACCGCGCCCACCCGCCGGCCAGTCCGCTGAGGGGAAAGACGAGCCACCAAAAGTGAGTGACGAAATTGAAGAAGGGGTCCACGGCATCATCCTCCCATCCGGCGGCGGCGGCGAAAAGCCCCCTCCCCGGGCGCGGGCTAACCGCCGGTCACGGGCCGGGCCGGGACAACGGATTCCCTGCCGGGCGTCAGTCCCCGTGCTTGACCCTGTGCACCCGCGTGACGATGGTGGGGCAAGGCACGCTCAGCAGGACAGCATGCGCCGTGGAGCCGAGCACCGTCCGGGAGAACGCGCCGCGTCCGCGGCTTCCGATCACCAGCAGCCTGGCTCCGGCGGCTATATCGACGAGTGCTTTCGCCGGTTCGGTGTTCGTTTCCAGACGCTGCTGAACTGTCAAGTCCGGATATGCCCCGCTGAGGCCGGCAACCGACTCGGCCAGCACGATCCGGTCCTTTTCGACCATACTCTCGGCAAGGCCGCTGGAGGGCCGCTGTTTCTCGACCCACCGGGCCGGGTTCTTGAAGGCGAGGACCACGGTGAGGTCATCGCCGCCCAGGTCGGCTTCCGCGGCCGCGAAGGCGACGGCCTGCAGCGACTCCTCGGAACCGTCCACGCCGACCACCACGCCCCGGTCCCCCGTTCCCCGTTTCACCGGTACGACGGCTACCGGGCATTCCGAGGCCGAGACAACTTGCAGGGCGCGGTCCGTCATGGGACCGCCGTCCAGCCAACGCTTGTCATGCCCGCCGACCACCAGGATGGCTGCCTGCTTGGATACCTCCCGCAGCACTGAGCCTCCGCTGCCATGACGGAGCTGGATGTCCACCGTGACGTCCGGGGCCTGCCCGCTGGCGTTCGCCTGGGCTTGCCGAAGCAGCTCCATCCCCGATTCCCGGATGATCTCGTGGTACTGGAAATCCGGTGACATCCACCGGTCGTCCACCGCGTGGACGATGATGACCGGGAGCTTGTCCCGGGCGGCCCGCTCAAGGGCCCAGCTCAATGCGGCGTCGCTGCCTGCGGACCCGTTGAAACCGACGATGATTGCTTTGCTCATCCTGATTCCCGCTTTCCTGGAATCCCCACCGGCCTAGAATCCGGTGGGCTCTGTCTCGAATTCCGGCTCCCGGGGCGGCCCCTCGTGGTGCACCGGGCGCAGCGCTGCCGTGTGTTCCAGCCAGATGAGGGCATCGTAGCGCTCCCCCATCCGGGTCGGAACGTAGTTTCCGGCGTCCCTTTCCGGGTGGTAGACGACGCCGATCGCCCGGTGCCCAAGCCGTGTCGAAAGCCACGGCCCGGTCCGGTCGTCGCCGAACTCCAGCACTGACGGCACGCCCAGGGCCTGATGCAGGAAGTCTTCGTGGCTGCCCGGACGTGCTTCCGGCACCGTAAGGATGCGTTCGGGGCGGCCCCACCCGTCGGAGGCGATCACGGAGCCGCGGTGGGCTGCGAAGCCGACCAACAGCACCCCTTCGACCGCGTGGCGTTCGCGCAGCAACTGCCCGACGTTGACCAGGCCGTCCTCCGCCATGTCGGTGGCCCGGGCATCCCCGATGTGCGTGTTGTGTTCCCAGATCAGGCCCTTCGACGCCGGTCCGAGGTGCCTGCTGACCCGGTCGATGGTGTCGGCCATATGGTGGTCGCGGACGTTCCAGGACTGCCGGTCGCCGCGGACCATGATGCGGTAGTAGTGCTCGGCGTTGGCCGCGACTTCAGCGTTCTGGACGGCGTCGAAGGCATCCTCCTCGTGGCGGCCGGGGCTGAAAGCCCGGTTCCTGACCTCGGTCAGGAGGGCCACGACGTCAGGCTCGCAGGACTGCGGCACCAGCCGCGTGCTCCAGGCGTACTGGTGCGGGTCCTCGTGATGGGGCACGAAACACTGCCAGGCACGCTCGGCCGCAGGCACGGCGTCCGGAACGTTCTCCTCCAGCCAGCCGATAATTTCGCGCAGCGAATCCCAGAGCGAGTAGACATCCAGTCCGTAGAACCCGACACGCTTGTCCAGCGGCCTGGCCAGGTTCCAGCTGCGCAGCCAGTCCAGGAACGCGGCAACTTCCTCGTTGGCCCACATCCAGGTCGGCCAGCGTTCGAAGCCGGCCAGCAGCGCGTGGACGCCCTTGTCCTTCCCCTCCTGGCCGCGGACCCAGCGGTTGATGCGCCAGCAGTCGGGCCAGTCCCCTTCCACCCCGATCCAGTTGTAGCCTTCCTCCGCGATGAGCCGCCTGCTGAGGGTGTCGCGCCAGGTGTAGAACTCGTGCGTGCCGTGCGAGGCCTCGCCGATGGCCACAAAACGGCAGTCGGCCGCGCGCCGCACGAGGCCGTTGAGGTCCCGATCGGTTTTCAGCGGCCGGGCGAGATCATGGATCTCCTTCAGCACGGTGGTCCGGGTGACGGCTACGGGGTTCATCGCGGATCCTCGATGTCGCTCGGCTGCTGGTGCTTCATGGCGCTCCCGTGGACCTCTAGATTGCGCGCGAACCTGTGAAGTGCGCGAACCTGTGACCTGAGCGGCCCAGCGAAGTGCACGGACCTGCGGTTCGCGGTGTACGCCCCAGCTTCCGCCCGGGCCCGCCGGGTGCCAAGGGCCAAAAGTCACCTCCGGGCCCGCGCTCCCCGCCGCCGTGGGCCCGCACCGGTTGCCGCCGTCGGCCCTACCGCGGCGCGCGTCCGTGCGGGGCCGCCCCGGTAGGATTTCCTGACGGGCCCCGCCGGGCCCGAGGCCGGCAGCCCGGCGCAGCCCAGTGGCAAGGACACACCATGAGCACCACATCCGCGGAGCCCCGGCGTCCCGACCGCCCCTGGACCCGCCACTACAGCCCCGGAGTTCCCGCCAGCCTCAAGCTCCCGGAAGGGTCCCTGGTCGATCTGATGGACGCGTCCGTCCGGCGCTATGGGAAGAAGACCGCGCTGGAATTCTTCGGGGCGCGCACCAGCTACCGCGAACTGGGCGCCGCCATCAACAAGGCGGCCGCGGGCCTGAGGAAGCTCGGCGTCCGGCCCGGTGACCGTGTGGCGCTGGTCCTGCCGAACTGCCCGCAACACATCATCGCGTTCCACGCGGCGCTGCGGCTGGGCGCCGTGGTCGTCGAACACAATCCCTTATATACAGACCGCGAGCTGCGCCACCAGTTCGAGGACCACGGCGCCACCGTCGCCGTCGTCTGGGACAAGGCCGTTGACAAGGTCCGTCAACTGCCGTCCGACGTCGGGCTGCAAAGCATCGTCTCCGTTGAACTGATTCCGGCGATGCCGCTGCTGCAGCGGCTGGCGCTGCGGCTCCCCGTGCCGGCGGCCCGGGCGGCCCGGGCCGCCCTGGCCGCCGGCAAGCGCGCGCCCCGGCCC